>NZ_JBNDIT010000003.1:0-296014 GCF_050434545.1 Comamonas sp. 4034 | reverse complement strand
CAGTTTGTGGTGCGGTACTTGCGCCGACCCCAGTTCGTCTCACTCATCATCCGAGCCTACTACCGCTGCGGCCCGGATTTGTGCAACAAAGCCATTTGCATCGATCACTCAACGAAGCCACCGTTCGATATGCAAACCAGCTTTTTCAGTGAAGCAGGCGTCGGTGCAATCAAGGGTGGGTCAGGTGATGCGGGTATTGCCGCGATTCACTGGATGATCGATCATTATTTTGATACCTACTACAAGAATGGAACGGGTCCGCAGCAGAAAGCTTTTCAATTTGCGATGTGGGAAATCGGGAACGACTACAAAGGTACTGCCAATAGCATCAATGCCACTGCTGGTGCTGTAAGAGTAAGTTCAGAATCGGAATATGATGGTAATCAGGAATTTATTGATACTTATCAGATTCTGTACCAATCGATGGCAACAACGTTGCCTACACTACCAACAACGTACCGGTCAACAACCTATACGCTAGACCTCTTCAAAAACCAAGATCCTTCATACCAAAGCATGGTGGCAATCATTGAGCGTGCACCGCCAAATGTAGTACCCATTGCGAGTCCATCAATAATAGGAACCCCGAAAGTTGGATCCTCTGTTACTGGAACGTATATCTATACCGATAATAATTTGGATCCTGAAAATCCAGCCGCCACTACCTATAAATTTGTCACCAGCACCAATTCGTCCATTGCGAACTCCAGCGCAGGAACGACCGTGGCAAGCGGCGTCACAGGCGGAGCCTCAGGCAGCGTTTCATACACACCTCAACCAACAGATGTGGATCAGTATCTGTTCTATTGCGTGACCCCGGCAGCCAGTACAGGGGCATCACCAGGCCTAGAGGCATGCACTCCTGCATCGGGCCCCGTGATCACTGCGCCGGTCAACGTAGTTCCAACAGCAGTCCCCGTCATTACAGGGACTCCACAAGTGGGCGCGACGGTGAGCGGAACCTATTCCTATGCAGATACAGAGGGAGACCTTGAAGCACCCGCACAGACCTCCTACAAGTTTGTGACCAGTACCAATCCGTCCATCTCCAGCTCCGGCGATGGCACCGTGGTCTCTGGCGGCTCGACTGGTGGTGTAGGTAACCCTGCGAGCTATACCTTGCAATCACCGGATCTGAACAAGTACATCTTTTTTTGCGTTACTCCCGCGGCTCAGACTGGAGCCTCTCCTGGAGTTGAGGTCTGCACCGTGGCATCCGGCCCGGTAACCGACAAACCCACACCGCCTGTACTGGCCAATGTACCAAGCTTGGAGGGCTGGGGCCTGATCTCGCTGTCTTCACTTCTGGCAATGTTTGGCTTCGTGCAAAGCCGCAGACGCCAAGGTTAAGAGCCGCCTTCGTGCACTGCCCCCAAGAGTTGGACATCAATCCAATTTTTGGGGGCAGTTCATTCGGGTGTCTTTTGTTGGCTCTTGGTAGTCGATTGGCTGGCCAATTGTTGATTTCTGCCCAAAACTGGCCAGCCAGAGATGCAGACAAAAGCCTGCACCACCAAGACGCTCATGTATTCCTGCGACGACAGAATTTGAGCCATTGGGCTCTTCTTAGTGTTCGCTGATGAGCCCTTAGCGCGTTATGAACTCATCCCCTGAGCAATGGCAGGCAACGCATGGGGCAGCATGCGCAGCACAAAGACCAGGAGATGCAGACCCGCCAGCACCTGTGCTCCGCTCTTCTTCTGTCGCATCCGTGGGGTACCCCTCGCGATTCGCTAGTAGATCTGTCTACTTCAACTCCGGCCGAGTTCATAACAGGTTCTGGCTTTGAGGCCTGAAGGAAGCGGCAAGCCCTCGTTGCCAGGTAGCGTGACATCAGGCGGAGTGACAGCTTCGAGCACGATGAGCATGGCATGACCGCGCTCGGGGTTTGAGGGAAGGATCGAGCCCGGGCCGAAGCAAAACAAGCCTCCCCCTGCGAAACCATGGCATCGAGCGTCACATAAAGGCACCGCATATGCCAAATGAAGGCTTGGTATCAAAAGCTACCGGTGAATTGGTAGCGCGAGGCAGGATGCCACAGCGCCGACACCGATGCCACCTGGCCCTGTGAGCGCGTGACGCGGCGCAACACCAGACAGGGTTCTCCAGTTTCAATACGCAGCATCTCGGCTACGTCGGCAGTTGGCATGCTGGCTTCAATCGAAAACTGCACCCCCTGCAATGGTGCGACGCGCATCAAATAGGCATTGGGCGTCTGGCTACCGAAGTCCTGGGCCATGTAATCGGGCGCCACAGCCGGGTTGACATACCGGTCCTCGACCTGGATCGGCACGTCGTTCTCAAAATGAATCACCACGGAGTGGAACAGACCCTGAACGGCAGGCAGCTCGAACTGCCGCATCAGGAAGGTATCAGCCCGATAGCGTTCGAGCTTTTGAAGCTCGCCGCGGTGCTGATGTCCCCGCGCCGCAATCTCGTCGGCGATATTGCGCAACTGAACCAGGGTGGACTGGTATTTCTGCTGGGCCACGAAAGTGCCTGACCCCTGAACACGTGTCAGCGTCTGCTCGTCACTGAGCTCCCGCAAGGCGCGATTGACCGTCATGCGAGCGACGTTGAATTGCTTGGCCAAGGCTGCCTCGCTGGGAATCGCCTCCCCCTGCTGCCATTGACCGCTATGGATCTGCTGCAGCACATGCTCCTTGATGCGCTGGAACGCCGGAATCACCGCTTTTGCCGCGGTCGCTGGAGTACGGACTGACATAGGGTTTGTGCGGATCAAAAGTCTGTAAAAGTTGATTGACGTATTGCCAAGTAAAACACGAAAATTGGTATATACAACTTATCCAAGTTTACCCAATAGTTGTATGTAATTTTTACAGAACAGAGCAATCGGAGACCATTCCCATGAGCATTGATTCTTCCGCAGCTGCGGGGCTGGGGCGTATGGAAACAAGAACCATCGACATGGTTCCCGAGCATGAGCGCCACGGCTCACCTTCCAGCCAGTTCACCCTCTGGTTCGGCGCCAACATGCAGATCACGGCTGTGGTCGACGGGGCCCTCGCCGTGGTCTTCGGTGCCGAAGCCATGACCGCCATCCTCGGCCTGTTGATCGGCAACATCCTCGGCGGCATCGTCATGGCACTGCACTCTGCGCAAGGGCCCCGGCTGGGCCTGCCACAGATGATTTCGAGCCGCGTGCAATTCGGCGTCAAGGGTGCTGCCCTTCCCCTGCTGCTGGTCATCCTCATGTACCTGGGCTTTGCGGCAACGGGTACGGTGCTCTCGGGCCAGGCCATCAATCTGATGTTCGGCTTCAGCACACCTGCGGCGGGCATCATCATCTTCGGCGCGCTGACCGCCCTGGTTGCGCTCATTGGCTACAAGCTGATCCATGTGGTGGGCCGCATCTCCACCGTCGTGGGCATCCTGGGCTTCGGCTACCTGGCCTGGCAGTTGTGCCTTCACTACGATGTAGCCAGCGCCTTTGGCCAGAAGCCCTTTACCTGGACCAGTTTCCTGACGGCTATGGCGCTGTCTGCGGGCTGGCAGATGACTTTCGCGCCGTATGTGGCCGACTACTCGCGCTATCTGCCAAGCAAGACCTCCACGGCGTCGACCTTCTGGACCACCTTCGGCGGCAGCGTGATCAGCGCCCAACTGGCCATGACCTTCGGCGTTCTCGTGGCTGCCCTGGGCGGCAACTTCATCAAGAACCAGGTGGGATTCCTGGGTGACCTGGCCGGTCCCCTTGCCGTGGTGATCTACCTGGTCATCGTTACCGGAAAGCTCACGGTGAACTGCCTCAATGCCTATGGCGGCGTGATGACCATGCTGACCACAGTCAGCGCCTTCAATGACAAGAAGCACTTCTCGCCGGCCACTCGCCTCGCCTACATCCTGGGTTTTGTGCTGCTCACGGTGCTGGTGGCCCTGCTGGCCAGTTCCAACTTCCTGGCCACCTTCAAGAACTTCGTGCTGCTGCTGCTCACGGTGTTCGTCCCCTGGAGTGCCGTCAACCTCGTCGACTACTACCTGGTCTCCAAGGAGAAGGTGGATATCCCCGCGCTCTACGACAGCGAGGGCCGGTATGGAGCCTACAACGGCGTAGCGCTGTTCAGCTACGTGCTGGGCATCGTCGTCCAGATACCGTTCATCAACCAGGCCATGTACGAAGGCCCGCTTGCCAAGGCCATGGGGGGCGCCGACATCTCCTGGATCGTGAGCCTGATCGTTACCTCACTCGTCTACTACCCATTGGCCAAAAAGACCATGAAGGTTCCCCTGCAGATGATTTACCCAGCAGGGCAGCCCGCCGCAGCCTCGGAACACGGCAGCCCCGATGGCTATCCGAATACCGCTTCCGCTGCGTAAGCCCCAGCGCCAATTTTTTTTGTTTTCATGAAAGACACGACCATGAACGCCAACGACACCATCCTCCAAGCCGTACAGCAGGACCCCCGCTACGACGCCAACCGCGTCATCCGCGCCCCCCGAGGCAGCACACTGCACTGCAAGAACTGGCTGGCCGAAGCCGCCTACCGCATGCTGCAGAACAACCTGGACCCCGATGTGGCCGAGAACCCCAAGGCGCTGGTGGTCTACGGTGGCATCGGCCGTGCGGCCCGCAACTGGGAGTGCTATGACGAAATCCTGGCCCAGCTCAAGAAGCTCGAAGCCGATGAATCGCTGCTGATCCAGTCGGGCAAGCCCGTAGGCGTTTTCAAGACCCATCCTGACGCACCACGCGTGCTGCTGGCCAATTCGAACCTGGTGCCCAAGTGGGCCACCTGGGAGAATTTCAACGAGCTGGACCAGAAGGGCCTGTTCATGTACGGCCAGATGACAGCCGGCAGCTGGATCTACATCGGCAGCCAGGGCATCGTGCAAGGTACGTTCGAAACCTTTGTCGAAGCCGGCCGCCAGCACTACAACAACGATCTGACCGGCAAGTGGATTCTTACCGCCGGCCTGGGCGGCATGGGTGGCGCGCAACCGCTGGCCGCCACGCTGGCCGGTGCCTGCTCGCTGAACATCGAGTGCAAGCAAAGCAGCATCGACTTCCGCCTGCGCACCCGCTATGTGGACAAACAGGCCAAGGATATCGACGACGCGCTGGCCCTCATTCAGCAGCACACTGAAAAGGGGGAGGCCGTCTCCATTGCCCTGCTGGGCAACGCCGCGGAAATCCTGCCCGAGCTCGTCAAGCGCGCCAAAGCCGGCGGCCCAAAGCCTGACATCGTGACCGACCAGACCTCCGCCCACGACTTGATCAACGGCTACCTGCCCGTGGGCTGGACCGTTGCACAGTGGGAAGCAGCCGCGGCCGATCCTGGCCAGCACGCCAAACTCAGCAAGGCCGCCGCCCAGGGCTGCGCCCAGCACGTGCAGGCCATGCTGGACTTCCAGGCGATGGGCATCCCCACGGTGGACTATGGCAACAACATCCGCCAGGTGGCGTTCGACGAGGGCGTGAAGAACGCCTTCGATTTCCCCGGTTTCGTGCCAGCCTACATCCGCCCTCTGTTCTGCGAGGGCAAGGGTCCGTTTCGCTGGGTGGCGCTTTCGGGCGATCCCGAGGACATCTACAAGACCGATGCCAAGATCAAGGAACTGTTTCCGGAGAACAAGCACACCCACCGCTGGCTGGACATGGCGCGCGAGCGCATTGCCTTCCAGGGCCTGCCTTCACGCATCTGCTGGCTGGGTCTGGGCGAGCGCCACAAGGCGGCCCTGGCCTTCAACGAGATGGTCAAAAATGGCGAGCTCAAGGCGCCCGTCGTGATTGGACGCGACCACCTCGACTGCGGCTCCGTGGCAAGCCCCAACCGCGAAACCGAAGCCATGAAGGATGGCACCGACGCTGTCTCCGACTGGCCGCTGCTCAACGCCCTGCTCAACACCGCAGGCGGCGCCACCTGGGTCAGCCTGCACCATGGCGGAGGCGTGGGCATGGGCTACTCCCAGCATGCTGGGGTGGTCATCGTGGCCGATGGCACGGATGAGGCCGCTGCACGCCTGGGCCGCGTGCTGTGGAATGATCCTGCGACCGGCGTGATGCGCCATGCCGATGCAGGCTATGAGATTGCCGTCGAGGCATCCAGGCGCCACGGTCTGAACCTGCCCATGGTCAAGTCCTGAAAGAGCCCGCCGACGAATCAACCGGGCGCTCCGATGGAGCTCCCTAGGAAAGCACATGACACACCTGCATATCCACCCCGGCCAATTGAGCCTCGCCGACCTGCGCCTGACCTATGAACAGCCTGTAAAGCTGCAGCTGGACACCAGCGCGGGCGAGGCCATTGACGCAGCCGTGGCCTGCGTCGAGAAAATCATCGCCGAAGGCCGCACCGCCTATGGCATCAACACCGGTTTCGGCCTGCTGGCCTCCACCAAGATCGCACCCGAAGACCTGGCCAAGCTGCAGCGCTCGCTGGTGCTGTCCCACGCCGCCGGTGTGGGCGAGGCTCTGGACGACGCCATGGTGCGGCTCATCATGGTGCTCAAGATCAACAGCCTGGCGCGCGGCATCTCCGGCATCCGCCGCGTCGTCATCGACAGCCTGATGGCTCTGGTCAACGCCGAGGTCTACCCCCATATCCCTCTCAAGGGCTCGGTAGGCGCCTCGGGAGATCTGGCGCCGCTGGCCCACATGTCGCTGGTGCTGCTGGGCGAAAGCAAGGCCCGTTACCGCGGCGAATGGCTGCCCGCAAAAGAAGCCCTGGCCATGGCCGGCCTGCAGCCGCTGACGCTGGTCGCCAAGGAAGGCCTGGCGCTGCTCAACGGCACTCAGGTGTCCACCGCCTATGCGCTGCGCGGCCTGTTCGAGGCCGAAGACCTGCTGGCCGCCGGGTTGGTGTGCGGCAGCCTCAGCGTGGAAGCACTGCTCGGTTCGCGTCTGCCCTTTGATGCCCGTATCCACGCCGCACGTGGCCAGAAGGGCCAGATTGACGTGGCCGCCGCCTTTCGCGACCTGCTGACACCGCACAGCGAAGTGGGCGAGTCGCACCTGGACTGCGACAAGGTGCAAGATCCTTACTCGCTGCGCTGTCAGCCACAGGTCATGGGCGCCTGCCTGACGCAACTGCGCCAGGCGGCCGAAGTGCTGGCCGTCGAGGCCAACGCCGTATCCGACAACCCGCTGGTGTTCGCCGAGCAGGGCGATGTCGTCTCGGGCGGCAACTTTCATGCCGAGCCGGTGGCCATGGCGGCCGACAACCTGGCACTGGCACTGGCCGAGATCGGCTCACTGTCGGAGCGTCGCATCTCGCTCATGATGGACAAACACATGTCGCAACTGCCTCCGTTCCTGGTGAACAATGGGGGCGTGAACTCCGGCTTCATGATCGCCCAGGTTACTGCTGCGGCCCTGGCCTGCGACAACATCTCACTGGCCCATCCCGCCAGCGTGACCAGCCTGCCCACCTCGGCCAACCAGGAAGACCATGTCTCCATGGCACCCAACGCCGGCAAGCGCCTGTGGGCCATGGCCGACAACGTGCGTGGCATCCTGGCCATCGAATGGCTGGGCGCCTGCCAAGGCCTGGATTTCCGCACCGGCCTGAAGACCTCGCCCAAGCTTGAGGAAGCCCGAAGCCTGCTGCGCGCAAGCGTTCCCTTCTACCAGGAAGACCGCTTTTTCGCGCCCGACATCGAAGCCGCCAGCACCCTGCTCGCCAGCGGCCACCTGGGCCGTCTGATAACCGCAGATCTGTTGCCCAGCCACTGAGATGGTGAACGTACCAATGGCCCAGGCCTCTGAGCTGTGGACCGCCGCCGACATGGCCTTGTGGCAAGGCCGCAGCGATGCCGGCGAGCGGGGCGACACGCGTCGGCTGTTCAATATCGCTGCAGCGCTCAACCCGTTCGATGAAACGCCTTTGCCTGCCGCCGCCCGGGCGCTGCTCGGCTTTGCCTGCGATGCCGGTGTGCAGCGCAACCAGGGCCGCACTGGCGCAGCCCAGGGCCCGCAGGCCATCCGGCGCATGCTGGCCGGCCTGCCCGTTCACGACCACGAGGCGCTCTACGATGCCGGTGATGTAAGCTGCCAAGGCGATGCACTGGAAGCGGCGCAGCACGCTCTGGCACGCACCGTGCAGGCCGTGCTTGCGCGCGGGGGCTTTCCTGTGGTACTGGGAGGTGGTCACGAAATCGCCTGGGGTACCTGGCAGGGCCTGCGTGGCCATCTGGATGCCAGCGGCGACCCAGGTTCGGTGCTGGTTCTCAATCTCGACGCTCATTTCGACCTGCGCACCGCCCGCCCAGGCAGTTCTGGCACGCCGTTCGACCAGATCGCCACCGCTTGCCAGGCCCGGGGGCAGACATTCCACTACGCATGCCTGGGTGTCAGCCGCCTGGGCAACACAGCGGCGCTGTTCGCACGGGCCGACGAGCTGCAAGCGTGCTGGATCGAAGATATTGACATGCAAGAGCGACACCTGGAGAAAGTGCTGGAGCAGGTGCAGCAGGTCATCGATGGCGTGGACCATGTCTACCTGACGATCGATCTGGACGTATTGCCCGCCGCAGTCATGCCCGCTGTCTCGGCGCCCGCAGCCTATGGTGTGCCCATGGGCGTGGTCGAGGCAATCGTCGACAGGGTGCGCCGCAGCGGCAAGCTGCGCGTGGCTGACCTGGCGGAGTTCAATCCGCGCTTCGACCAGGACAGCCATGGAGCGCGAGCGGCGGCCAGGCTGGTCTACCGCCTGCTTCAGGCGTAACCCGAGGAGCCCCATACCCATGCATCGCTTCGATCTGAACGAAATCACACCCCGTCCGTGGAAAAACGGAGGCGGCAGCACGCGTGAGATTGCGTGCTGGCCGCAAGGCGCAGACATGGATAGTTTTGGCTGGCGAGTGAGCATCGCCACAGTTGCCCAGGCCGGTCCATTCTCGGCATTTCCCGGCATAGACCGTCAGATCATGCTGCTGGATGGCGACGGGGTGCAGCTGATCGGTGCAGCAGCAGGCATCCATCACACATTGCAGCAGCAATGGCAGCCATATGCCTTTTCAGGTGACGCGGCACTGGAATGCAGCATGCTGGGAGGCACGTGCACCGATTTCAACGTCATGACACGGCGTGGCCAGTGGTCGGCCGAAGTACTGATCCAAGGCACTGAGATTCAGCCCGGGCACAGCGCCGCAGGTCTGTGCATGGTGCTGCAGGGCAGCTTTCTTCATGGCGATGCCCTGTTGCACACCGGCCAAGGCCTTCTGTGGTGGGACATGGGCGACGAGCAGACCCGAAACACCGCCCCTTTGTTGCCGCGCGATGCAGACAGCCGTCTGGTACTGGTCAGTCTGACGCAGGCCACACGATGAGCCTGGCCCATTGATCCCTATCCAATCAGAATTTTCAAAGGACCCCATGCCATGACCCTACCCGCAATGCCCCCCATTTCCGCTGACGGACGCTGGCTGGATGTGCGACTGGCATCCGAGCTGTTCACCCCCGATGTGCCAATGGCCGAGGGGCAGCCAGCCTGCATAGTGGTTGAACAGGGCCGCATCGTCTGGGTGGGACCGCAAGATCAGGTGCCTGCCTCCTATCAGCACCTGCCCGCGCATGAAGGTGGTGCCCGTCTTGCCACGCCAGGTCTGGTGGACTGCCACACCCATTTGGTCTATGGCGGTGAACGCGCCAACGAGTTTGCCATGCGCCTGGCCGGAGCCACCTACGAAGAAGTGGCGCGCGCTGGCGGCGGCATCGTCTCCAGCGTCAAGGCCACGCGCCAGGCCAGCGAGGAAGAACTGATCGCCCAAGCCCTGCCGCGCCTGGACCAGTTGCTGGCCGAAGGCGTGACAGCCATCGAGATCAAGTCGGGCTACGGCCTGTCTCTGGAGCACGAGCGCAAGCAGTTGCGTGTGGCCCGCCGGCTGGGCGAGCTGCGCGGCGTGACTGTGCGCACCACCTTCCTCGGTGCCCATGCGCTGCCGCCCGAATACGCTGGCCGCAGCCAGGACTATATCGATCTGGTCTGCCGCGACATCATGCCCGCACTGGCCTCCGAAGGCCTGATCGATGCCGTGGACGTATTCTGCGAGCGCATCGCCTTCTCGCTGGCCGAGACCGAGCAGGTTTTCAAGGCGGCGCAAGCGCTGGGCCTGCCCGTGAAACTACACGCCGAGCAGTTGTCGAACATGGAAGGTGCCGCCCTCGCCGCGCGCTATGGCGCGCTGTCCTGCGACCATATCGAACACCTGTCCGACAAGGGCATCGCCGCCATGCGCCAGGCGGGCACCGTAGCCGTGCTGTTGCCCGGCGCCTTCTACACGCTGCGCGACACCCAGGTCCCCCCCATCGCAGGCCTGCGGGCCGCTGGGGTGCCAATGGCCGTCTCCACGGACCACAACCCGGGCACCTCCCCCGCCCTGAGCCTGCTGCTGATGGCCAATATGGCCTGCACATTGTTCGGACTCACTGTGCCCGAGGCGCTGGCCGGCATCACCTGCCATGCGGCGCGCGCGCTGGGCCTGCAGCACGAGCAAGGCCTGATCGCCTCGGGACGACCCGCCAACTTCGTGCTCTGGCCCGTGCGCCACGGAGCGGAGCTGGCCTACTGGTTTGGCCAGAAGCCCAACTGTACCGTGGTGCGCCAGGGATTGATCGCCCAGGCCAACAGATCCGCATGATGTTCTACGAAAGGTGTTCGACCCATGACTGACTCCCTGATCGCCTCGTTGGCTCGCCCTGAAGCGCTTCCCCTGCCCGCCTACAACGCAGGCCTGTCCAACGAGGCCGTGCGGGCACGCTTTGGCATTGCCAACATCACACGCCTGGCCAGCAATGAAAACCCGTACGGTGCCAGTTCCGCCGTGCGCCAGGCTCTGGCAAGCCTGGCCGATGATGTTGGCAACTATCCAGATGCCCAGTGCACGGTACTGCGCCAGGCAATTGCCGAGCGCAGCGGCATAGCCGCAGACCGCCTGGTGTTCGGCAACGGTTCTGAAGACCTGATCAGGATCCTTTGCGAGGTGTTTCTCTCGCCCGGCGACCTGGTGGTGACACAGCGCCCCGTGTTCGGCCTGCACGAGATCTACCCGCGCATGATGGGGGCACAGGTAAAGTTGCTTGATCTGACCGCAGAGCTGGGCTTTGACATTGATGCCTGGTGCACAGCCATGGCCATGGCACCCAAGATCGCTTTCCTGCCCAATCCATCCAACCCCGTGGGCTGCATGATGGATGCGGCGCAATTTGCTCGCGTGCTGGAAGCAACGCCCACCAGCACCGTGCTGGTGGTGGACGAGGCTTATTACGAATATGCCTTGCATGACGAGAACTACCCCGAGGTATTGGCCTTGCTGGCCGCACGCAAGGGGCCTTGGATCGTGCTGCGCACATTCTCCAAAGCCTGGGGACTGGCGGGCCTGCGGGTGGGTTATGGCATGGCCGACAGCGCCGACTTCGTGAACCTGCTGAACAAGGTACGTTCGCCCTTTAACGTGAACATGGTGGCTCAACGCGCTGCGCTGGCAGCCTGGAGCGACCCCGCTCACATGCGTAGCTGCGTAGCGAACACAGTGGCACTGCGCGAGGCATTGCGCCGTGAGCTGCTGGCCCTGGCCATGCCCGCAGGCCCGTTGCATGGCCTGCGCATTGCGCCTTCGGTCGCCAATTTCCTGTTTCTCGACATCGGCCGTCCCAGCAGCCCCGTGGCGGAGGCGTTGCTTCGCCGGGGCGTGATCATCAAGCCCTGGAAGGAGCCGGGGTTCGAGCATTTCCTGCGCGTATCCATAGGTACCGAAAACGACAATGCACGCTTCATTCATGCCTTGCAAGCCACGATGACGGCATGACACACGGAAATCCGTGAAACCGTCACGAGTACCATTCTCGCTGGACAACGCGGCCTTCAAAAGCCTCGTCCAGCGCCTGAAAACGGAGATGCTCCCCCCGAGACTGGCATGGCTGCCGTAGAGCACCCACCGCAATTGCGCCTGTGGATTTCTCGTACCGGCAAGGACGCCAGAACTGCTGCCTCAGCGTTGCATCCAACGCGCCTTGCGAGTCGGCACCGGTTTGATTTCCTCTTGCTCTACGATAGCCTGCAGGCCTGGCCCGGTATCCAACAAGACATAAAAGGGCTGGCGAGGCTTGGCAAAGGTAAATGTCGATTGCGCATCCAGCCGGCCGTCCAGCAGCGCTGAACCGTCATGCGCATTCACCTCCATGCGCGCGCCTCGCAATTCATCCCCGTCATTGCTGGTTCCGCGACAGCGGATGGTGCTGGCATCGAGCAACACGCACATAGCTACCGGTTCATGGGCGCTGGCATAGCCAGCAGCCAGCATCATCAGCGTCACAACGCCCAGGCAGCGCCCAAAGCATTGTTCATTGGACCGAGCCATATGGCCTCCTTTGTTGCTCAAACCAAGCCACGGTGGCAGGCGATACCTGATCCATGCGCCAGAACGTCTGGTACACACTGCCGTCCTTGCCGGTCACTGTCAGCCACAGTTCACTTTGTGCATTCAGTGTGTTTGGCAGCGAAATTTCGGTACGGCGCTCCCAGCGCTGCCCCATGAAGCCCATGCCTGTGGCGCGCGCATTGCGTGGCCGGTTGACCTTGAGCGTGGCCTGCCGTATCTGCGGATCACAGTCGTCGCAAAAGCGCAGACGAAACTCCTTCATCGGAATGTCCATGGCAACCCGCTCCGGAGGTTGTCGATCCGCTTCGGCAAAAATGAAGCTCCACGGCCCAATCGTTCCGTGCAAGGCATCGTTGCGCTCGAGCGGCGGAGTCTGCACTCGAACCAAGCCAATGCTGAACACAAGCGCTGTCGCTACCAGCAGACCGGCAGCAACTGCTCTCTGCCCGACCATCCCAGACGACGCAACATCGACTGAAACCCTTGGGGTCGCTCGCACGGGCCTGTCTCGCGCCGGTGGCTGCCGCGCCCAGTGCGCAAACGTGAAGACCCAAGCGAGCGCTGCCGCACCCAGCCAGGTGAGCCACCAGGTGAAGCCCACGCCCATTCCCTGCATGGCAACTGAGAGCGCCAAAGCGATGCATAAAAGCAACCAACCAACGGCACGGGCCAAAACGCGGGATCGGGTGCTGTAGAAACGGCCCAGCAGATGTTCAGCATGGCGGTCGGTCGCAGCCACCAATGCCAGCATGCCTGGCACCGCCAATCCCGCCATGAGCAGATGCTCGGAAGTGAAGACGGTGCCCATCATCCAGCCCCTCCCAATGACAATGCCCAAGCCATGGCGATCAACAGCGCAGAGCCAAGCACCATGCCTGCCCAGGCGCGCCAGGCGCTTCGTGTGCAAAACACCCAGATCACGGCGGCCGCATAAACAGCAAAGCTGAGCATGCTGGCCCAGAGCAAGGCCTGCGATCTGCTGGCGGGCCAGATCAGGGCCAGCAATACGGTGGCGGCCGACGCGAGTGCATACCCACCGATGGTTGCCGCAGCAATCCGCGACAGCACTGCCCAGCGGTAGGAGTGCGCGAAACCTGGAGACTGTTTCATACACTTCGCTCCATGTGGCTAGCGACCAGCAGCCTGCGCTGCACCTTCAGAGCCATCACTGCGAACACGGCAGCCAGTGCCAGCTGGGTCAGATCGAATCCGGCAAACACCCAGTCGCCCGTGGCCAGACTGCGGCCCAGGTGACGATCCGTGGTGAGAAAGTTGAGCAGCGGCACTGCGGCAAAGGCCAGGCACGCGCCCCACAGCAACTCCACCCAGGCCCGTGCCAGAGGCCGGGCCAACGCATAGAACAGACTGCCCAGCCACACGGCAAAAAGACTGTGGAACTCCCAGGCCGCGCGATCGGCCATTTCCAGCGGCAAAAGACGGTTGGCCCAGAAATATGCGGCCATCGCCAATGGCAAGCCAGCAATGGTGGCTACGTTGAGTGCTTCCACCAGACGCAGCCCCGGCTTTTCTCGGCCGCTACCCAGGTGGTATCTGCGCCGCTTGACGGTCCACAGCACCAACCCGGTGCCGATCATCGCGCAGCCCAGCAAGCCTGAAAAAAAGTACAACCACCGTCCCCAGATATCGGCAAACAGGCCTTCATGCAGGTTCAGCACCACGCTTTGCGTCAAGCGTGCGCTGCCGCCAGGGGGCGCTTCCTCGGGGAGTTGCTCACCGTCATCTGCCTTGAAGCGCATCTGCTCCGGGCTCCAGAAATCAAGCTTGCCTCCATTAGCTCGAGTCAATATCACCTCTGCTGGTTCTGCTTCGTGGCGCTCGATGGCTATTGATGCCACCTGTGCCTCGCCCCAAACACCCTGCGCCTGTCGCACCATAGCTGCCACATCAGCCTGGGGGAACTTGATGGATGAATGAGCCCGGCGATCAAGCAGTTCGTCATAGAACGTCTGGTTCGCTTCGGAATCGTTGCCGTACTGCACATCGCGCCCAGCAGGCATATAGGTGAACAGAAAGAAGACCAGCCCGCTGTAGGTGATCATCAAAAAGAACGGCAATGCCATCACGCTGACAGCATTGTGCGCATCCAGCCAACTGCGCTGGCCTTTGCCAGGGCGGAAGGTGAAGAAGTCCTGGAAGATGCGTTTGTGTGCAATGACCCCGCTGATGATGGCGATGAGCATCAGCATCGTGCAGACGCCCACAATGCGGATCGCCCAGTCATAGGGCACGTAATGCAGCATATAGTGCATGCGGTACAGGCCCAAGCCTCCCGCCGTTGCACGCGGCTGCGGCTCAGACGGCAACAGGGAGCCATTGGTGGGATCGAGCACTTCGGAACCACTGGCGCCGCGCCGGTGACCCTCGCGCGGCATCTCCTCCCAGCGAATCGAGAGCCCCTGCCAGCCTCGCGGCGAGAGCGATTCGTGTGGCAGCGTGATGCGCCAACTGGCAGCCGCCGGAGCCAGCTGCTCAAGCCTCGCCAGCGCCACGCCCAGCACCGGCTCAAGCCTGGCCTCCGGTATCGGCACGCGTTGCTGTTGTGGGCGCTCGGGCTGCATCCAGCGTGTGATGTCGTGCTGGAAATATCCCGCGGTTCCCGTCGCGAATACGAAAAACAGCACCCAGCCCACCACCAGGCCCGCCCAGGTGTGCAGCCAGGCCATGCTTTGGCGAAAGCCCTCCTTCATGACCGCCTGCTTTCAATCTGCGGGCGATGAGGCAGCCTACGCTTGCTGGTAGCCATGGCCAAGGTCTCAGAAGTCATAGCGCATCCCCACGTTCACGCTGCGCGGAGCTCCCCAGGTGTAGAACAGGCCCGCGGCAGAGAAGTTGGTCAGGCCCGAGAGGTATCGCTTGTCGAACGCGTTGTTGACGTTCAGGCTCCACGACAGGTGCTGGTTGACCTGGTAGCGGGCCATCAGATCGACCAACGCATAGCCGTCCTGCGCCAGCGTGGCTGCGGCATTGCTGACCGCGGTCTTCCCCTGCCAGCGCGTGGAGGCCCCCACGGTCAGACCGCGCATCCCACCCTCAAAGCGGTAGGTGGTTCCCAGCTTGAACTGGTATTTGGGGTACTTGCTGGCACTGTTGAGCGAGCTGTCTTGCTGCACCATGCTGCCTTGCGCCTGCCAGCCACGCGCCAATTGTCCCGACAGCTCCAGCTCCCAGCCCCGGCGCGTCGCCGATGAAACGGCGCGGTAGGCAGTATCGCCACCGGGTGTGAGGCCACCGCTTTCTTCAGCCGTGTTCCTGGTCTTCATCCAGAAATGGGCAATGCTGGCATTCAGGCGCTTGTCGAAAAACTCGGCCTTGGCACCGACTTCGTAGGTGCTGCCTTCTTCCGCTGGGAGAGTACTGCCTCTTTCATCCTGGGCAGTTTGCGGCTGGAATATCTTGGCATAGCTGCCATACAGCGAGACATTGGGGTGGATTTCGTAAACCAGGCCTGCGTAGGGCGTGACTACGCCGTTTTCCTTCATGTCGTAATTCCACCAATAAGGTGTAATGTCGCGCTCTTCAAAGCGGGTAACACGTGCACCGGCGATCAGTTGCAGAGGGTCACTCAGGCGAAAACGTCCAGCCGCATATGCGTAGCGCTGCTTCTGGCTGAAACTGTTGTCGCCATAGTACAAGGTGCTGTAATCGGGCTCGGGCAACACGGCACCACCCTGCCCCATGTGAATGCCAAGATCTTCGAGCGGCACCAGGTTGAGCGAATTGAGCGGCAACTGCACCTGGCTGCTGAAACGGGAGATACCTGCACCAGCGAGCAACTCATGCGAGCGGCCCAGCAGCTCGAACGGGCCCTTGATGTCGAAATTCACCGTCCAGTTGTTGTTGTCCATGTCACGCCAGCGGCCAAAGCTGGCGCGGTCCTGATCGTAGTAATAGCCCGCACGCATATCATCCATGGTGGCGCGCTGGTGCGAGAACTTGAGCTCGGCAGTCCAGTCATTGGCAAGCTTTTGCTCCAGGCTGCCAAAAAGGTTCAGGCTGTCCTGGCGATAGCCGCCCCAGGGCGCTCCGGTGTTGAACGAGCGTGGCATCCAGCCCACTTCCGCGCCTGCCTTGGTGTAGCGCTGGATCGGCTGGGTGGTGCCGATTCCCTTTGCGTCGCGCTGGCGGTAGGTCAGACCCAGATTGAGCTGCGTACTCGGCGAGAGATCGGCTTCGAGCGCGCCAAACAGCATCCGGCTGGCACTTTTTTCGTGGTCACGAAAGCTTCCCGCATCCATGGCCGAAGCCACCAGCCGGCCGCGCAGCGTACCTGCCTCATTGAGCGGTCCGCCGATATCGGCCTGCGCGCGATAAGTGTCCCAGCTGCCGGCACTGGCGCGCACATTGGCCTGGAACTCGCGCGTTGGACGCTTGCGCACCATGTTCACGGTGGCACCATAATTGCCCTTGCCCACCACCAGACCGGATGAGCCCTTGAGTACCTCGATGCGGTCGATCTCGGCCATGTCATCGAGAGAGAACAAGGTGCTGGTGAGATAGTACCAACCGCTGCTGACCTGAGCCATACCATCGGTCTGCAGATTGACGCTGGTGCCGCGCGCCTGAAAATCGGTGGCGTTGTTCTGCCGGTAGACCGCAATTCCAGGCGTCTGTTCCATCACATCGGTCAAGGTTTCGAGCTTGAAATCGTCCATGCGCTGGCGCGTCATCACCGTGACCGACTGCGGCGTCTCCCGCAACGAAAGACCCAACCCCGTGGCTGTACGGCTGGGCCCTTCCTGGGTATAGCTGCCCGTACCTTCCGTCGTACCGTTTCGCTCTGCACTGGCAGTGACTGTCACGGTTGGCAGTGTTGCGCCGTCCAGTGCCGGAGCCGGTGTTTGGGCACGTCTGATGCGCAGCCCATAGCTGCCGTCAGCTTGCACAAAGGCTTCCAGCCCGGTATCGGCCAGCAGTGCCGCCAGGCCGGCCGCCACACCATAGCGGCCTTTGAGTCCCGGGCTCATCTTGCCTTCGGCCGTGCTGGCATTGCCTGCCAGGTAGATGCCCGATTCGCTCGAAAAGCGTGTCAATGCCTGGCTCAAGGGGCCCGCCGGTATGTCGTACTGACGCATTGTCTGCACTGCAGCTGCCGGCTGCTGCGCCGACGCGGGTGATACCTGGAGCGATCCAAGTACCGCCCCCAAAGCAAGCAAGGAGCTGGCCCACGGGCGAGGAATTGGCAAGCGGCGCAGACGCTGGACGCGCTCAAAATGACGAACAGGCATGGAGACTCCGAATGGAAAGGATGCAATCACAACGGGGCGAAGACCATCACTCACCATCGCTGCAGCTGCAGCTGTGGCTATGGCTGCGCCAGTGCTTGTCTGGCAAACCAGGCACCGGCAATCGAAATCCGAAGCGCGTTTGAGGCCAGGTTGGCTGTGCTTGGCAGCAATGGAAAACTGTCTTCTCACAGACATAAACCAATGAGACGCACAAACCCGGAACCCGTTTTCAAAAAATATTTGAAAAAATTGAAAGGCCGCTGCTGCCAAGACCTGGCAAATCGCCTATGCCTTGGCCTCAATAGACGTCCACCATGGCAGCCTTTGCTCGATCCGCACGGGCAGGGCCAAGCTCAGCATCTTCAGCGCCCGGTCGCTGTCCTGGGCCGGGAAGCTGCCGTACACCTCCAGGTCCGCTACTGCATCGGCAACTCCCAGATAGCCTTTGCGATAGCGCCGCATCTCCACGACGAATTCGCGCAACGGCAGGTTGTTGGCGATCAGCCTGCCCTGCGTCCAGGCCTGCCGAGCGGAGTCGGCGATGTCTGGCTGCTCAATGCGGGCCCTGGTGAATCTCGTCCGCTGGCCAGCGGCCACTACCAGAGTGCTGCCACTATTGGTAGTGCACACCTCCACCGCACCTTCAAACACGGTCAGCTCCGTCGCCGAGTTGCCCAACTGCACGTTGAAGCGCGTGCCCAGGGCTCGCATCTGGCCATCCGTGGTTTGCACCAGCAAGGGGCGCGCATCATGCGCGGTGGTCACAAACACTTCGCCGGCCAACAGCACAAGGCGACGCTCGGATGCGCCAAAGCGCACATCAACCGCACTGCCGGTGTTGAGCCACAGCGTGGATCCGTCAGCCAGTCGCATCTGCTTGAGTTCACCGGTATGCGTATGTGCATCGGCCCCCCAGGCCATCACCTGATCTGGCAACCAGCCCTGGCGCCAGCTCAGTGCTCCTGCCAGACCGCCCGTTGTCAGCAAAGCACAGCTGGCGAGCACCCTGCGGCGGACACGCATGCGCTGATTTGCCGCCTGCAGCCCTTCCGCAGCTTCGCGAACATTGGGCAGAGCTCGCACGGGCTCGAACGCGCGGCTGATCTCCTGCACCTGTTGCCAGGCCAGCGCATGGCCTTCTGCCGCGGCCAGCCAGGTTTGCCAGGCAGCACGCTCGCTGGCGCGGGCCTGGCCATCGCGCAGGCATGCATACCAATGGGCCGCCTGCTGCAGTTGCTCATGCGAAGGCATGCCTGGCAACGCTCGGTCTTCATCGCTCACGCCTGTGGCTCCTGTTGCAACTCGGTCGCCGTCTGACGGGCGCTCAAGGTCAGGCAGCCAAGCATGGCTTGCGCCACGTACTTGCGCACCATGCGGCCGGAGACCCCCAGTTCGGCGCCCACTTCGTCATCGGTCATTTCGCACACCACCGCCAGGGTAAAAGCCCGCGCGGCTTTGGGCGAGAGTGCGCTGAGCATGTGTCCTATTTCTTCGAGCGCCTGCAACACAATGGCCTGTCGCTCGGCTGATGGGTAGCTGGCCTCGGGAGTCGAGGCCAGCATGTCGAGCCAGGCGCGCTCGATCTCCTGGCGATGCCAAAGATTGATGCACAGGTTCTGCGCCGTCACACGCAAATACGCCCGTGTCTCCCCGGCACTGGCAAAGCTTCGGCTGCGCTGGCCGGTAAGCAAGCGCAAAAAGGTATCGTGCGCAAGATCTGCCGCCTCTGCGGCCGAATGCAGCCGCCGGCGGAGCCAGCCCAGCAGCCAGCCATGGTGGTCAACGTAAAGCGCGGCAATCTCTGTGTGGTTTGAATGGAAGACCATGGATCTGGCAGGTATGCCGCCGCAGTGTGGCGGCATAAATATTAAACAAGAATCATTTTCATTTGATTGTATTCAAACCTAATACAGATTCGGTCGCTGGGGTCAGGAACCAAGTGCCCAAAGGGCAACCAATTCTGCGCAGCAAGGCCAGTGCAACTTCAAGTGAGTTGCCAGCCGCCGCCCAATGCCTTGTACAAGGCAACGCTGGCCTGCAGCCGCTCCAGGCGCATTTGAATCGCCAGGTCGTGCGCGACAAAAGACGCGCGCTGTGTCTCCAGCAGCGTCAGCATGGTTTCGGCCCCTGCACGGTAGCGACTCTGGGCCAGGCCAAGCGCGCGACGCGCTTGCGCCAACTCCTGCGCCTGGGCTTGCTCCTGCTGCTGCGCACCATGGCTGGCATCCAGCGCGATTTGCACATCACCGTAGGCCGCCATAATCGCCTGGCGATAGCTGGCCAGCAGTTCCTGCCGCCGCGCCACTGCTGCGTCCCGCTGGGAGGCCAGCCGACCGGCATCAAAGATGGGCGCAGTCAGTCCAAGCGCCAGGGACAGCAATGGACGATCCAGCAATCGACGCAGCGATTCAGGCTCGGACACCACGCCGGCCGACAAACTCAGCCGAGGCAGCATGGCTGCTCTGGCTGCCTGCAGATTGGCGCCCGCGGCCTGCAGCTGTGCCTCGGCGCGCGCAATGTCTGGCCTGCGCGTGAGCAGCTCAGTCGGCGCGCCAGGTTGAATCTGCGGCACAGCCAGGTCGAACACGCTATCTTGCTCAGGTGCTTGCACAGTCCAGTGACCGGATAGGACGGCCAGAGAAGCGCGAGCTACCGCCTCTTGCTGCTCTACTGCGGCCAGGGTGCGTTGCTGGGCAGCGACCAACCCACGCTGCTGCGCCAGGTCCAGCGAAGTGGCAGCGCCCAGACGTGCTTTGGCCTCCACCAATTGGAGCAGTCGCTCGGCGATCTGCAGACTCTGCTGTGCCATTGATACCCGCTCGCCAAGGGCTACACATTGCAGCCAGGCATTGGCCACCGCTGCCGTCACGCTCAATTGCAAGGCCTCGCTGTCATAAACACTTGCCTGCCACAAGGCCTGAGCGGCTGTACTGCCGCTGCGCAACCGCCCCCAGAGATCGAGCTCGTAGCTGGCCGTCAGCGCGCCGCGCCAACGCTGGCCATCACTTTGGTCGCCATGGCCCAGGGTACGGGTTCTGGCGGTCCTCAACTCCGCGTTCAGTTCTGGCGAAGCATTGGCTCTGACTTGCTCGGCTTGCGCCCTGGCCTGCGCTACCCGGGCCACAGCCCCCTGCATGTCCAGGCTCTGGGCCCGTGCCTGCTCCACCACGCGGTTGAGCTCGGAACTCCCAAAGCCGAGCCACCAGTCCTCGTTCAGCACATCGCGAGGCAAACCCTGGGTAGCAGGCCATCGCGCCGGCATCTCCGCGTGCTGCAGGGGCACCGGCAACAACTCCTCCTGCGGCATGCTCATGCAGCCCGACAAAAGCACCGCAGCTGCCAGGGCATTTGCTGTCTTCATCATCACCATTTCCTACTCTCCCGCCAGTGCACGCACTGGGTCCAGGCGTGCTGCGGTTTTTGCCGGCATGTAACCAAAAAAGAGGCCAATCGCCACGGCGCAGGCAAATGCACCCAGCATGGCCCGTACCGAGAACACCGCCGGAACGCCCAAGACGACCAGCGTCGCACCGATCATCAGACCCGCCAGCAAGCCCATCACCCCCCCTACCAAGGTGACCATGCTCGCTTCGGTCAGGAACTGACGCAGGATGTCACGCTGCCGCGCGCCCACAGCCATGCGAATGCCAATTTCGCGGGTGCGTTCGCGTACCGTCATCAGCATCACGTTCATCACACCAATACCACCAACGACCAGCGAAACGGCGGCAATCAGTCCCAGCATCACCGCCATCGATTCACGCGTAGCCGCCTCGGCCTGAATGCGCGCGGCCGCATTGCCAATGCCGAAGTCTTCGCGACCACCATGCCGGGCCAGCAGCAGTTGCCGGATGGCCTTCTCGGCGTCATGCACCTGCTCCGATGCCATGGCCTCGACCACTACATAGTCGGGCTGGGTCTGCGTCTGGTACACCCGCGCACGGCCCGACTGGTACGGAATGAACACCATGTCGTCATAGTCCTGCGCGCCAGAATCCGCACCGCGCTCGCTCATCACACCAATCACCTCGAAAGCCGAGTTGTTGATGACCAGCTGCCTTCCCAATGGGTTGGGGGTGTCCGGGAAAAAGTGCGCATGTGCCTTGTGGCCGAGTACCACCAAGGGTGCCAGATCACGATCTTCCGCCCCTGTGTAGTAGCGGCCTTGGGCCAGCTTCCAGTGGTGCACCAGCGGCATTTCCTCGCTGGCGGCAAATACGTAGATCTGCTTATCGGCTTTGCCGTACCGTACGGTGACCGGATCACCAATCACCGGCATGACGCGGCGAATCTCGGCCAGCTCACGCACAGCCGCCAGATCTTCCTCGGTCAGTTGCCCGGCCGGCCCGCCAGTGGACGGCGCCTTGCTGCCCATGTAGAGGATGGCAGTGCCCATGGTGCCCATTTGCTCGACCACCTTGCGCCGCGCGCCCTCGCCGATGGCCAGCATGACAATTACGGATGCCACGCCAATCACAATGCCCAGCAGAGTCAGGCAGGTACGCATCGGGCTCATGCACATGCCGCGCCAGGCGCTGCGCGCAGCTTCTGCCACTTCTGCAAACCAGGTGCGACCGCTCGATGTACTGCCCTTGTGCGACTCAGCCAGGTCGGGCATGGTCAGCAGGCCTGGCTTCAAACCCGCTGTGCCATGCGCCGCGGTGTCGCTGACAATGCGCCCGTCGCCGATCTCGATGATGCGACGCGCCTGCGCTGCCACCCCCCGGTCATGTGTGATCAGAATGATGGTGTGGCCTGCATCGGCCAGCTCGCCCAGCAATGCCATCACTTCGGCACCGCTGTGCGAATCAAGGGCACCCGTGGGCTCGTCTGCCAGAATGATGCTGCCGCCATTCATCAACGCCCGGGCGATGGACACGCGCTGCTGCTGTCCGCCGGAGAGCTGGTTGGGCCGGTGCTCCAGCCGCCCCTGCAGCCCCAATCGCACCAGCAAGGCTTGTGCGCGCTGTATGCGACGCTCTTTGGACAGGCCGGCGTAGATGGATGGCATTTCCACATTCTCGGCAGCGCTTTCGCTGGCAATCAGGTGGTAGCCCTGAAAGACAAAACCGAAGGCTTCACGTCGAAGCCAGGCTCGGGCATCGGCATCGAGCTGTGCGACATCCTGCCCCTGAAACCGATAGCAACCTTCGCTCGCCCGGTCAAGACAGCCCAGAATGTTCATCAGTGTGGATTTACCCGAGCCCGAGCTGCCCACCACAGCAACAAACTCGCCAGCCCGAATCTCCAGATCGATGCCGTGCAGCACCGTCACCGGCGCCTGGCCGCTGCCCTCGATGCCAAAATGCTTGCGGATACCACGCAGCGATATCAATGGCACGGTTGTGGCTGCGTCTGGCACCGTGCTCACCATTGCAACCATCGCAAGCCACCGTCGCTGCGGCTCTCGCCCACCACCAGCCGATCGCCTTCATCCAGACCTTGGAGCACCTCCACCTGATGCCGGCTGCGCACCCCCAGCTTCACCGTACGCTCCTGCGGCACCTGGTTGGTGCCCAGCAACCGGACCGTCTGGCTCTTGCCATCGTCGCTAGTCCGCACTGCCGTCAAAGGCACCGTCAGTGCCTGATCGGCCTTGGCGGTGACAAATACCACTTGCGCGGTCATCTGGGGCATCAGTTCCGCGTCCTCGTTGTCAACATCGAAGAGTACGGTGTAGGTCACGGCCTTGGTGGCAGCCGCCGGTGCGCCCGCACCAGCGCTGGCCGGTGGCGTGCTCACCGGAGGAGCTGGCAGTACCTGCCGAACCTGGCTGCGCCACCTGCGTGGCTGCTCCAGACCCGCGCTGCCCAACGTGGTGAAATAAACCGGCATGCCACTGCGCACACGGCGCACATCGGCCTCGGAGACATCGGTCCATACCGTCATCGAGCGGAGATCGGCAATGCGCAGAATGTTTGGCGTCTGGTAGGTCGCGTTGAGCGTTTGCCCTTCACGCGCATCCACCGCCACCACGGTACCGGCCATCGGTGCATAGATACGGGTATAGCCCAGCCGAGCCTCATCGGCCTTCAAGGTGGCCTGCGTCTGCTGCATCTGCGCCTTGATATGGTCGATACGGGCGGTAGACCCATCCACCTGTGCCTGCGCAGTCTGCACATCTTCCTCCCGCGTGGCCTGCTCGGCTGCCATCTGCTGCTGCCGCTCCAGCTGCTGGTGCGCCAGTTTGAGCTGCGCCCTCTGCTCGGCCATCTGCGCGTGCAGGCTTGCCAGTGATGCGCGCCCGGCATCGACGGTGGCCCGCTGCACGCTGGGATCGATCTCCACCAGCAATGCGCCCTTCTCCACCTGCGCGCCCGGACTCACCATCAGGCGTGTGATCTGCCCGGACACCTGGGCGCCCACATCCACATAGGTGCGGGGCTGCAAGGTACCAATGGCAGTGACGGTTGCCTCCACTTCACCGCGCACCACCGTCGCTGTCTGGTATTCCACATGCGGCCGGCTTCCCCACCAGGTGGCTGCAACGGCAGCGCTGACGCACACCAGCGCCAAAGCGAAAACGCCCCAGCGTTTGCCCTGTCTCAAAATCATGGACCTTGTACTTTCAAGAAATGGGTGCCTGACTGCGCCTGCCTCTGGCCACCAGTCAGCAGGCGCCTCAAGCGATTTCGGGCGCTAGCGCGCCAACAGCCACAGACTGGCGCCGCCGCCAAGCGAGGCAGCTGCCGTTGCCAGTCTTGCAAGCCAGCGTGGAGACAGCGCCAGGCCGGCAACGGTCAACAGCGCGCCCAGGCTCCAGAAGCCCAGCACGAAAATGCTGCTCATCGTTACGCTCCAACCCGTAACGGCTGGCCACCAGACGGCCGCCAGCAATACCGCCCCACACAGCCTCAGCCAGCGGCGTGTTGCCACGGGCACTTCGTCCGCTGCCTTCCATTGGGTGTAGTGGCGGTCCATGGCCAAAGCCAAGGCAGTCATGCCCCCAAGCGCCCAGGCGGTGGCCAGCAAACCAGCTTGCCAGACGTTCATGACAGCCCTTTCTGCTCGGCAGCGGCCACCGTCACAGTGGCCGCTGGCAGCGTCACGTTTCGCCGGTTGCGCACGGTGATGGCTGGTGCACGCCGCATCCGGTGCCACGCAGCAGCCGCCGCCAGCCCAAAGGCCACCACGGTCAACTCGACACCAGCACTCTCCCAATCGCCCTCTTGCACATATGCCAACAGCTGGTCGCCGGTGGTCAGTACATTGAGCACCGGCAGCAACAGGCACAGCGCCGCCAACAGCGCCATCTGCTGGCGCCACGCCAGGGCGGGAGGACGCAGCCAGGCGTGCACCAACGCCAGCAACCACATGACAAAGAACACCGCCAGCTCCCAGTCGTCGCGATGCGTCAGCCCCAGTGGCACCAGGCGGTTCGCCCACAGATAGCCGATGCAGGCAATGCCCAGACCGGCGATGGCGGCCACGTTCAGTCCTTCGATCAAACGGTATACCTTGGCAGAGGCACCACCAAACTCCGTCAGGTGCTTTCCTCGGCGCTTGACCACGAACAGGATGGCACCCGTCGCCATCATGGCGCTGCCTGCCATGCCGCAAACAAAGTACAGCCACTTGAGCAGCAGACCGCCCGAGTTGACCATGTGCAAGCTGCCAATCACCGACTGTGTCAGCGCAGGCGAGCCCCCTTCGACCCCGCCCGGTTGGCGCAGCTGCAACACCTCCGAGCTGGCAGCCGAGAACATGACCATGCCAGTGGTCGGGCTCAGGCGTCTGCGCAGCTCTTGCGGATCATTCCAGCCATAGACTCCCACGCGCGCTGCGGCGTCACCCGGGTAGTCCACCACCACGGCGCGCACGGGCTGCCCCATCAACTTCTGACCACGCAACACCAAGGGCTCCAGGTTTGGCACCGCCATCGGCTGGCCCGAACGCTGTGGTTTGCCCGGCTCATTGAGCCTGGTGACAAAATCCTTGCGCGCCGCCTCGTCCGCACCAAAGTACGTCACCATACCGGCAGGCAGAAATGTCAAGCTCGACAATGCCAGCCCGGTATAGGCAATCACCAGCTGAAAAGGGAGGGTCAGCACGGCTACGGCATTGTGTGCGTCGAGCCAGCTGCGCTGTCCTTTGTGCGGACGGAATGTGAAGAAATCCTTGAAAATGCGACGGTGCGTGATCACCCCGCTCACCAGCGCCACCAGCATCGCCAGCGCAGCGGCTCCCACGATCCACAAACCGATCTGGCCGGCGTGCAGTTCATAGTGAAAGGTGACGAAATGGTGCCCGCCCAAGGTTTGCCTCTGCCGGGCACCAGGCTGCGCCTTCAGCTCCTCGCCCGTCAGGGGATCGAGCTGGGCCGCCGCGTACTGGCCCTTGGCATCAAACCAGTAGACGCGCAAATCGCCTCCGCCTTGGGGATCGGCCGGCCATAGCTCCCACATCGTTGCACCCGGATGGTGCCTTTCCATATAGGCCAGACCCCACTGCAGGCGCTGGCTCAGCGAAACCGCGGGCACACTGGCTTGCGCATCTGCGGCCTTGGCCTCGTCTGCGTGATGCTCAGGCGTCATCCAATGGCTGATCGACTCCTCGAACACCGCCAGCGTACCAGTGAGAAACACCGCAAACAGCAGCCAGGAAAACCACAGTCCGCACCAGGTGTGAAGCCAGGACTGGGCCTGACGAAAACCGCCTTGCCCTGCCCCAAAGGATTGTCTGGACTGCACCATCAGCGGCCTCCCCAGTGCACCAGCAATGCAGCAGTGCCCAGCATGAAGGCCAGCAAGCCCAACAGCACACCCCAAATGCGGCGCGGCGGTACCGGCGAAAAAGCCCATACCACGACCGCCACGTACCACGGCCAGCTCGTTTGCATACCGCCCAGAATGGTCTGCGTGCGCTCGGCACTCATCGCACCGCACAGCACCACCCAGGCGCTGACCAGTGCATACCCCCCGCATACGGCTGCTGCGATGCGCGAGACCAGACTCCAACCTGATGACGAGTCAGCAGATGACACCATTGCCCAGCCCTCTCAGAACTTGCCCTTGAGCGACACGGTGGCCGTGCGTTTCTCACCATAAAAATTGCCGTAGCCCGCATAGCCGACCGTGCTGTAGTAGGTCTTGTCAAACAGGTTTCCCACATTCAGCGCAACGCTCCAATCCTTGTTGATGGCATAACCCACCCGCGCCGACCACACGGCATAGCCCGGTGCGCTGAATTTGTACGCGCGCGAGGGCCCGTCGTAGCGGCCACTCACCGGGTTATAGGCATTGAGCGTTCCCGAGCGGTAGTTGGAGCTTTGCGCCACCACGCCGCCGCCCACACTCCAGCCGGCAAGCTCCCCGTCCAGACGGTAGTCCGCCCAGGCCTTGAACAGGTGACGCGGAGTGGTGGTGCTGAACTGCGCATCGTCCTTGCGCCGGTCTTCGTTGCTGTTGTAGGTATAGCCCACGGCCAACTGCAATTGCGGTGTGATGCGCCCCGTCAGCTCCAGATCAATCCCCTTGCTGAGTTTGTAGCCGTCGCGGAAATAGCAGCAGCCGCCGCGCCAATCGGTCTGCGGATAGGCAGGGTCATAGACCGCCTCCCCCTTCTTTTCCGTATGGAACAACGCCGCACTCGCAATCATGCCGGGCTTCACTTCGCTCTTGATGCCCAACTCATAGGTGCGGCCGCGCACCGGGTCGAGTGGCGCACCCGGCAATGGCGCAGAGAACTTGCCAGCCTGCGACTGGTAGATCTCGGCCGTGCTGAAATACACGTTGGTGGTTTTCGTCAGCTCATGCACCAGGCCTGCGTAAGGCACCACCACGTGTGATTCGCGGCTCCTGGCCGTTTGCAGGCCATCCATATCGTATTGATTGTTGCGATCCTGCAGCACGTAGCGCCCACCCAGCACCACCGCCCAGCGATCAACGGGGCGCAAGCGCACCGAGCCATACAGGCCCGATTTCTGGGTCTGCTGCCGCGAGCCGCTCGTCCAGTCCCCCAGCGGGTAGCCGGGATCGACTGGCGGCACACGATCGAATACATCAGCAGGGCCAATGCGCGGCCACAGACTGCGCGAATGGTTGCTGGTGCGTTGCTGGTCGATCCCCAGGATCACATCGTGCTTTTTGCCCCAGGCATCGAAGGCGCCCTGCAGGTTCAGATCGAAACTTGTCTCGCGCTCGCGCGACTTGGCCTGATGAATCCACCAATCCGCCCCCAACAGGGAGCCCGGCTCCGGCGCGCTCTCTATCTCCGCAGCGTTCACACCTTCGTTAAACTGGGTATGGCGCAACTGGCCCTTGATCAACCAGTTGTCGTTCAACTGGTGCTCCAGCTTGGCAAACAAAGTCTTGTTTTCCCGGTTCATCCAGTTCCAGGGTGCGCCAAAGTTGGTATCGCGCGGCAGACCAATGTCCGATCCATCTGCATAGCGCGGCAAGCTCGCATTGAAGCCGGTATTGCGATCCTTCTGATAGCTGCCACCCAGGGTGAAAATCGTCTGCGGCGTTATGTCCAACTCCAGCGCCCCATATAGCATCTGCCGTTTGACACGCGAGGGATCTGCCATCTCGCGCCTGTCATGGTTCACCGCTACAAGCCGCCCGCGCAGGCTACCCGACTGATTCAGGGCACCACTGGTATCCAGCTCGGCCCTGTAATTGTTCATGGTGCCGCCCGAGAGCATCACCTGCGTCTGGCGCTGGGCCAGCGGCCGCTTGTAGGTGAAATTGAGCACGCCGCCTGCATCGCCCGCGCCAAACAGGCCATCGGCGCCGCGCAACAAGCTCACGCTATCGAACTGCGCCATATCCAGGCTTCGGGTGCCTGCCCGCGTCGATGCAGCAGCCCCCCCATCAAAACGGATGTTTGTGATCGCCATGCCGCGCGATAGATAGCTGGTGTCCAGCCAGCTCTCCTCGCGGGTCACGCCAGTGGTGTAGTTCATCACATCATCCAGCGTACGCATGGCCTGATCGTCCATGCGCTGGCGTGTTACCACGGTCACCGACTGGGGAATCTCGCGCAGCGACTGCGCTGCCTTGCCCACTTCCACCCCTTTGGCCATGTACGAATCAGTGCCCTCACCGTATACCGTGGGCACTGCCTGGTCCTGGACTTTCACCACCGACAGCGTGGCCTCCTCCGCTTCGCCAGCAGTTCGCTGCGCGAATCCGGCTTGTGGCACGAGACAAATAACAGCGACGGCGATAGCGGTGCTGCGAAAACGAAAAGGCAAAACCCCGCCTGCGGGGTGGTACAAGCGTTCCAGCATGAGCAACTCAGAAACAAACAGAGGGCTTTTGGCGACCTGATGTGGTCGACCAAGAGGCATGGCGCTGTGGCTGGAACGGAAACCGTATGGGGGCTGGCAGCAATTTTTAACGAGAATACATCTCATTCAAAAATCACGGCGGATTGTAAAGAAAACTCCCAGGGATTGCTACTGGTTTTTGATTTTCCCCACTTATTTTAAAAGCCAGCTTGCCAGAAGATAGCCGTGAGCAATCGCTTCAAGCCGTTGCTGCTGCTCAATGGATCGGGCTCCAACACAGCGCACATTGAAAACGGGTACTGGTGTAGTAAGTTCAGATTTGCGCTCCACATCTGAACTGAAACCCACCATTGGGCTGGCTGCGATGCCCCACCTCATCTGAAGCCAGCCTCGGCAAAGGGCGAACAGGCGCTTTCGACTTGATGCCCCGATTTCCGATCAGATGGCAAGCATCTGCCCTGCAGCCTGAGCGATCCAGAGACCCAACCCTGCATTGGCGCAAATGCCCTACCATCTCCGATGGGTCGGATCTTGGATTGACTGCAACACCCGCAATCTAGTTATTCCCTCCGCTCCCGCCGCCACCGCTGGACTGGCAGAAATACGGAATCGTCCATGTCTGTGTTGGCGAAAGGGTGCTTCCAAACCCATAGCCTTGTGGCGCGGTCGCAGTAATGGTGACAACGCCAGACCCAAGAGCCAAGGCATTGGTCAGAACACTGTTGGCATCATATTCAGGCTGCGTCGCCGAACGCGTGTAGGTGAAGTCGGTCACCATACCTGACACCGCAGGATTGGTAGCAGGGGGCGTAGCCAGCAGCGGGGCAAAATCAGTCACGGAACCACTGGAGGTGCCGTCAGTTGCCGCCCATGAAAAGCTGTCAATCTGGGCATTCGTGTCACATCCCGATGTCGGCTCACTTGCGACCTCGATAGGGATAACGACTGGGCACACCGCTTGTGTTGTGCACGAGGCACCAGGTGCCAACTCGGAACCCACGACACAGGTGCCTGTCTCAGACGTGTTTCCATTGCTGGTAATACGCATGCGCTTCCCACTTGTATTGCTGAGAGTGACAAGTGGCGAAGGTGACGCAAAGGAAATTTGGGAGTCCGCCATGGTTCCACCATTGGCATCGCCAAGCTCATAGAGCGCTGCAGCCCGAACAGCGGCGATGAGGGAGTTTTCGCTATGCACAAATGCCGTCATCGCGCCCACAGCCAGAAGTACGGACAGCACTTTGCCTGCACTGATCCGACCACGATATTTCCAGGCAACCGGTCCGAACACAGCAGCCAGCAAACCCACACCGAGCATCGACAGCCCTGGTACAGGCGAAACAGCAGCAGACGGCGGCACTACGACCGGGGCGTAGCCCACAGAAATCTGACAGGCGTTGGGAACCGATTGAGCCCAAGCGGGCAAGGTATTGGCTACGGCAAAAGCAAATACCCCAAGGAGCCTCCACGGCTTGGCTACTGGCATTGGATTCGATGTAGAACGCATCACCGCATCTCCTCATTTTTAAAAATGTTATAAAAACTCGAATATATATATTTTCATATTATTAATATATTAATTAACAAAATTTAATAGATTATCTATATTTATCAAATATTTAAGCATTCGCTGAAAGTATCGGTAAAACTCACCTACCCTCCCCGGAGCTGGCTGCCCCCTAGGATGAGACTCTTTCGGCATGTGTGATTCCAACCAGTTGCGGGCCGGATTTGTGCAACACTTCTGAAAAGGTGTACCCATTCAACGACGGCAATTGCCGTCACTGCCCTGTGGCAGGTTCTTCTCTCTGAAATCCATGCTGGCCGACAATGGGAAGGTTCGCGGCACATCAAGGGCAGGACTCGACACCAGTGGTATCCCCCAATGACCTCTGTTGATAGCGTTCATTCCAGAAACCCGGAAGATGGCGAATGCGTTGGATATTTGGGCGGCGCATCCCGCACCCAGACTCCACAACCACCACCCCCACATGCGCCCCGGGCCTGGCGATGATCTCGGAGATCAGTGGGCCTACGCTGCGGCGCGAGACCACAGTACCCTTGAACGGCCCATTCCTGCTGGTCAACTCATAGTCGACCTCGTCCGCATCCAATCAACCAAGCCGGGCGCACAATGGTGCATGCGAGGCCTGAGGCCTCGAACAGACTGGCCGCGCAGCAGTCTGGTCAGAGGCCCTCTGCGATGGTGGATCGGCTACCTTGGCCAAACCTGCCGGGTACCTCGCCGTAGATGCCGAGCGAAAGCACGGAGACCAGACGCTGGACGCCTGCCGCCGGCATGGCGGCAATCACGGCATGCGCCTGCTTGTCCAGGTCTTCACCGGCCAGATTGGCATAGACGAGATCCTGGCCGACCATGGCCTGCCTGAACAGCTTTCCGTCCAGCACGTTGCCGATCACGGCCTTGGCATTGGTGGGTTCGCTGCCAGCAGGCCTCCCAGGATCACGCAGCAGCAAGGCCTGGCCCAGGTTCCGGTCGCTGACCAGCAGCCTGACAACCCACTGGGCAATCTGGCCACTGGCGCCAAGTATCAATACTTTTTCGTGACCGTGGCGATTTACAGATTGTCCTGGAAGAACGGAACCATCTGCGCCATGGCAATCGCGACTGGCTCGGGCTTGTCGTACAGGTCATAGTGCGACCAGCCCTCGGCGACGATGATGCGCTTGTTGGCCGAAGCGGCACGGCTGTAGATCTCCCAGCCGTCGCGATAGGCGCCAAAGCCGCCGGGCTTGTCACCGATCACCACCATCAGCGGCTGGGTCAGCAGTACCTCCGCGTACAGGAATGCGTCCCAGCCCATGGCAGCGCCGCTGAACGACATTAACTGGCTGGTGGCGCCGTTCGGCTGCTGGCCGCGCGCAGTCTTGTAATACTCGGTAGCTTCCAGCACATCAATGTCGGTAATGCCCGCCTCTCGAGCGGCCTCAACCGATTCGGGAAGCAGATTGGCTGCATCGCGCGGACCGCCCTGGGCCTGGGCCATGCGCATCTGCGCGATGCCAACGGCAAGTTCACGGGGCTTGAACTGGGCAAAGCCTTCGCGGATCAGGCGGCCGTAGTTCACGCCGGTGATGGAGACCAAGGCCTTGATGCGATGGTCGGTAATGGCCGCATGCACGGTGTAGGCACCACCGCCGCATACGCCAATGGCGCCGATACGGTCGGCATCCACAAAGGGCTGCGACTGCAGGTAGTCCACCGCGAAGCGGATGTCGGAGACGCGAATAGAAGGGTCTTCGATGAAGCGAGGCATCCCGCCGCTGGCTCCCTGAAAACTCGCATCGTGCACAAGAACCACGAAACCCGCTTCTGCCAGGCCCTTGGCGTAGATATTTCCGGCCGTCTGCTCCTTACAACTGCCAATCGGGTGGGTGCTGACGATGGCCGGGTACTTCTTGGTTTGGTCGAAGCCTGCCGGCAGATAGAGGTCAGCGGCGATGTCCCAGCCCAGATTGGGGTAACGGACGGTCTGGATGGTGAAACTGTTGTTCATAGTGCAACTCATGAAGGTTGAGGGCGCCAGCACCGATCTCTACTGCGCTGGCAACACGGCTTCAATGGCTTTACAGCCTAGCCTGGAAAAACGGAGCCAGTTGGGACACAGCCTCGTCCACGTACCCGGGCACGTCATACAACGACATATGGTTTGCCCCTTCGACGATATACATCTGCTTGTCCTGGCTGGCCGCGCGAGCCAGCAAGTCGTCGCTCATCCACTTGCTACCGGCCACGCTGCCGGCGATCGTCAGCAATGGCTGGGTCAGGAAGGCCTCGGCCTTGCTGTAAGCGTCGTAGGTGATGATTTGCGTCAGGCTGCGCGCAGTCATGAAGCCAGGAGCGTTGGGGTGTTCGCAGCGCGATGTGTGGTAGTACTCCCAGGCCTCGCGCAGCTCGGCGTTGGGTGCGTCTTCCTCACGCATCGGAGCCAATGGCAAGGTGGCTAGCTCAGCCTTGCTGGCGTCGGCCGTGCGCGCCTGGGAGCCGAAGTCGATGTAGCCCACGGCGTCGGCTCCTTGATGGTGTTTTCCCAGCCGTTGCGGAACATCTGGCCGATGTTCACGGCACTGACCGTGCCCAGCGCCTTGATGCGGCGATCGTTGATGGCGGCATTGGCGCTGTAGCCGGCGCCGGCGCAGATTCCCATGGCACCGATGCGCTCTGCATCCACATAAGGCAAGGTGGTCAGGTAGTCGATAACGGCACTGACGTCTTCGGTGCGGATGGAGGGGTTCTCCAACTGGCGCGGCAGGCCGGTGCTCTCGCCTTGGTACGAGGCATCGTAAGCGATGGTGATGAAGCTGCCGCTCTCGGCCAGCTTGCGAGCATATAGACCAGCGGTCTGCTCCTTTACCCCACCGCCCGGGTGCGAAACGACGACTGCAGGGTACTTCAAGGCCTCATCGAAACCAGTGGGAAAGTGGATGACTGCGGCCATCATGACACCTTGGCCATTGAGATTCTTGAACGTGACCTTGGAAGCTGAGACTGGCATGAAATTCTCCGGTGGCAAACACAAATGTGCAGAAAGATGAAGCATTAGATTGAATGGTAGGGATGCAATTGGATTTGATAAATAGGCTTTCAAAGATATGAGTGATTAGTTAAACTAAACAAATGCCCATTGAACCTTCTCTTGTGTTCTCCCTGACCTGGTTTGCGCACATCGCCCGCCATCGCAGTTTCACCAAGGCTGCTGCAGAGATGGAGGTGACGCGCGGGGCGCTGTCTCAGCAACTCAAGGCCCTGGAGCGGCAGTTGAACGTACGACTGCTCAACCGCACAACGCGGGACATGTCGCTGACCGAGGAAGGACAGCGGCTGCTAGATGTTCTTGCGCCTGCACTGACTGCCGTCGAGCGGGCGGTGTCCGAATTGGGCGAGACACAGGCCGAGCCCTCGGGCCTTATCCGCATGAACACCTCGCGCGTCGCGGCGCGATTGCTGATCGAGCCGCATATGGGTACGTTCCTGGCGCGCTACCCAAAACTGCGGCTCGAATTGGCGATGGACGATGGGTTTTCCAACATCGTGGCAGAAGGGCTGGATGCAGGCATTCGCCTGGGCGAGAGCCTGGATGAACACATGGTGGCAGTGCCCATCACTCCCCCACTTGAAATGGCCATCGTGGGCTCTCCGGCTTACTTTCAGCGGCACGCCGCGCCCGAGACACCCGCAGACCTGGTGAAACACAACTGCCTGGCCTACCGCTTTACCTCTAGTGGCACCATCGACCGCTGGTCGTTTACTTCTCCCAATGAAGAAAGGCGCACCGTGGTTTTCGAGCCGCAGGGCAATGCCGTATTCAATGACGACGACAGCATGCTGCAGGCTGCACTGCAGGGCGTGGGGCTGGTGCAGCACATCGACCTGTGCGTGCGCAGGCACCTGGCGGATGGCTCACTGATACGGGTTCTCAGTGCCTGGTGTCTACCATTTCCTGGCTTCTATCTGTACGTGCCCTCGCGCGCGCAGATGCCCGCCAAGATCCGGGTGCTGATGGATTTCCTGGCAGAGCAGCGGGAGCGGTTGGCACAGCGTTCTGTAGAACATCCTTAGAAAATCTCCCCCTCCCCTGCCGTGGTCTGAACGCGGGCTCGGGCGATCCGCGTACATTTGGCACGGATTCCACAGGGGACCTCTGGCGTCAGCGATGGGAGTTGTCCCCGAGCGGCTGAGGTGCCTGCGGTTCCTTTTCACCAGGGGCATGACCCGGGCTAGGGTGGTCAGGGCTTCCCGGATACGGATGCAGAGGTGGCGGGACGTGCGGATTCTGCTCGTTCGGTTTATGAGGCACCGGCGTGGGCTGATTGGGGAGATCTGGGTTCTCGGGGAGAATCGGGTCTGGGGGCTGAATCATGGCTTGGCTCCTGCGTTCTGTCTTGACTCCAAGTGTGAACCACATGCGTTTGGCGCGATGTAGTCCCATCTCGCGCATGAACGTCTCCGCAGGAACCACATTCCAGGACTGACACCGCGCCGCAGAGTAGTTTCTACAGTCACCTTCGACTCCAGACCGTATACACACCGGCCGAATCTGCCGCGGCCGCCAGACTGCATGCGGAATACAACCGGGGCGCAATGGGCCAGCCTCTCCTGAAACAGCCGGAAGCCAGCGGCGCGCTTCTGCGAAAGATGGATTTAAGCAACATCGCGTGGCCGGAAGGGTTCCTCATCTTTTCATTGATAATATAATTGATAATTATTCTCATTATTAATTCTATTCATGTGGATTGGTATTGTGCTGGCTGCTGTATGCGGCTGGCTTTTTCTTTGTGCCACGCATCGCGTTGATGGCCCGCTACGCGGCTGGCCGGGCACTCTGCTGGGTTCATTGGCGGCCATGCTGGCGGTATGGCTGGTGCATGCCTCCGGGCTGGGGTTGGCCGTCTCCATTGCGCTGGCGCTGTCCGTGATGATCCTGATCCTGCCCTGCCTGAGCTACTGGCAAGCAACACGTCGCCAGGCGAAGAAAGGCGCCCGATGAGTCGCACCGACCAAGCTGCGCCCATCCCGCGCCATCTGCTGTTCAAGGGGCTGACAGGCTTCCTGCTGGGATTTCCACTGGCGCTGTGGCTCAGTTGGCTGCTGATGTATGGCGGCTTGCTGCCCGCTTTCGTACCCGTACGCGACCAGATTGCCATGTGGTTGGCGGTGTTGCTGTGGGCCGTTGCACCATGCGTGGCCTTTCTGGCCCAGAGCCGCAGGCAATGCACGACGGCGCTCCTGTTGGCCAATGCTGCAGCCTTTGCAGCCTGGAAGGTGCTGCAATGAAGGCGCAGACTGTCAAGGACTACCTGGCTGTTCACACCTGGGTCGGAATTCTCTGCGGATTGGTGCTGTATGTGGCCTTCTATGCAGGCGCTTTCTCGATGCTGGAAGCCGAAATCACCCGCTGGACGCAGCCTCCCGCACCGGCCTCCAGCGCCATCAGCAACGACGGCGATGCACTGGCCAAGGCCTTTCTGGATGCCAACCCCGGCATCAAGGGGCGCGTGCGTTTGCGCTGGCCTGGCGCCGACAATGCCCAACCCGCGCTGGCGCACATGGTGCGCGGTGAGGACCCGGTCTGGTGGCAGCTCGGCACGGATGGTCAACTCCTGCGTATGGACAGCATGCCGCGGGATGACGACACCAGCGGTAATTTCGTGGACTACCTGCACCGCAAGGGCGGCCTGCCCATTCCCCTTGAGGTGGCCGAGCCGTTGATTGGTCTCGTCTCCCTTGCCTATGCCCTGGCGCTGGTGTCAGGCGTCGTGGTGCTGCTGCCCTCACTGGTCAAGGATCTGTTCTACCTGCGTCTGGGCGCCAACCTCAAACGCATGTGGCTGGACGTTCACAACCTGCTGGGTGTCGCCAGCCTGCCATTCCATCTGGTGATCGCGCTGAGCGCGGCTGTGTTCGGCCTGCACGACATGGTGTATCTGGCGCAGGACAAGTTCATTTACCAGGATGGCCTGCGCCCCACCGTGGCGCGCGACAGTATTGCGCCGCCCAAGGTGGTTCGTACCGACTGGCTGCCGCCCAGCGAGATCAGGCACCGCGTGCAGCAACAGGTTCCGGATTTCCGGCCTCTTGCGCTGGACTATGTCATGCAGCCGACAGGGACGGTGGCAGTGGTTGGCGGCAGTGACGAGCGCAACTTTCAGCGCGCCTCGCGCTACGGCCTCGCTTTCGTGAATCTGGGCAACGGCGAAATCTATGACCGCAACTACCTGCCGGGAGCCAGCGGCGCCGTCTCCACCGCGCTGCTCAGCAGCCTGTTTTCGCTGCACTTTGGCAGCTATGGCGGCGACACGGTGCGTGTGCTGTACCTGCTGCTGGGTCTGTCGGGCGCACTGCTTTTCTACACCGGCAACCTCCTGTGGATCGAGACGCGCACCAAGCGTGCACGGCGACCGCAAGACGGAGGCGCCATGGAGCGTCCGCGTCACGTGCGCATTGTCTCTGCCCTCACACAGGGCGTCTGCCTGGGTTGTGCCGCTGCGTTGCCAGCCACCTTGGTGCTCGCCCATTGGTTTGCACCCCGCCTGGCCGATCTGAACGTATTGCACCAAAGCGTGTTCTACGCGGTCTTTGCTGCTTGCATCACCTGGGCAATCTGGCGCGGAACCGAGCGTGCAGCACGCAGCCTGCTGTGGTTCACGGCGCTGTGCAATGCATTGGTACCCCTAGCCGTGGCGCTGAGCCCGGGCCCGGATGGCGTGCTGCTGGGTGCAACCTGCATGGTGCTGGCACTGTTCTTTGGCTGGCTGGCCTGGAGACAGCGGTGATGGCAGCGTTGTCACTCAGGCGTACGAATTCATTGAAACCCATTCTCAAATCTCAATCGATTTATTGACAGAAAGCACCTTCCATGAACGCCAATATCCGACGCCGACTGCGACTCACCCCGATTGCGCTGGCCCTGACCGCCGCCGGCACCAACACGCTCGCTCAAACCGCCTCCACGCAGAATGAAGCTGCATTGCCTACCGTAACGGTGCGCAGCAAGTACGAGCGCGAAGATCTACCCAATCGCGCGCCAGGCAACAAGGCGGCGTCGGGTGCACGTCTGGGCATCCTGGGCGCCACATCCATCATGGAAGCGCCCGTGCATGTCAACGCCTACACGCGCGAGTTGGCCGAGGACTGGTCGGCGCTGACCTTGCAGGATGTGCTGGAGAACGAGTCTGCCGTCGTCTTCACCACCAACAAGAACCACATGCTGCAGAACTTCAATCTGCGTGGCCTGGACATGGGAGCCATCGACATCGCCACCAATGGCCTGTATGGCATTGCACCGGCCAACTCGGTGCCCGTCGAGATGTTCGAGCGCATCGAAGTGCTGCGCGGCCCCAATGTTCTGCTCTCGGGCATGCCCCCAGCGTCCAGTGTGGCCGGTACGGTCAACATGGTGACCAAGCGCGCGCTGGCGCAGCCCATTGCCGACCTGACGGTCACCTATGGCTCGCACTCCTATTTCCAGGCGCACGCCGACGTGGGCAAGCGCTTTGGCGACGAAAAGCGCCTGGGTCTGCGCTTCAACGGCGTCTATGGCGATGGCGAGATGGGTGCCAAGGACGAAAGCCAGAAGCGCCAAGTCGGCGCACTGGCGCTGGACTACCTGGGAGACAATGCCCGCTTCTCGCTGGATCTGTACAACAGCGTCAACACGATCGACAACGGCAGCCCCGGCATGTTCAATTTTCTGGGAACATCGGCCATTCCCGGCGTAGGTCGCCTGCTGGATCCGCCCAAGGGCGACACCAACATGTTCCGGGGCACCCATGGCAAGTATGACAACAGCGGCGTGCTGGCCCGCGCCGAGTTCGACTTCAATCAGAACTGGCAAGGCTATGCGGCCGCAGGCGGCTCCAGCTCCGAGGGCCAGGGTCTGATGTTCGGCACCCGCGCCTTTGTCACCGGTGTAGACGGCACCACACGCGGTGCCATCTACAACGTGGACACCCGCTCGCAGCGCCGTACCGCCGAGGCCGGAGTGATCGGCAAGTTCGATACGGGCAGCATCAAGCACAGGCTGCAACTCTCCGCCAATGTGCTGCGGATCACCGAGGGCACCAACAACAACGCCTGCAACTACTGCTACACCACCAACATGTACGACCCGGTCACGCCCGTATTCCCACCGGCTCCGGAGTGGACTGGTTACGGATCTGCGCGCGTGGCCACGAAGAACAACTTCCGTTCGCTGGCCGTTGCCGACACCATGGGATTTGCCGGAGACACCGTGCTGCTGACCATCGGCGGGCGCCACCAGACCGTGAAGATGCCCTACTCCAACTACAGCGAAAGCCGCTTCTCGCCCATGATTGCCGGCGTACTGCAACCCTGGGGCGACAAAGTATCACTCTTTGGCAACTATACGGAAGGTCTGGAGCCGGGCCAGGTCGTGGGTCTGGGCTACGCCAATGAAGGCCAGGCCCTGGCTCCCAAGGTCACCAAACAGGTCGAGCTGGGCGTAAAACTGCAGACCGGCGAGCTGACCCACACCATCAGCGCCTACGAGATCAAGCGCCCATCGTTCATCAGCGTCAATAACGGCGGTACCCTACCCACGCTGACCGGCGACGGCGAGCAACGCCTCAGAGGCCTGGAATGGAGCACCTACGGCAACCTGACCAAGGAGCTGGCACTGCTGGGTGGCATCACCCATATCAAATCAGAGCAGCGCAATACCGGCCGCGACACCTACGGCACCCCCGAGTGGCGTGCCCGCATCGGCCTGGATTGGCAAACTCCGGTACAAGGCCTCAAGGTCGGCGGAAGGATGATCTACACCGGATCGCAATGGTCTGATTCGGGCAACAAACTGCGGGTGCCATCGTGGAATCGCTTTGACCTGAACACCAGCTACGCCACCAAGTTTGGCAACACGCCAGTGCGATTCAATGCCAGCGTGGAAAACGTGACCGACAAAAAGTACTGGATCGGCATCTTTGGCGATGGCTTTGTCATGCCGGGTGCGCCACGCACCTTCAAACTGTCGGCCACCGTGTCGTTCTAAAAAATACGCACTGAAGGTGACCAGACCACGGTGCCCTCAGGGCTCCGTGGCCCGCACCTTCTGATCTGCAACTGCCATCCAAACCATTCTTTCCAGCCATGCAAAAGCTCCTTACCGCAAGCCTTCTTTCCCTGAGTGTCATCACTGTGGGAAACACCGTTCATGCAGCTTCGACCGTTTCTTCAGACGTACAGGGCTCCGCGCACGCCAACGTCCTCGTTGCCGCCGCCAGTGTCAAACCGGAGGATGTGGTGAAGCACTACGCAGCCCTGGTGTCTGCCAACTATGAGGACAGCATCACCTCGGCCAAGGCCATGCAGAAGGTGATTGCGCAGTTCCTGGCCAAGCCCTCGGAGGCCGGTTTGCAAGAAGCTCGCAAGGCCTGGCTTGGAGCGCGCGAATATTACGGTCAATCCGAAGCCTTTCGCTTCTATGGCGGACCGATCGACGACGACAATGGTCCCGAAGGGCGCATCAACGCCTGGCCCATGGATGAGTCCTATGTCGACTACGTCGAAGGCAATGCCAAGGCGGGCCTCATCAACAATCCCAAAATTGCGATCACCAAGAAAAACCTGTCGGCGCTCAACGAACGTGATGGCGAGGAGAATATCGCCACGGGCTGGCACGCCATCGAATTCATGCTCTGGGGCCAGGACCTGAGCGCCGACGGTCCGGGCGACCGCCCCTACACCGATTTCGTCACCGGCAAGAAACCCAACGCCGAACGACGCCGCCTGTACCTGCAGACGATCACCAGCCTGCTCATCGATGACCTGCAGGCGGTTGCCCGCCAGTGGCAGAAGGGCTCCAAGAACAACTACCGCAGCCGGTTTGAAAAAGGTGGGCAGGAGTCGCTGCGCAAGATTTTGGTAGGCCTTGGATCGCTCTCGCGTAGCGAACTCGCAGGTGAGCGGCTCGAAGTGGCGCTTGCCAGTCGCGATCAGGAAGACGAGCACTCGTGCTTTTCGGACAATACCCACCGGGACGCCGTCACCAACGCTTTGGGCATCAAAAACGTGTGGCTGGGGGAGTACAAACGACTGGATGGAACCCTGCTTCAGGGCCCCAGCCTGCAACAATTGGTCACCACGCGCAATGCGGAACTGGCCGCCAAGACCGGCCAGCAGATCAGCGCTTCGGTCAAGGCTGCAGAGGCGATTCCTGCTCCCTTTGACCAGGCGATTCAGGGCGAACGCAACCCCGAAGCGCGCAGCAAAATCCAGGTCACGATCGACAGCCTGACCCAGCAGAGCAAGGACCTGGTTGAAGCGGCCAGTGCCATCGGCATCCATCAATTGAATCTGGTTCAGCCTTGATGCCAGCAATACCAACCAGAGGCGCCGTCTTCAGCCCGGCGATGGCACCAGCAGAAGCGGTGCCGGCGTGAGCTTCCCCATGCAATCATTGTCTCGCCCCCGTCTCCTGTCTGTTCTGGGTACCGCAGCCGCCTCCACCTGTGGCGTGCTGTGGCTCATGCATCTGGCACACGGCCAGCAAGCGCCAACTGCGGCACCTTTGTTCGAGCCCCCTGCCCGGACTGCGCAACCGGGCGGTGACACGACCGTGCATGCCTCCGGTCGCAACGCCTTCTCCCTGCCAGCGTCGAACCTGGCCGATGCCGAGCGCACGCGCTTTGTCATTGGCAACTCGTTCTTCAAGCGCAACTGGGTGGAGGCGCCTGCTTCGACCAAGGCCCGCGACGGGCTCGGTCCGCATTTTCTGGCCCGCTCCTGCGGAGGCTGCCATGTGCAGGATGGGCGCGCGCAGCCGCCCGATTTTCGCAATGCGCTGGGTGAACGCCCTCCCATTGCAGGGCTGCTGCTGCGTCTGTCGATTCCAGGTCAGGATGCCCACGGAGGCCCTTTGCCAGAACCTGTCTATGGCGACCAGCTCAACACCTTTGGCATTACGGGCGTCAAACCGGAAGGACAGGTGCGTATCCACTACGAGAGCATTACCGGCCAGTTTGGCGACGGGACACCCTACTCGCTGGAAAAGCCCCTCTACCAGATCACGGAGCTGGGCTACGGCCCGCTATCACCGGCCACCATGGTGAGCCCCCGTATCGCCCCGCAGGTGATTGGCCTGGGCCTGCTCGAAGCCATTCCCGAGTCTGAAATCCATGCCAATGCGGCCGCACAGGCCGCAGCACCAGGGCCCATCAAGGGCCAGGCCAACCTGGTCTGGGACGCCTACGGCGAGCGCATGATGCTCGGGCGCTTTGGCTGGAAGGCCAATGTAGCCACGCTGGCGCACCAAACGGCCAGTGCCTTTGTCGGTGACATTGGCATCACCTCTTCACGCTTTGCGCAGCCCGCATGCACACTGCAGCAAAAGGATTGCCTCGATGCCCCGCATGGCAAAAGCCATCAGGGCGTGGAAATCGACGACAAGGCGCTGGACGATGTGATCTTCTACCAGGCAACGCTGGCGCCACCTGCCCGGCGCAACCCGGATGCACCGCAGGTGCTGCGCGGCGAGAAACTCTTTCACGCCATGCAGTGTGCTCAATGCCACCGCCCAAGCTATCGCACCGGCCAGCCGCCCTTCCCGCGTTTGAGTAGCCCCAGCCAGTCGGGCCAGACCATCACGCCCTATACCGATCTGCTGCTGCACGACATGGGCCCGGAGCTTGCCGACGGGCGTCCTGACTTCATGGCCAATGGCCGCCAGTGGCGCACGCCGCCGCTATGGGGCATCGGATTGATCCCCGATGTCAATGGCCACCAGCGCCTCCTGCACGATGGGCGCGCCCGCGGTGTGCTCGAAGCCATTCTGTGGCACGGCGGCGAGGCCGAAGCAGCCCGCGAGTCGGTACGCCAGCTTGGCGCCGATGACCGCGATGCGCTGGTGAAATTTGTCAATTCGCTTTGAGTCACCCGAGATCACGATGAACCCTCCCACCATGCATGTGCCTGCGGTAAAGCGCCTCGTTGCGGCCATTGCTCCCGTGCTGCTTGCCATCGCGCCGACTCCGTCGGCCCAGGCGCAGGATATGGCGCCAAACGTCGCTATTCCCTTCTACACCAGTGCCCATGCCGCCCAAGGCGTGTATGGGAGCTGGTATGCGCCACAGTCAGAAAGGTTCAAAGCCGCAGCGCTCGCCTTGGCACCGGCCATCGAACGCTACTGCGCGGCGCCGCAGCAAGACAAGGCAGCACAACTGATGGCCGCCGCAGAACAGCTGCGCACCACCATCCTTGCCTGGGAGACAGTCTCGGCGGTCTCGCTGGGGCCACTGATCGAGCGCCGCTCTGCACGCAATATCGACTTTCAACCCTTTCGTCTCACATCACTGCAAAAGGCTGTCCAGAGTGCGCCAGCAGACACGCGGGCGCTGGAGCGCATCGGAGGGCCCGCCAAAGGGTTTGGCGCGCTGGAGCATCTGTTGGCACAGCAGGCAAACAAACCCGATGCCGCGTCGTGTCGATATGCAGTGGTTGCCGCGCAAGGCGTTGCACAGGAAGCCGAGGCCATTGCCGCCGGTTTTCAGAGCCTGGGCAAGACCCATTGGAGCGAGGAGGCCGAAGCCACCACCGAAACCATGGCCGAGTTCATCAACCAATGGGTGGGTGGCCTGGAACGCCTGCGCTGGCAGCGGCTGGAAAAACCTGTCAAAAGCGCAGGCAGGAAACCCATTGTCTGGCACCGAGCCGACGCAGCCAGTACCTTGAACGCCCTGCAGGCACAGTGGCAAGGGCTGCGACAACTCGCCATGGTGCTCGACCGCCAGCAGATACCGCAGCCAGGCACCGATCTGGTGCCCATCGAAGCCTATTTGCGAGGGCGCGGCCTCAAGGAGCTGGCCGATGAATGGGCACAGACCGTCGGTCAAGCCAACCAGGCCATGACGGGATTGCGCGATCTCTCGCCTGCCAACGTTAGCCAGGCCTCCGCGTCGCTGAAAAACTCAAGAAACTGATGGAAACCCAGGTGGCTCCTGCGCTGGAGATCAACATCGGTTTTTCGGATGCGGACGGAGACTGACCATGTCGGCTGAGCACTTCCTGCTGAATCGGCGCCAGTGGCTGGGCAGCGTTTCACTGGGCCTGTGCCTACCCGCCAGCCCGGTGCTGGCCAAGGCCGCTTCGCACGCCCAAGCCGCGCATCTGGCAGCGGCCTGGACAGCAGAAGACGAGCACTACGTCGGAAGGCTGCAGGTACCCGCGACCGGCACGCAACCTCTCCAGGTTGTCAGCCAGCAGAGGGTGCCTTCACGGGCACATGGCATGTGCTGCCTGAGCGATAGCAGTCTGGTGTTTGCCAGCCGCCGCCCGGGTGACTGGCTGGTGCGTCTACCTCCGCCGGGCAGCACCGAGCCTGAACAGTGGCATTGGATAGAGCCCGACCGCTGCTTCAATGGCCATGTCATAGCCAGCAGGGACGGTCGCCATCTCTACACGACCGAAACCGATTTTGCCGACAGCCAGGGGCTGATTGGTGTGCGGGACCGCCGGACTCTGGAAAAAGTGGCCGAATGGCGAACCGGCGGCATGGACCCGCATCAGTTGTTGCTCAATGGCCAGGGTCAGCTCATTGTTGCCAACGGCGGCATTCCAAGCCAGACAGAAACCGGGCGCCGCAAACTCAAGCTGGACCGTATGGATTCGTCCATCGTCCGCATGCTGCCCGACACTGGTGGAGAGATTGCCGGGCTCTGGCGCCTGCAGGACCCACGACTGAGCCTGCGCCACCTGAGCTGGGGCCCTGCAGTCGCCGCCAACCCCGACCAGCAATGGCTGGGCATCGCTCTGCAGGCCGAGCACGATGATCCGGTGCAGCGACAGGCCGCGCCGGTACTTGCCGTATGGGATGGCAAAGATCTGCGTCCCGTCGCGTTCGGTGCGGCGGGCGAAGCAGCCCTGCCTGGCGCCCGGCATCTGGGCTATGGCGGCGATATCAGCGCCCATGCCCAGGGCTTTGTGGTCAGCTGCCCCCGCGCCGATCTGGTCACACGCTGGCGCATGCCCCGATCGGCCGAGCAGGCATGGTCTCTGATGGATACCACCACACTGGCAGGCGCTTACTGCGTCAGCAATGCGGGCCGCCATGGCCCCTCCCCGACGGGCGAGCCACTTTGGATTGGTGGCCAGCACTCGGTACTGGAGCAGACCTCTCGGGGTCAAAAACAGCACAGGCTGGAATCCCTGCAGCTGGACAACCACTGGATGTTGGCGTCAGCATTGCAATCGCCCGGACTGTCCCGCTGAGCAACGGAATTCGCGAGTGGAGGCAAGTCTGGTGAGGGTTGAAAAATTCCCCATACTTGATAATGATAATCATTATTATTAATATTCATCCATCAACCAATTCCGTTGCTGAGGTGTTCCGATTGCCGGTCATCGGCGTCATGCAAGGCATCGCCTGGGTTGATGGAGAGGAATACCGTGCCCTACCCCGAGGACGACATTGACCATGTGATGCAAGAGCATGGTGCACTGCTGCGCCACTACGCCCAGGTGCAACAGCGCTGCTCGGCGCAGATGCAGAGCCAGTTCAACGAGATCCAGCATCTGCAGGCCCAGATTCTGCGGATGCGCGCGCAACTCGTCGTCCTCCAGAGTGCCCTTGCCTGGGAATGCCCAAGACCGCGTTCAGCGTTGGCCAATATCTCCGACAGCACCGCCCACCCGCCTGCAACAGACCACACCGAGCCGGAACATTCCGTGGAAGGCGCGCCTGCTGGTACTGAACTCGAGTGGCTGGGGCACAACCTGCACGAAGCCGATCTGGTGATCTGCCAGACCGGCTGCATCAGCCACGGTGCCTTCTGGCGCCTGGCCAACCATTGCAAGCGTACCGGCAAGACCTGCGTACTGGTAGACCAACCCGATGCGCTACGCATCGTGCGTATCCAGCCAGCCGACCTGAGCGCACCTCGTCCCACAGAGCAGATCCCCATCAAGGATATTTCATGACCTTCCATGCCCGCGCTCACGACAGCGCCAACGCATCCGTCCTTCCGCTACTCGAAGAGTGGAAGCGCCTGACCCAGGCAGGACTTCAGGCCAGCCGCGCACATTGCGCTGCACATGCGCTGACCTGGCACGTGAAGGCGTTGCGCGTGGCAAACCGGCTGCTGCTGCAACCCTTCGATGGCGTGGCAGACGACGACAGGCTGGCAGCCTTCGTCGTCGCACACCTCAATATCGCGGATTGTTATACCGACATGGGGCAGCACAGCGAAGCTGCGGAATGCGTGGACTGCGCACACCACCGGCTCCTCAGGTTTCTGCAAGACGAAGCGACCCCATATCCATTGCGGCAAGCTGCCTACCGGCAGTTGCACCAGACCTTTGCTGCACAAAGGCAGCCTACCCCTGTCTGCGTAACAACATCGCAAACGCTGCCTTCATTCATGCCACCCACCGGGTCATTGCTGCATTGACTGACGCGCGAGCGAATCTCTTCCCATGTTCATCCCCACTGGAGACTGCCTATGCCCTACTCCCTTCCCCCTTTGAGCTATGCCTACGATGCGCTGGAGCCTCATATCGATGCGCAAACCATGGAGATTCATTACACCCGCCATCACCAGACCTATGTGAACAATCTCAACGCCGCGCTGGAAGGAACGCAGTATGCCGAGTTGCCGATCGAGACCTTGATCGCCCAGATCGACACGCTTCCAGAAAAGCTGCGCTCGCCCGTGCGCAACAACGGCGGCGGCCACGCCAACCACAGTCTTTTCTGGGAAGTCATGTCTCCCCAGGGAGGCGGGACGCCCAGCGGCGACCTGGCCCGGGCCATGGACACCGATCTTGGTGGCTTTGACGCATTCAAGACCGAGTTCACCAAAGCCGCGCTCACCCGCTTCGGTAGCGGCTGGGCCTGGCTCACCGTGAACCCGCAGGGCAAACTGGCAGTGGAAAGCAGTGCCAACCAGGACAACCCTCGCATGGAGGGCATCGGCTCGGGCAACACCGCCATCCTGGGACTCGACGTCTGGGAACATGCGTATTACCTGAAATACCAAAACAGGCGCCCTGATTACATCGCGGCGTTCTACAACGTCGTGGCGTGGCAAGAAGTCGAGCGCCGCTACAGTGCGGCGCTTGGCCGCTGAAGCAACCAACAGCCCAACAGCAGAGCCTCTATGCCCACTGAAAATCCTGCCGCACTCAGCTCTCAGCTACCACGCCTGAGGATCTGGATCGGATTGACCATTTGTGCAGTCGGCCTGTTGGCGCTGTGCGGGCAAATGTGGGCTGCGCTTCAGAGCCAGCCATCGGCCCAGGCCGCCTTGCTCGGCGGAACAGTCGCGGCACTGGCTACTGCGCTGGGAACCTTGCCTGTGCTGCTGACGCAACGGCCATCGGGACGGGTGCAAGACACGCTGTTTGGATTCGGCGCTGGCGTGATGCTTGCGGCCTGTGCCTTCTCGCTGGTCATACCAGGGCTCAATGCGGCCCGCTCCGCACACCTCTTCGGCGGCGGCAATTGGGCAGCAGGTGCCATCGTCGGCATCGCCATCCTGCTCGGCGGTTTGGCTTTGCTCGCTTTGGACCATCTGCTGCCCCATGAACATTTCATCAAAGGCCGCGAGGGCAGCGACGCCAGGCAATTGCGCCGCACATGGCTCTTCGTCTTCGCCATCGTGCTGCACAACATCCCGGAAGGATTGGCCATCGGTGTCGGCTACGCCGGTAACGAAGGTCTGCGCGCCAATGCCCTGGCCATAGGCATTGCCATACAGGATGTGCCCGAGGGGTTTGTGGTTGCAGCAGCCTTGATCGCTGCCGGATATGGCCGCGGCCTCGCCATTGCGCTCGGCATGGCATCCGGCCTGGTGGAGCCCTTGGGAGCGGTCGTGGGAGCCACCGTTGTTGGTCACTCGGCCCTGCTCCTGCCCTGGGGTCTGGGTTTCGCCGCTGGCGCCATGCTGTTCGTCATCAGCCACGAGATCATTCCCGAGTCCCACCGCAAGGGCCACGAGGCATTCGCCACCGCCGGCCTGATGACAGGATTTGTACTGATGATGGTGCTGGACACCGCCTTGGCGTAAGCGCATATGAGCAAAGGCATGTGTGATCTTTGCACGGTCGCATTGCAGCGCGGCTGTGCATTGGTCTGGAGCGAACGCCAGTGGCTCAAGCCCGTTTCATGCAGGTAGTGCCACAGAGCGACGTTTTCGGAGCAGGTCAGGAGGACGAGCGACATGCGCAAGGATGCAACGCCGTCACGTCGATGCGTTTCCTGGTATCGCATGACAATGCACGCGCCCTGCTGCCATACAGGCCGTTTTCCCACGAACGATATTCCAGGCCAGGACGTGTGCCTGCGGCCCGCCTGAACATCTGTACCACTTCGTCGCGCGTTGTGACCGACCCTGCCGTGGCGGCCTTGCTGAAGTCGCTCGAAAAGAACGACATGGGCTCTTTCATGACTGGCTAGCATCGAGAGCCATCGTCGTCACATTCGGCAGCGCCTGGGCACAAGACAACTGCGGAATCGATTCGCATGGCGATCCGGGTCGGAAAAATTGCGCCATGGGAGCACTGCCGAGGTCACGACTCCGGTGCCCCGAATGCTCCCTCGCGTGAGAGGCCGTAGGCTGCAATGAAAAACTCGTAGATCGCCCCCGTGGCCGGGTCCCGCGCACTCTCGATACCGATGCTGTCCAAAGCGCCTTCCAAAATCTGCTCGCGCCTCAAGGGCTTTGCATCTATCTGCTGTGCCACCACATAACTTCCGTCGGGAACGCGAAAAACCACGTCACCCTTTGGCGTCACCGCCTCGACCACATTCTGCATACCATCTCCTCAGACAATCCAGGCCGTGCGCACACGCGGCCCATGGAACTATCGGAAACTGTAAGCAGTGCAGTACTTCTGCAGAAGACGGCCAAAGCTTGCGGCAGTCATAAGCTGGACTTACGAATGGATTTGGCAATATATTTGTCTCTATGCCAAATCTGCGTGCCATCGAAACCTTTGTCAAAGCCCTCGAAGGCGGCTCGATCGCCTCTGCCGCGCGCCAGTTGGGAATCTCCCCGGCCGCCGCCAGCCAGAACCTCGCGCGTCTGGAGCGCGAACTGGGTACGCGCCTCATTACACGCACGACGCGTTCCCTGGCACTCACAGAAGCTGGTGAACGCTATCTGGCCCGTGTGGCCCCGGTGCTGGACGAGCTCGAAAAGGCCCAGTCTGATGCATCCCTGGCTCAAGGAGAACTGCATGGGCGCCTGCGGGTGGCCTGCATGGCGGCGTTTGGCCGCCATATCCTTGCGCCACTGCTGCCGGCCTTCAAGCATCGCCATCCCCTGTTGAGCCTGGAGTTGCTGGTCACCGATCGCCACGTGGATGTACTCAAGGAGGATGTGGACATCAGCCTCTGCTACCGCGACGTGCTGGAGCCTGGCATGTCGGTGCGGCCACTGGCGGAGGTGCCTCGAATCCTGTGCGCCTCGCCCGCATATCTGATACAACATGGTCATCCGCAGGTGGCCGAGGATCTGCTGCAGCACGATTGCCTGCTCTATCGGCGCGAGCGCGATGGCCGCACCATGCGCTGGCCCTTCTTTCGCGACGGGCGGCGTACAGATCCGCCGTTGAAGATCGCCGCCATAGGCACCGACATCGACACCGTGACGGCGCTTGCCGCAGCGGGTGGCGGCATTGCCTGGGTGGGAGCCTTCGTCGCCCGCCTCCATATACAGGAGGGTCGGCTTGTGCCTCTGGCGCTCAAACCTGCTGGCAGAAGGCAGAAGGGGCAGTTGGAGTTCCGGGCAGAGACGCTGGATTTTTTTGCCTGCTTCCGGGATCGAAAATATGTGCCCGCCAAGGTGCGAGCCTTCGTCGACTTCTTGCTGGAGGCTCTGCCAGAGCACCCTTCCCTGAAGCGCCTGCCCGATCACGCCGGTTGAAGAACCCAACGCCCTTCGACACCGTGCAATGCGGAACAGCCAGAACCGCCGGAGTTGCTAGGCCGTTGGCTTTTTCCAGTCCGCCACCACAATGGGGCTGGTCAATTGCTCAATCTTTGCATCGATGAGCGAAAGCCTGGCCCGGTCGACCGTGCCTTCTGGTGGGCTTCGAATCAGAAGCTCCGCCCCTTCACCTTTGAGCTGGTCCAGGTACGTGTCTTCTGGATGATCATCCTGTTTGGATCGCTGCATGGTTCACCTCCTAGTTCTAGGTAGTCAAACTTTACCGCAAAAGTAAATAAATGCTAACCGATCTATGTCAAGGCCATGTGAAAAGGGGAACGATTCCTACACTCCTCTCTTGAAGAGAGAACTCCATGGTGATGACCCAGGCCACGCCTAGACCCGTCGCGCCCTGATTCTGGTAAACCGTTTTCAAGCGCGCCGAGCGGCCCGATCAATCGCTGCAATCAACCGCGCAGTCAGTCGGTCTGTTGCCGGTTGCGTACGGTGGATGTGATCGGGTTGCAGATCCCCCTCTCCCTGGTACTCCTCGTCCCAGCCTGCGTGAATGACGCCCTGCTCCTGTGCGACATCGCGCATGACTTGGTGGAACGCATCGAGATTGGCATCCTGCGCCGGATCGTAGTAGCCACTGGGGATGTGGGCAAGCCCTGTAAAGACGGGCACTGCTCCGCTACTGCGAATGATCGCCAGCGCATCGAGCAATTGCTGGCGGTACCCCTCTGGAGAAAGCAGGCCGTAGGAATCGTTCAGCCCCAGCCCAAGCATAATGACCTGCGAGGCATGCACCGCCTCCCCGAATGCTGGCTGCGGCCCCGCGGGAAACATGTTGGACGGCGCACCTGGAAATGGCTCCTGGTAACCCACCATGAAATCTGCCATGCGCAGCCCGCAGGCGTTGCGGTCCGTGATCGTCCATTTGGGGCGTCGGGCGCGCATCTGCAGAACCGGAGTATCCGGACAATCCCAGCCAAACAGAATACTGTCTCCATTTAGTTCCACAGACAGGGGGCAACATCGCACGCAAAACTTGCGCACAAGCCTGCAGATCAATTCACGAATACCCAATTCATTGCTCCTTACAGGGCCAGGAAATGGCCGGACATGTGGCATGCCAAGCCTTACCCTTACCCGAAAGATGTTTGAAAGCCGATGCAGGAGCCCGGGCTGCCGGCCCGGCAGACTCCATCGCGGCAAAGCAGTCCGAAGCGACGGTTCGCATCCACCTTACACTGCTGCCTTCGCGGTTTCTGTCGCACCAGCCACAGCCCGTCACCTGCCTCGTAGCAAACGACAGAAATTTCGACGTTTTAAATTTCGTGTCCAAAAGCAGTGCTAGAATAGCGGCTTCCCGGAGAGGTGGATGAGCGGTTTAAGTCGCACGCCTGGAAAGCGTGTGTAGGTTAATAGCCTACCGCGGGTTCGAATCCCGCCCTCTCCGCCAAGATAAACAGAAGGTCAAATACCGCATTTGATTTTCTCCATAGAAATGCTGCAAGCTTTGGCTTGCGGCATTTTTTGTTTGTGCGCAGGCTCTCAGTCTCGGAAGTCAAGTGCCGGCGCTCAATAGGGATGCCGCCCAGTCATTGGGTTTGCGCGCATTCCTTTGTACCGGAACACAAAGCTGGCCAGATAGGCACGAACGGCAGGGCCAATCTGCTGCATTGGGATGAATGAGGAAATAAAACCTCTTGAAGATTTGGCATCCAGGGCCTGTGCCACCGATGTGACCGGATGGGGGTTTTACTGGCTCAATGAGCGCCGCTTCTGCCTTTGAGCTGCTCGGCCACTTTCTGGGCCCGATTCGCAGAGAACAACAGTTGCGCGCCCCCATGGCGAGGCCCGCGAGGCAAAGGTGGCAGGATTGACCGTCACCGGTCTGCACATCGCCGATTGATCGATTTGGATAAACAAATGCATCGCGGAGAGCCCTTCATTGCTCCTTCCACGCGCCACTTGGGCGAGACACGGGCTTGAGGACTACAGGCTGAAGAAAGGCAGAGCGCCAGCCACGCGTGCGCACCTCACACCTCATCTACGATTTGCAGGCTCCGTCAAAAATGCAGACCCGATTGCGGCCGCTCGACTTGGCCTTGTAGAGCGCCACATCTGCAGAAGAGAGCAGATGGTGAATCACATCTGTCTTTTTGAGCGTAGTGGCCACACCAACGCTGACCGTTGCGGCAATGACGCGGCCGTCTTCCATTTGAATCAGGTTGTCCTCCACGAAGGAGCGGATACGCTCCGCCACTTTGATGGCCTCGCTTTTCGAGCATCCTGGCAGCAGCACCGCAAACTCCTCTCCTCCCAGGCGCCCGACCAGATCCGGCGCCCGCACTGCTGCTTGAATCCTTTCGGCGGATGCGGCCAACACCCTGTCGCCAATGACATGCCCATAGGTGTCGTTGACCACCTTGAAATGGTCGATATCGAGCATCAGAAGGCTCAGGTGCCTGCGATGCCCCTGCGCGGCCTTGATCAACTGCTCGGCTTGCGCAAAAAAAGCACGCCGCGTCAAAACACTGGTGAGTTGATCCTCTGCAGCAATGCGCTCCAGCTCATGCGCAAGGCGCTCCCGCTCTTCAGTTGCCTTGTAGGCTTCATGAATGTCGGTACTGGTGCCGAACCAGCGCACGATGCGCCCTTCTTCGTCGCGGATGGGCAAGGCCATCACCCGCAACCAGCGGTATTCCCCTGAAAAATGACGAAAGCGGTAGTCAATGTCGTAGGCGCCGCCCGTGTGCAAGGCGTTTTGCCAGGTTGTCCAGACCCGATCCCAATGATCAGGAAAAACCAGCGTCTTCCAGGTGTGCTCGTCGGCGTCCTGCGGATTGATGCCGGTAAATTCGCTCCACCGTCTGGAGAAATAGTCATGCTGGCCTGTTTCATTGCAACTCCAGACAATCTGGGGCAAGGCCTCCGTCAAGGTTTCGAAATGGAAGCGGCTTGCAGCCAATGCGGACGCCGTCTCCATCTGCTCCGTCACCTCGACCACCACACCCAGGAACTGGGTGGCCTTTTCATCGTCCGACCTGCTCGGCCTGCCTGAGGAAACTACCCAACGAATCTGGCCTCCGAGATCCACTACGCGGTAGCGGCACCGGTACGCATTGGAGGTTTCGACAGGCTGCCTGATGGCCCCAGCAACCCGCTCCCGATCCTCTGGATGAATCGCCTCATGGAAGCGGCTGACCGGAATGCCCTTTTTGCAATCGCCTTCCGGCAAGCCGTACATTCTTGCAACATTGGCGTCTGCTTTGCTGATCTGTGTCGCCAGATCCACGGCCCAGGTTCCCACCAGACCAGACCCTTCCAGGGCATACCGCAATCCATGCACGGAATCCGTGAGCTGCTGAATGCGCAGCACCATGTCGGTGACATCGAATGGAATGCACAAAGCGGCAACAGTCCGGCCATCCGATCCCAGAACTGGCATGAAGTCAAAGTGAAGCCATTGCTTGTGCACCCGACCCTGCTTCTGCACACTCAGCGGCTGCTGCTGCACGCTGAATGATTCACCTCTCATCACCCTGCTGAGTGCCGAAGAGAACAGCAAGACATGCTGCGGCACCACCTCAAGCACCGACCGCGCATTGCATGCACCCACATCCCCGGCAAAAAGATGCTGGGCGCTTTCGTTGGCAAAAAGCACGCCTTCAGCACCAAGCATCAAAGCCATGGGCGAACGAGAATGTGCCATCAAATAGGCCACGGAGACAATGGCCTGATCCCACTGGTCAAAATCAGGCAGTCCGACTGCATGCCAATCCAGACTTGCCTGTGCCCGCAACCAGTCGGACATGGCCGGTGTGGCATAGCTGTTATCGGAAATCTGGCGCAAATTAGGCATTTCCAACTGCACGGATCGTTTTTCCGGATGGTACTCCCATCCCAGGCCCTCCAACCCCGAGTTGTACCTGATTCACGATGCATCCCAATTCAATTCATCAGCAAAAGAAAAGTTGCGATTGCAATCAATACACGCGGCGAGTACTCTCCCGATGCATTCATCTCCCATCCCATCATTTGGAAGGCGGCTGCTCACCCAGTTTTCGGCGAAGCTCTGCCCTCCAGGCCACCGCATTTTCCTGGTGCTTCTTCAGCAGAATGCCGAGGATATATGCAGTGATCACCGCGCTGATGAGCGCAACGCCGCTCTCGTACAGAATGTCGACAACAAACTCCCTCACACCCTCCGACATGAACCCCAGCAGTAGAGAGAACTTCAGAAACTTGGCGATTGCTACAAGCACGACACCCAGGAGCGCTCCGGCCCACAGGAAAAAGCGATAGATATTGAGAGGTGCGGAGACTTCGTCAATCTGTTCCGGGTGTTCTCGAAAGTAAGCGATCTGTGCATCCGTGACCGATGCCGACTCGCTCAAAAACAAATCCAGATATAGCTCGTCACTGTCCTTTTTCGCGTTTGGCTTCATGGTTCGCTCACTTGGGTAGGGTTCAGCGCCTGAAAGGCACATCCCCCTTGGCTAAGACTTTGTCGCAGCATAGCCATCCGTCAACCTATCAATCACTCAATGTCCGCACAAGGGCAGAAGCGCCAAGGGGATTTTGGCCCCATCACTGTGCTTCACCGGGCTTGTGAGCTGCCCACAACGCCCGCTCCCCCGTAGGGCACGAATCCGCTTTCATGTTCGTTGACCCGCAGCGGCTTGCCCACGAAGGGAAAGGCGCGCTGGGGGCAGGCACTGCGCTCGCACACCTTGCAGCCCATGCCGATGGGCGTGGCAGCCTCCAGGTTGCGCAGGTCCAGGCCTTTCGAATACACGAGGCGCGCCGCGTGCTGCAGATCGCACCCCAGGCCGATGGAGAAGGTTTTGCCCGGGGCCCCCCAGCCATGACCGGCATGGCTGATGGTGCGGGCAATCCACAGGTAGATGCGGCCGTCTGGCATGCTGGCCAGCTGCGGCACGATGCGGCCCGGCTGGGTGAAGGCCTCGTACACACCCCACAGCGGGCAGGTGCCGCCCGTCCTGGAGAAATGAAAATGCGTGGCCGATTGGCGTTTGCTGATGTTGCCTGCGCGGTCCACGCGGATGAAGAAGAACGGCACGCCCGGTGCGTCAGCCCGCTGCAAGGTCGAGAGGCGGTGGCACACGGTCTCGAACCCCACACCAAAGCGACGCGCCAGCAGATCGATGTCGTATTGCAGACGCTCCGCCGCCTGCAAAAACTCGCCATAGGGCAGTACAAACGCCCCCGCCACGTAATTGGCCAGCCCCATGCGCGCGAGGCGCCGCGTGGCATCGTCCTGCCAATGGCTGGCGTTCAGCACTTGTTCGATCAAGCCGTCAAACTCCAGCAGGGCCAGTTGCGTAGCCAGCTGAAACGCCTGCTGGGCAGGGCGCAGCTGGGTGGCCACATGGAGGGTTCGCGTGGCGGCATCAAAGTAGCGGTGGCGCTGGTGGTTCGGAGATCGCAGCACCAGCACCTGGTGCCGCGCCTGCAAGCGGTACTGCAGCCATTCCTGCTGGCTGCCGGCCTGCGAGCTGGCTTGCTCCCTGGCCTGCTGTGCCAGATTTTCGGCTGCACGGTCCAGCGCATCAAAATGGTTGCGATGGGCAAAGAAGAAGTCGCGTACCGCCTCAAACGGCATTTGCCGGTGGGGCCCGTGCACCTGGATGGCAACCGCTCCCTCGTCCAGCTCGGCACGCCCGTCACCCAGGCGCGCAGCCAGCGCCTCCAGCCGTTCGGTATCGGCCAGGTGACGCTGGTGCATGGCCAGCAGCGCCTGCGCCAGTTGCGGCAGCCGAGATGCAACCTCGCGCAGCTCCGGCAGCGGCACAGCACCTTCCGGCGCGGGCATGGCGGCCATGGCATCGCGCAGCCGGGCCAGCAGGCGCGCCTCCTCGTCTTCGGAGAATTGCTGAATGTCCACGCCCAGCACTTTGTGAATCTTGAGCAGCACCGGCACGGTGAGCGGGCGCTGGTCCTGCTCGATCTGGTTGAGATAGCTGGGCGATAGCTCCAGCGCCTGCGCCAGCGCGGCCTGGGTCATGCCGCGTTCGGCACGCAGGCTCCGCAGTCGCACGCCCATGAAGGTCTTGGCCATTTCTTCCGTCTCCACTCTGGTGAGTCACCGAGAAATTTGCAAAATTCGCAAACTTTTCATTTCTCTTTCGCAATCATTCGCCAATTCAGGCCTGGGCTTACCGCATGCAATTGCGTAGATTGCGAAGTATGGCAGATTCACCAGCGCCTTCAAACCTGTGCTGGTCGTGACTGCCCCCTACTTCAGGAGATTCGTATGCGCATCGTGGCAGAACCCAGCATCCAGCCTGCAGCCCCGGCGGCTGGCAGTTTCAAACCCAAGAAATCCGTGGCCCTGTCGGGCGTGACGGCCGGCAATACCGCGCTATGCACCGTCGGCAAGACTGGCAACGATCTGCACTACCGTGGCTATGACATTCTGGACATCGCTGAAGTTTGCGACTTCGAGGAAATCGCCCACCTGCTGGTGCACGGCAAGTTGCCCACGCGCGCCGAACTCAGGGCCTACAAGACCCGGCTCAAGTCACTGCGCGGTCTGCCCGGCAGCGTAAAGGCCGCGCTCGAACAGTTGCCAGCCGCCAGCCACCCCATGGATGTGATGCGCACCGGCGTATCTGCCCTGGGCTGCGCGCTTCCCGAGAAGGACGACCACAACCTGGCAGGCAGCCGGGATATCGCCGACCGGCTGATGGCCTCGCTTGGCAGCATGCTGCTGTATTGGTACCACTTCAGCAATTCGGGCCGCCGCATCGAGGTCGAGACCGACGATGAATCCATTGGCGGCCATTTTCTGCACCTGCTGCATGGCACCAGGCCATCGGACAGCTGGGTGCGCGCCATGCATACATCGCTCAATCTGTATGCCGAGCACGAATTCAATGCGTCCACCTTCACCGCCCGCGTGGTGGCAGGTACCGGCAGCGATGTGTATTCGGCCATCACGGGCGCCATCGGCGCGCTGCGCGGCCCCAAGCATGGCGGTGCCAACGAGGTGGCCTTCGAGATCCAGAAACGCTATGACAACCCGGCCGAAGCAGAGGCGGATATCCGGCGGCGCGTGGAAGCCAAGGAGGTGGTGATCGGATTTGGCCACCCGGTCTACACGGTCAGCGACCCACGCAACGTGGTGATCAAGGGCGTGGCCAGGCAGCTGTCCGATGAAGCAGGCAGCACCAAGATGTACGACATTGCCGAGCGCCTGGAATCGGTGATGTGGGACGTCAAGAAGATGTTCCCCAACCTCGACTGGTTCAGCGCCGTGAGCTACCACATGATGGGCGTGCCCACTGCCATGTTCACGCCCCTGTTCGTGATTGCGCGCACCAGCGGCTGGGCGGCCCACATCATCGAGCAACGGCAGGACAACAAGATCATCCGCCCGAGCGCCAACTACACCGGCCCGGACGACCAGCAGTTTGTGCCGATTGACGAGCGTCAATAAGTACGGAGCCCCATGACGGCGTCATCCATGCAACCCCATTCCCTGTGCATTGCCATTGCCGAGAAGCTGCGCACGCGCATCCTGAACCACCAGATGCCGCCCGGCAGCGACATCAACGATGGTGCGCTGGCCCGGGAATTCGGCGTGAGCCGCACGCCGGTGCGTGAAGCGATGAAGCTCCTGTGCCACGAAGGCCTGCTGACCGCACAGCCCCGGCGAGGCATGAGCGTGACACGGCTCACCCCCGCCCAGGTGGCCGAAGCCCAGCAGCTGTGCAGCCTGCTGGCGAGCCACCTGGCCCAATTGCAGAGACAGCCCTCCGCCGCCAGCACGGGGCTGACGCGCCAGCTCTATGGCGTGGCCCACGCCCGCCTGCAACTGGCGCGCGAGCCGGATGCCTGCATGCCGCTGAACTTTTCCACCACACCATCCGCGCCGGCCCAACCCGCATTGGCCGACTGAAAACCACGAGAAGACCGAACCATGCGTACGCCTCCCAGCAGCAATCTCTACCGCCAGCCATTGGCAGGCACATCGCTGCACTACTACAACGCCCAGGCCGCAGTGGATGCCATCCACCCCGGCGCCTGGGCCACGCTGCCCTATACCAGTCGCGTTCACGCCGAAAACCTGGTGCGCCGCTGCGATCCTGCCATCCTCACCGAATGCTTGACCCAGATCACGTTGCGCAAACGCGAACGCGACTTTCCATGGTTTCCGGCGCGCGTGGTGTGCCACGACATCCTGGGCCAGACCGCGCTGGTGGATCTGGCCGGCCTGCGCGATGCCATTGCAAGCCAGGGGGGCGATCCGGCGGCGGTGAACCCGGTCGTGCCCGTGCAGCTCATCGTGGACCATTCGCTCTCCGTGGAGTGCGGTGGCTTCGACCCGCAGGCCTTTGAGAAGAACCGCGCCATTGAAGACCGGCGCAATGAAGACCGCTTCCACTTCATCGACTGGTGCAAGCGCGCCTTCCAGAATGTGGAGGTGATCGCACCGGGCAACGGCATCATGCACCAGATCAATCTGGAACGCATGAGCCCCGTGGTCCACGCCGTCAACGGCGAGGCCTACCCCGACACCCTAGTGGGCACCGACAGCCACACGCCGCATGTCGATGCACTGGGCGTCATCGCCGTGGGCGTGGGCGGGCTCGAAGCCGAGAGCGTGATGCTGGGCCGCGCCTCCTGGATGCGCCTGCCCGAGATCGTCGGCGTGCAGCTACAAGGCAAGCGCCAGCCGGGGATCACCGCCACGGATATCGTGCTCGCGCTGACGCAGTTTCTGCGCCAGCAGAAAGTGGTGGGCGCCTACCTGGAATTCTTTGGCGACGGCGCGCGCAGCCTCACCATTGGCGACCGCGCCTCCATCTCCAACATGGCGCCCGAATACGGCGCCACGGCCGCCATGTTCGCCATCGACGAGCAGACCATCGATTACCTGCGGCTGACAGGCCGCGATCCCGCGCAGGTGCAACTGGTGGAAACCTATGCCCGGCAGGCAGGCCTGTGGGCCGACACGCTGGAACATGCCGAGTACGAGCGCACCTTGCACTTCGACCTGTCCTCCGTCGTGCGCAATATGGCGGGCCCCTCCAACCCGCATGCGCGGCTCCCCACCACCGATCTGGCTGCGCGAGGCATTGCCGGTGCATGGGTGGAGGAAGATGGCCGCATGCCAGACGGGGCCGTCATCATCGCTGCCATCACCAGTTGCACCAACACCAGCAACCCGCGCAACGTGATCGCCGCCGGCCTGCTGGCGCGCAATGCCCGCAACCTGGGCCTGGCGCGCAAACCCTGGGTCAAGTCATCGCTGGCTCCGGGTTCCAGAACGGTGCCGCTGTACCTGCAGCAGGCGGGGCTGCTTGGCGATCTGGAAGCGCTGGGCTTTGGCGTGGTCGCCTTTGCCTGCACCACCTGCAACGGCATGAGCGGCGCGCTCAGCCCGGCCATTCAGCAGGAGATCATCGACCGCGATCTCTACACCACAGCTGTGCTCTCGGGCAACCGCAACTTTGACGGGCGCATCCACCCCTACGCCAGGCAGGCGTTCCTCGCCTCTCCGCCGCTTGTGGTGGCCTACGCAATTGCAGGCACCATCCGCTTTGACATCGAAAACGACGTGCTGGGCATGCACCAGGGGCGCGAGATCCGGCTCAGGGACATCTGGCCCAGCGATGAAGAGATCGACACGGTGGCAAAAGCGGCTGTCAGGCCCGAGCAGTTCCTCGCCGTGTACGAGCCCATGTTCGCCATTCACCATAACGCCAGCGCCCAGGAAGAGGCGCTCTACCCCTGGCGCCCGCAAAGCACCTACATCCGCCGCCCACCCTACTGGGAGGGTGCCCTGGCTGGCGAGCGCTCGCTGCGCGGCATGCGGCCCCTGGCCATCCTGCCGGACAACATCACCACCGACCATCTCTCGCCCTCCAACGCCATCCTGATGGACTCTGCCGCAGGCGAATACCTGCACCGCATGGGCCTGCCGGAAGAAGACTTCAACTCCTACGCCACCCATCGCGGCGACCACCTCACGGCCCAGCGCGCCACCTTCGCCAACCCCCAACTGTTCAACGAAATGGTGAGGAACGCCGATGGCAGCGTAAGACAAGGCTCTCTGGCACGCGTGGAGCCGGAAGGCCGCGTCATGCGCATGTGGGAAGCCATAGAAACCTATATGGACCGCAGGCAGCCGCTCATCATCATTGCGGGCGCCGACTACGGCCAGGGCTCCAGCCGCGACTGGGCAGCCAAGGGCGTGCGCCTCGCAGGCGTGGAAGCCATCGCAGCGGAAGGCTTCGAGCGCATCCACCGCACCAACCTGATCGGCATGGGCGTGCTGCCGCTGGAGTTTGTACCCGGCACCACGCGCCTGACACTGGGCCTCGATGGCACGGAAACCTTTGACGTGCTTGGCACGCGCGAGCCGCGTGCCCGCCTGGTATTGGCCGTGCACCGCCGCGATGGCTCCCACCTGGAGGTGCCGGTGATCTGCCGCCTCGATACCGCAGAGGAAGTCAGCATTTACGAGGCGGGTGGCGTGCTGCAGCGCTTTGCACAGGATTTTCTGGCAGAAAATGATGAAAAACTGCTGGAGCCGCAAGCGTAGAAAGCGCCAAACGCTATCAAATTTGATGCACCAGATACAACCAATATGCGGTGCGCCGCAGCCTGCACGCAACCCATACAGAAAGACAGCATGAGAGACAAGCAGCGGACAGCACCGCAAATCAGGATTGCCGCCACCTACCTGCGCGGTGGCACGAGTAAAGGTGTTTTCTTCCATCTGCAGGACCTGCCAGCCGCCGCCCAGCAGCCGGGCCCCGTGCGCGATGCCATCTTTCTGCGCGCGCTGGGCAGCCCCGACCCATATGGCAAGCAGATCGACGGCCTGGGAAATGCATCGTCCAGCACCAGCAAAGGCGTCATCCTGAGCCGCAGCACGCGCGAAGGCCATGATGTGGATTACCTTTTCGGCCAGGTTTCCATCGACAGGCCATTTGTGGACTGGAGCGGCAACTGCGGCAACCTCAGCGCCGCCGTCGGCCCCTGCGCCATCCACATGGGCCTGATCAGCCCGGAGAGAATTCCGCACAACGGCACGGTCACCGTGCGCATCTGGCAGGCCAATATCGGCAAGACCATCGTGGCGCACATTCCCATCACCGAAGGGCAGGTTCAGGAAACCGGCAATTTCGAGCTGGATGGCGTCACCTTCCCCGCTGCCGAAGTGGCGCTGGAGTTTGTTGACCCGGCCGATGAAGGCGACGCGGGTGATGCAGGCGCCGGGATTTTCCCGACTGGCAACCTGATCGATCAGCTGGACGTGCCCGGTATCGGCCGCTTTGCCGTGACCATGGTCAATTCCGGTATCCCCACCATCTTCCTGAACGCCGGTGACCTGGGCTACAACGGCACCGAACTGCAGGACGCCATCAACAACGATGCGGACGCCCTGGCCAGGCTGGAAACCATCCGTGCCCACGGCGCGCTCCGCATGGGCCTGATTCACGATCTGGCAGAGGCGACCACGCGCCAGCATACGCCCAAGATTGCCTTTGTGGCACCACCCGTGGGCTACCAGGCGGCAGGCGGCAAAAGCATTGACGCGAGGGACATCGACCTGACGGTGCGCGCCCTCTCCATGGGCAAGCTGCACCACGCCATGATGGGCACCGCAGCCGTGGCCATCGGCACCGCAGCGGCGATACCCGGCACGCTGGTGAACCTGGCCGCAGGCGGTGGCGAGCGGCAGGCCGTGCGCTTTGGCCACCCAAGCGGCACGCTGCGCGTGGGCGCCGAGGCACGGCTCGTCAACGGCGAGTGGCAGGTCACCAAGGCCTTGATGAGCCGCAGCGCGCGGATTCTGATGGAAGGCTGGATTCGGGTACCCGGCGAGGTGCTGCTTGCCAAGTAGCGGGTCTCAACATACCCAACCACTCTTCCGCGCTTTACACAAGCGCGCCTTACGCTATCAAAAACAGAGAAGACAAGAGAGAAACCATGAATTCCAGGCAACAACTCAAAGCCTTGGCTGATGCACGCCGGGGCGTCATCGTACCGGGCGCCTTCAATGCCTTGTCGGCCCGGCTGATCGCCGACCTGGGCTTTGAAGCGATTTACGTGACCGGCGCCGGTGTCACCAATATGTGGTTCGGCATGCCCGACCAGGGCTTCATGGGCCTGACCGACATTGCCGACCACACAGCCCGCATCCGCGACGCGGTGGAGGTGCCGCTGCTCGTCGACGCCGACACGGGTTTTGGCAACGCCGTCAACACCTACCAGGCCGTGCGCACGCTGGAGCGCGCAGGCGCTGACTGCATTCAGCTCGAAGACCAGGTCAGCCCCAAGCGCTGCGGCCACTTCAATGGCAAGGCGGTGATCGAGACCAGCGAGATGCTGGGCAAGATCAAGGCCGCCGTCGACGCCCGGCGCGACGAAGGCACCCTCATCATGGCCCGCACCGATGCGGCCGCCGTTCACGGTTTCGAGGCCGCCATCGAACGCGCCCAGGCCTTTGAGGAAGCAGGTGCCGACATTCTGTTCGTCGAAGCCGTGACCGAGCAGGCACAGGTGCGCGCCCTGCCCCAGCAGGTCAAGGCGCCCCAGCTCATGAACATGGTGATCGGCGGCAAGACCCCCATCTTCAATGCCGATGAATTGGGCCAGCTGGGCTTTGGCTTTGTGCTCTACGCCAACGCGGCCCTGCAGGGCGCCGTGACCGGTATGCAGAAGTGCCTGACGCTGCTGCGCGATACCCATCAGGTGAACGAAGACCCGGCCATCGTCGCCCCGTTTCTGGAACGCCAGCGCCTCGTGAACAAGGATTTCTGGGATTCGCTGGAGCAGAAGTACAGGTAAGCGCCAGAGCTATGGCGATTGAGAATCTGAATGAAATCGGGCTATGGTGCTCGTACATAAAGCGCCATTCGCTCCCTTATCGATAGCAGACTACGCTCCGTCAGCTACCACGTGGGGCGGCTTCTACGGCAGCGCCGCCCCGCGTGGCCGCCAGCCCTGCAGCATCAACTCCAGCGCCTGCATGGCGTCGGCCAGACGTGAGGCAGGTGCGCCTTCCTCCGCTATCCAGAATGCCGCTTCGACGAGGCAGCCGTTGAGCACGCGGGCCAGCGCCTGGGGGCTTGCGCGAACGATCACGCCCTGCTCCATCAGCCCTTGCAGGTAATTGGCAACAAACTGGATGCACTTGCGGTGCTGCTCACCCTGGTCCGTGCCGGTGAGGACGGAGCGCGCATCCTGCAGCACGATGCGGCGGATCTCCGCCTCCTGCGCCATGGCCAGATAGGCGCGGCAATAGGCCAGAAAGCCCTCCCACGGATCGGTATGGGCCTGCAGCACGGCTTCGAGCCGCTCGTCCATTTCGGCATCCATCTGCGCCACCACCGCCGCCAGCAGGCCAGGCTTGCCGCCAAAGTGGTGGTACAGCGCGCCACGCGTCAGCCCCGCCTGCGCGGTCAGCTCGTCCATCGAGGCCTGCGCATACCCCTGCGCCGCAAACGCACGCCTGCCTGCCGCAACCAGTTTGGCGCGGGTGGCCTCAATCATGCTGGCGCGGCTTTGGCGCATGCTGGACTCCATTCACATACAAATCGTATGCCAATGATACGTCGAGGCACCGTCTTGCGTAGAATCACTCACATACGCTGCGTATGTATTTTCATGCGCCCTGCGCTGCGGCTGCCGCCGCCGAGTCTTTTCTGCACCGAGGTTTCGATGTTTCACGCCTACCGCCAGCTGTTTGCCGCGCCCGGCACCGCCAGTTTTGTACTGGCCGGCCTGATTGCCCGCCTGCCCTTGTCGATGACAGGTATCGGCCTCATCACCATGCTGTCGCAACAGCGCGGCGCCTATACGCTGGCGGGCGCCGTGGCGGCCTGTTTTGCACTGTCGATTGCCGTGCTGGCACCACGCATCTCCGCCCTGGTGGATCGCCGCGGCCAGCGCAAGGTGCTGCCCGTGGCCGCTGCAACCAGCGCCAGCGCCATGTTCGCCCTGCTGGCCTGCGCCCACTGGCAAGGGCCGGACTGGCTGCTGCTGCTACTGGCCGCGCTGGTAGGGAGCCTGCCCAGCATGCCCGCCATGGTGCGCGCGCGCTGGACGGTGCTGTACCGGGGCACGCCGCAGTTGCAGACCGCCTATGCGTTCGAAGCCGTGCTGGATGACCTGTGCTTCATCATCGGCCCGCCACTGTCCGTGGGACTGAGCATGGTGCTGTTCCCCGAAGCAGGCCCCATGGCTGCCGCGCTGTTGCTGCTGGCAGGCGTCACCCTCTTTGTGCTGCAGCGCCGCACCGAGCCCCCCGTCACTCCCCACGACCAGCAGGCACGCCAGCGTTCGCTGGTGCGCCACCAGCCCGTGGTGCGTTCGCTCGCACTGTTCATGCTCGCCCAAGGCATCATCGTGGGCACCATCGATGTGGCGGCCGTGGCCTTTGCCACTCAGCACGGCCAGCCTGCCATGGCGAGCGTGGTGCTGTCGTTCTACGCACTGGGTTCCTGCGTGATGGGCCTGGTGTTCGGGGCCCTGCGCCTGCAGATGCCGCTCCACCGCCAGATCGTCTGGGTGGGTGCTTCGGTGGCGATCACGGCCGTGCCGCTGCTGCTGGCCAGCAACCTCACGGCCCTGACCCTGGCCGTGCTGCTGGCCGGCATCACCTTCGGGCCCACGATCACCGTGGCCATGGGCCTGGTGGAGCAGCAGGTGGCAGCCAGCCGCCTGACCGAGGGCATGACCTGGCTGCTGACGGGCCTGGCCATGGGCGTGGCCCTGGGAGCGGCAGCCGCCGGCTGGGTGACCGACCACCTGGGCCCGCAGATGTCCTTTGTAGTGGCGCTGGTTGCGGGCGCGGCCATGTGGGCCTGGGGTGCGCAGGCGGGGCGCCTGGCCCGTCACGAAGCGCCTGCAGAGCACGCTGCCTGCACGGGCTGACCGGTTTCAGGCCAAGAGCCAGACCGCGGGTATCACCCCGCTACCAGCGGTTGGCGCGCAAGCGCAATGAAGGCCTGCAGGTAATCGATGTGCAGATCGGCTTCTCGTGCGCCCAGGTAGATCTGCTTGGCGATGCCCTTGGCGCCCAGGCGCAGTGGCACCACGGCCATCTTCTGCGCGTATTCCAGCGCCAGCCAGCGCGGCAGCGCTGCCACCCCACGGCCGCTGGCCACCATCTGCATCATGATGTCGGTGGTCTCGATGGTCTTGTGGCGCCGGGGCGTAATGCCCTTGGGCAGCAGAAACTGGGTATAGATGTCGAGCCGGTCCACCGCAACGGGGTAGGTGATCAGCACTTCGCGCGCCAGATCGGCAGGGCGCACGTAGCTGGCAGCAGCCAAGGGGTGCGTGGCAGCCACCACCAGCACCTGTTCGTAATCGAACACCGGCTCAAAGTGCAGGCCGGGCTTGAACAGGGGATCGGGCGTGACCAGCATGTCGATCTCGTAGCCAAAAAGCGCGCCAATGCCGCCGAACTGGAATTTCTGCTTTACGTCCACATCCACATCCGGCCACGCCGCCAGATACGGAGAGACGATCTTGAGCAGCCACTGGTAGCACGGGTGGCATTCCATGCCGATGCGCAGGCTGCCGCGCTCGCCCTGCGCAAACTGCTGCAGGCGCGCTTCGGCCAGATCGAGCTGTGGCAGCACGCGCCCTGCCACGGCCAGCAGGTACTGCCCGGCCTGCGTCAGGCGCAGGCTGCGGCCTTCGCGTAGCCAGATCGCGGTGCCCAGCTGGCCTTCCAGCTTTTTCATGCTGTGGCTGAGGGCCGACTGGGTCACGCACAGCACATCGGCTGCGGCGGTCAATGAGCCTTGTTTTTCAACCTCTTGAACGATGGCGAGATGGATACGTTCCAGCATAAGTGAACAAAATTCATTGATATGTGAAATAAAACCATTTTACTTCATACATCAAATCCCAGACGATGCGTCCGTCGCTCTCGGAACGTGCTCACGTTCACAGGCAGGGCCTGTTCATTGATACCGGAAGATCTGTATGACCACCATCCACAACCTCGGCTTTCCACGCATCGGCGCGCGGCGCGAACTCAAGTTTGCGCTGGAGTCCTACTGGAGGGGCGAATCCTCGCGCAGCGAGTTGAAGACACTGGGCGCCCAGCTGCGCGCACACCACTGGGCCAGCCAGCAAGAGCTCGATCTGGTGCCCGTGGGCGATTTCTCCTTCTACGACCAGGTGCTGGACATGAGCTTCACCCTGGGCAACCTGCCCGAGCGGGTACAGGGCTTCCATGGCGACGCACTGGACAACTACTTCCGCGTCGCCCGTGGTCGCTCGGCAACAACCGCAGAAGCCTCCGGCTCTGCCACGGGGGGCCACGCAGAACACACCGCCTGCTGCAGCGGTGGCGTGGCCGCCGGCGAGATGACCAAGTGGTTTGATACCAACTACCACTACATCGTGCCCGAGTTCACGGCAGGCACCCGGTTCCAGCTTGATGCCACGCGCCTCGTGGAACAATTGGCCGAGGCCCGCGCCCTGGGCGTGCGCGCCAAGCCGGTGATCATCGGCCCGGTGACTTACCTCTCCATCGGCAAGGCCAAGGACGGCTCCAGCAAGCTGGATCTGCTGGAGCGCATTCTGCCCGTCTATGCCGAGCTGCTGGACATGCTGGCCGCGCAGGGCGTGGAATGGGTGCAGATCGATGAGCCGATTCTGGTGACCGAGCTGGATGCCGACTGGCAGCATGCCCTCAACACCGCCTACCACCACCTCAAGGCCAGCAAGGCCAAGCTCCTGCTGACCACCTATTTTGGCGACCTGGCCGAGAACAAATACCTAGCGGCCAACCTGCCCGTTGCAGGCCTGCACATCGACGCCATCCAGGGCCAGGGGGATGTGCAGCAACTGCTGGGGCTGCTGCCGCCCCACAAGGTGCTGTCGCTGGGCGTGATCAATGGCCGCAATATCTGGAAAACCGATCTGGGCGCCGTGCTCGACTGGGTGGAACCGCTGGCCGAGCAGTTGGGCGATCGTCTGTGGATTGCTCCCACCTGCTCCCTGCTGCATGTGCCTGTGGATCTGGACAGCGAACAAAAGCTGGATGCCGAGGTCAAATCCTGGCTCGCTTACGCACTGCAAAAGCTGGATGAACTGCGCGTGCTGGGCAAGGCGCTGTCTGAGGGCCGAGCGTCCGTGGCGGCAGAGCTCGCAGCCAACGCAGCGGCGTTGCAGGCGCGGCGTAATTCGCCCCGCGTTCACAACCCTGCAGTGCGCGCCGCCGTGGCGCAGATCACTACAGCCCTGGGCCAGCGCCAAAGCGCCTACCCCGTGCGTGCGGCCAGGCAGGCGGCCCGGCTTGGCTTGCCCACCTTTCCCACCACCACCATCGGCTCGTTTCCGCAGACCGCAGAAATCCGCCATGCGCGCAGTGAATTCAAGGCAGGTCGGCTCGATCAGGATGGCTACCAGGCCGCCATGCGCGCCGAGATCAAGCGCAGCGTGCGCGAACAGGAAGCGCTGGATTTGGACGTGCTCGTGCATGGCGAAGCCGAGCGCAACGACATGGTCGAATACTTTGGAGAACAGCTCGACGGCTACGCCTTCAGCCAGTTTGGCTGGGTGCAGTCCTATGGTTCGCGCTGCGTGAAGCCGCCGATCCTGTTTGGCGACATCAGCCGACCCAAGGCGATGACGGTGGAATGGACACGGTTTGCCCAGTCGCTCACCCACCGCCCGATGAAGGGCATGCTGACCGGCCCGGTCACCATTCTCAACTGGTCATTCGTGCGCGACGACCAGCCACGCTGGCAGTCGTGCTACCAGCTGGCGCTGGCCATCCGCGAGGAAGTGCTCGACCTGGAAAAGGCCGGTGTGGGCATCATCCAGATCGACGAGGCCGCTCTGCGCGAAGGCTTGCCGCTGCGCAAGTCACAGTGGCAACAGTACCTGCACTGGGCCGTGGAATCCTTCCGCATTACCGCCAATGGCGTGGGCGACGAAACGCAGATCCACACCCATATGTGCTATTCAGAATTCAACGACATCATCGCGTCGATTGCCGACATGGATGCCGATGTGATCACCATCGAAACCTCCCGCTCGGACATGGAGTTGCTCGACGCCTTCGAGAACTTTCAATATCCCAATGAGATCGGCCCCGGCGTGTACGACATCCATTCACCCAACATTCCGACACAGGAACACATCGTGGGCCTCATGAAAAAAGCGGCAGAGCGCATTCCGGCGCAGCGCCTCTGGGTCAACCCCGACTGCGGCCTCAAGACACGCCAATGGGGCGAGGTACTACCGGCACTGGCGCAGATGGTGGCCGCAGCCAAGGTTTTGCGCAGCGCGGCACAGGATCACAGGGACGTGGTGAGTGCAGCCGCCTGACGGTACCGCGCGGGTGTGGCGGCAGTGCAAGCTGCCGCTGGCTCGCTCACCCCTCCTGCAGGCCAGCCAGAATCTGCGCCTTGCTGCGCTCCTTGAGTTCTGACAGCTTGCGCACCGTGGCGGCATGCGGCCGCGCCTTGCCCTGCTCGTACTTGTAGATGCTTTGGCCTGTTACCCCAACCAGGGCACCATATTGCGCCGCAGACAGCCCGATTTTCTGGCGGTGCGCCGCCAGGCGCGACGGACTGAAGCGCCGCTGGATGCCAGCTTCTGCCGCCTCACCCGTGCCTGCCTCTGCCTTGGGCGCCTGCCCGCCTTTGCTGGCCACCTTGCGCACCTCGGCGATTTCGCGCTTGAGTGCCGCAATGGCCGAGCGTTGCGCGCTCACCGCCTTGCGCAGGGATTCGATCTCTGCGCGGATTTCCTTGCGGGCCACGCGCGTGATCTCGGATTTGAGGAGTGCAGCAATGTTGGGCATGAGCCATTTTGCGGCAACTCCCCAATGTCTGGCAAATGGTGCAAGCCCCAGCCCATTTGCACGCCCCGCAAAACCCCGTCAAAAATAGTTGCCGAGCAAGGAGGCAACTTCAATCAGCAGCAGCACGGCAAACATGCGCGCCAGTCCGGAAAGGTCGGATTCCGGGCCCAGCACCTCTTCATCGCGCATGCCATAGGGACGATACATGGCAGATGCCGTGGGTATCAAGGCGACAGCCAGGCTGAACAGCAGCGTCTTGAGGGCGAACAGCCAGGTCACCATGGGGCTGAACACATTGCCGAACATGCGCGTATACAACTCCACCCCCACCAGGCTGAAGCCATAGACACTGAAATACACCATGACCAGCGACACCACGCAGGACAGCGCTGCGAGCGTGACGGATGCATACATGCTGGCCACCACCAGCGGCAGCATCTCGCTGCGCACCGGATCGAACCCCTGCGCGCGCAAGCGGTCAAAGTGCCCGCTCTCACGCAGACGCGCCAGCGTGGCGCCCGCCGGAATGGAGCAGCGCATGGCCACAAACAGCGCTGCGGTGAGCGGAATCAACTCCAGCACCAGCACGCGGATCACCATCTCGACGGCCACGCGCGAGAGGCCGTAGCTCGTTGCGGTCACGAAGACGATGCGCGCCACCACGAGGCACAGCAGCGCGGCCAGCGCAGTAAACCCCAGCAGGATGGGAGCAGTATCCACATACATGCGTCGCAAAAGCCGCGCGCGGGTCACTGCGCCGTAGCTGCTGGGCGTGAGCAGCATCACCAGCACGACGGCGCCCAGGTACACGATGCGCGACCAGGCCACCACCCAGCGCTGCGCGGTGCGCCAGAGGCGGTGGGGCCATTGGGGTTGAAGCAGGCTTGCCAACATACGAAGAATCATAGGCCATGAACAGGGCTGGCCAACCCGGGCGCCATCTCCACCCACACCCTGCAGATCCCGGTGAGCCATGCCAGCGCCGTATAGAACCCAGGCGCTGCAGACATTCAACGCCCACCCATACCAGGCGATAAGCTATATATTTAATAGCAAATTTCTATCCAACCAATGCGCGGCAACGGCACCGCGTCAGACATGCCGCTTGACGGCTGAGCCTACGGTGGCTCCCAGGTCCTGCGTATCGGCACGCCGGTGCAATGCCTCGATGGTGCGGCACACGCCAGAGTGGCCATCGCAGCAATCCCTGAGGGCGACCAGCTCCTTCTCCAGGGTCTGCAACTCCTGCAGGCGCTCGCGCACATGGTGCAGGTGCGCATCTACCGTCGTGCGGGCGGCGGTGCAGTCTTCCGTACTGTGCCAATCGAGGGCGAGCAAAGAACGCACTTCGTCCAGGGACATGTCCATGGCCCGGCACAGGCGGATGAAGCGCAGTTGGTGAATCTCTGCATCGCTATACAAACGATAGCTGCTCTCGCTTCTGGCGCCAGCGCTGAGCAGGCCTTCTTTCTCGTAATAACGGATATTGGCGGCCGACACGCCCGAGCGCGTAGCCGCTTCGCCGATTTTGTAGAGTACGCCGGTTGCAACCATGGCTTGACTTTGAAGTGACTTTAAGGTTTCCAATCTTCGCATGAGCGATAAAAACCTGACAGCCCCTGCCCATTTGGATCTCCACTCGGACTCCTCTTCGCGCGCCAATGCGCACACCCATTCACACGCCCACACGCATACCGGCGAACAGGGCCATGCCCACCGGCATGATCACCAGGCGCATGGGCACCACGGCCCGTCCGTCACCAGCGCTGCGGCTGGCAACTGCACGCCCGCCAAGGGTGTTGCGGGGTGCTGCGACTGCGGCACCATCGACCTCAGCTTTGGCAAGCGCAAGGCAGCGCAGGCCAATGCACACAACCACGAGAGCCATGACCACGCCAGTGAAGGCGGCGATGACCATGGCCACGACCACGGTGCCCTGCCCGGTTGGGGCCGCATCGGCGCGGCCCTCGTAGCAGCCGTGGCGGCCGAAGCCTTTCATTGGGCCAGCGGCGAGCCCGGCAGCGCCAACTACAACGTGCTGCACTATGGCGGAATGGCGCTGGCCCTGGTGGCCATTGCACTTTCAGGCCTCGGGGTCTACAAAGCCGGCATCAAGGGCCTGCTGCAGCTCAAGCTGGGCATCCACGCACTGATGGCGGTTGCCGTCACTGGCGCCTTCATCATCGGCCAATGGCCTGAAGCGGCCATGGTGATGGCGCTGTATGCCGCTGCCGAACGCATTGAAGACATGGCCATGGACCGTGCACGCAATGCCATCCGCGACCTGCTGAACCTCGCTCCGCAAGAGGCCGATGTACTGCAGCCCGACGGCAGCACGCAGCGCATGCTGGCCGCCGATGTGCCCATGGGCTCGGTGGTGCGCATTGCACCAGGTGCACGCGTTCCGCTGGACGGAACAATCACCCAGGGCCAGAGCGCGGTCGACCAGGCGCCCATCACCGGCGAAAGCGCGCTAGCAGAAAAATCCGTGGGCGACCCTTTGTATGCAGGCAGCGTCAACCAGCAAGGCGAGCTGCAGATGCGTGTGGACGCTGCCCCCGAGCAAAGCCTGATCAGCCGCATCGTGCGCGCGGTGGAGGAAGCCCAGGCCTCCAAGGCGCCCACGCAGCGCTTTGTGGACCGCTTTGCCGCCATCTACACGCCTATCGTGCTGCTGCTGGGCATTGCGCTGGCCGTGATCGCCCCGTTCGCCATGGGCTGGACCTGGACACAGTCCATCTACCAGGCTCTGGCGCTCCTGGTGATTGCCTGCCCTTGCGCGCTGGTTATCTCCACGCCGGTTACGGTGGTGAGCGCCCTCACCGTTGCAGCCAAGAATGGCGTGCTGATCAAGGGCGGCAGCGCACTGGAAGGTGCCCGCAACCTGCGCGCCATTGCCATGGACAAGACCGGCACCCTGACCACAGGACAACCCCAATTGATGGGGGTTCAGGTGTGGGGCAACCTGCCCTCGGGTGAAGAGGAGCGCATCGCCTGGCAACTGGCAAGCCGCTCCGACCACCCGGTCTCGCGCGCCATTACAAATGGGCTGGAATCATCCTTCGCCCACACCTCCAGCCACAATACGCAGGATGTAGAGGCGCTACCGGGCCGGGGAATGGCTGGTACCGTTGACGGTTCGCGCTATGTGCTGGGCAATCTCCGCCTGATGCGCGAAATGGGCATTGCCAGCGAAACCCTGGAAGAAGCGCTGCAACGCCACGAGCAGCAAGGCCATACCGTCACACTGCTCGCCGATGAGCGCTCGGTACACGCCATCTTCGCCGTCGCCGACCCGCTGCGTGCACAGGCGCCCGAGGCCGTGCGCCAGCTGCAGACGGTGGGCGTGCAGCCCGTGGTGCTCAGCGGCGACAACGGCACCACCGTGGCCACCATCGCATCGCAGGCCGGTATCTCGCAGGCGCAGGGCAATCTGCTGCCAGAAGACAAATTGCGCATCCTCGGCGAGATGCAAACCAGCACCGGCCCGACCGCCATGGTGGGCGACGGCATCAACGATGCCCCGGCCCTTGCCAAGGCAGACCTGGCTTTTGCCATGGGTGGCACCCACGCCACCGACATGGCGATGGAAACCGCCGATGTGGTGCTGATGAACGACGACCTGCGCCGCATTCCGCAGACCGTTGCGCTGTCGCGCCATGCCCACGGCGTGCTGTGGCAGAACATCACCCTGGCGCTGGGAGTGAAGGTGGTGTTCTTTGTACTGGCACTGACGGGCAATGCCAGCATGTGGATGGCCGTGGTGGCCGACATGGGCGTGAGCCTTCTGGTCGTGGCCAATGGCCTGCGCCTGCGGTTGTGGAAGGGCTTTGCCCAGTAAGGCATCCCTCGGGAGCACCTTAAGAAAAAGCGCGGAAGTATCCGCGCTTTGTTTTTGGCGTTATCACCGCCACATGCATAACTGAACAATCGGCAAGAGCGCCGGTCGGCGTCTCAAGGCTGCCTGTGCGCAGCCTTCCACTGCTGCACGGCTTTGAGGGTCTGCTGTACATGCTCGATCGGATCGCTGCCTTCGTGCATGAACAACACCTTGCCATTGGGCGCAATCACATACGAGATGCGCGATGCCGTGCCTGGGCGTGCGGCCGATCCTGCATCGTAGGCCTGGATGGTCTTTGCGTCCGGATCAGACGCCACGACAAACTGATCGCGGCAGGCCTCGGTCGAGAATTTCTGCAAGGTGGCGATATCGTCATGCGATATACCCACCACCCGCGCACCCGAGGCGGCAAATTGCGGCGTCGCCTCGGCAAAGGCATGGGCCTCCACGGTGCAGCCCTGCGTGAACGCCTTGGGAAAGAAGTACAGCACCACCGGCCCACCCTTGAGCGCAGCGGCCATGTCAAACGGTTGCGCCTTGCCCGCCAGGGCCGACTGCGTAGTAAAGACAGGCGCCGTGGCCCCCACCGCCAACGCGGCATGTGCCGGTGCAGCCAGCCACAGCATGCCGGTTGTGGCAAGCACTGCTGAAATCATCTTGAAAGCCATCGTCCATCCTTTCCGTACTGTTTGCACCAAGCCGCAGCCTTTGATGCGGCCTTCGTATTTAGGCAGCACGGTCAGCGCGCTTTTCGCGCACCCTCCGTAGCCATTGCATCACAGGTTCGCCGCAGCGAAGTCACCCAACGGTCACAAACCCATAGAATACGCAACTTGGCGTGATGGCATGCATCATCACCGCATTGACCGCATATATACCCTCCCACACCTTGCAACTCGCCTGCGGCATGCGATGGTGTGATTTTTACAGGAGACAAACCCGATGATCCAACAAGTTCTGCGTTGTGGCGCTGTGGCCGTGGCCCTGAGTGCCGCTGCCGTGGCCCATGCCCAAGCCCCCGCCAGTGACTACCCCGGCAGCAAGCCGGTGCGCATGATCGTGCCCTTCCCACCGGGCGGCGGCACCGACATCCTCTCGCGCATCATTGCGCAGAAGCTGACCGAGCACAACCACTGGACCGTGGTGGCCGACAACCGCGCAGGCGCGGGCGGCACCATCGGCATCACCGAAGCCACCAAGGCCCAGCCTACCGGCTATGACATCGTGATGGGCCAGAAGGACAACGTGGTGCTGGGCTACTACCTGTACAAGGGCCTGCCCTGGAACCCTTCCAAGGATCTGACGCCGATTGCCCACGTGGCCTACTCGCCTGTCATCATCGCCACGGCGGAAACCAGCAAGTTCAAGACCTTGAACGACGTGATCGCTGCAGCCAAGGCTGACCCGGGCAAGATCACCTACGGCTCGCCCGGCAATGGCACCAGCATCCACATTGCGGGCGTGTTGTTTGAAAAGGCTGCGGGCGTGAAGCTGACCCACGTGCCGTACAAGGGCTCCAACCCGGCCCTGGTCGACACCCTGTCGGGCAATGTCGATCTGCTGGTGTCATCGGTGCCATCCGCCATCGGCCAGATCAAGGCTGGCAAACTGCGCCCGCTCGCCGTCACCTCTGCCAAGCGCAGCTCGTCGCTGCCCGATGTGCCTACCGTGGCCGAGCTGGGTATGAAGGGCTTTGACGTGAGCACCTGGTACGGCCTGTTCGGCCCCAGGAACCTGCCCGCGCCCATCGTCACCAAGCTGAACACCGAGGTGAACAAGCTCCTGGCCGACAAGAGCGTGCAGGAAGCCATCCAGGCTCAGGGTGCCGAGCCTCAGGCCATGTCGGTGGCTGATTTCGACAAGTTCTTCCACCAGGATTTCAAGGATTCCAAGGCCATCGTCGAATCGTCGGGCGCAGCGATCCAGTAAAACCGATTGCTTCCCAATAGATAGCTGCCCGCGCTTGGTACACAAGCGCGGGCAGCCTTTTTTCTAGATTGCAAAAAAAGCGCAGGCAGGCTCAGGCGTCATCGCCCTGAAAGGCCCGGCGCCGCAAGGTCACCACCAGCGTGTCGCGGTGGCCTCCCGATTCATCCAACGGCTGAATGGGCGTGCTCTCGTGGATCATGCGGGCGTCATCGAGCAGCATCAGCGACCAGGGCTCGGTCAGGGTAAAGCGCAGGCCTTGCGGGCCGGTGGCATCGAACACACGGGTTTCGCCGCCCTTGATATTGGTGCGCCCCACCAGGAACACTGCCACCAGATCGACGCCATCGCGATGCGCACCCTCCGGCGTCGGACGGCCAATGCCGTCAGTGGTGTCAATGCGGAACTGGTGCGCCTCGGTGTACCAGGCTTCCTCTGCCCCGGTACCAAACAGTGCATTGGAAGTGCGTCCCAGCGCCAGCAGCAACTGTGTCCAGGCGGGGTTGTCATTGGTGGCAGGCAACACCGGCTCGAACCAGCGCTGCATGCCGCCATGCAAGGCGTTGTACTGCACTGGCTGCCAGTGCGCCCGGTGCGCCACGGTGTGCACGGCGCCCGATTGCACCACATAGCAGGAATGGCGGCGCTTGCGATAGCGCCCACCATCCTTCAGGTAGGCGTCGTCCGGCATGCCATTCCAGCTGTCAGCCAGCTGGGGCAGCAACTCGCCATCACACTGCGCCCATTGCGCAACGGTGGCAGGGCTGAGCACTGCATAACCGTATGCACGCAAGGTGCTGTCTACGCTTTGCGCGTCGCAATAAGGAGGAGGAAAGGCTTGCATGTTGGTTCTTCTTCAGAATGCGAGGAGCTTAGGCTTCACACAATGGCATTGCACCACGATGGTGTTTTCCGGCCTTCACATAAAAATGTGGGGCTGCGCACACACGCAGCCCCACGCGGAGCCCTCCCTCCGCTGAAGTGTTTGGCAGCCCGGCAAGACACCCTGCTTGCATTTCATCTTTGCAGACCCTGCTGCTTCGAATACAGGCTTGCAGAAGCCCAAGATCCATGCGCTTCTGCCTCTTTGCCCCCAACGGTATTGATTTTATGGAAATTCAAGGGATGGGTTAACAATTATTAATAATTGACACGGTTTTTTATTAACTGAAATCAATAATGCAACGGCTTGGACGTAAAAAAGGCCCCTCAAGGGGGCCTTTCTGGTATAGAGCGCGCTAGCCTCGCCGCAGCATCCATGCGCAGGGCGATGCGCCGCAAGCGCTTACTGGCGCACCACCAGCACCGGGATAAGACTGTCACCGAGCACACGTTGCGTCACGCTGCCCAGCACCAGCTTTTCCAGACCCCGGCGGCCGTGGGAGCCCATCACGATCAGATCGGCACCGGTTGTCTTGGCGGCTTCCATGATGCCGTCATGCACCGAGTGGCCTTCGCCCATGACGGTATCGACCGGGATACCCGCTTGCTCCATGGCAGATTTGACGCTGTCGAGCGCTGCATGCGCATCGGCCGTTGCAGCGGACAGATATTGCGCCTGGCCATAGGCGAAATCGGCGCCCACGCCGGTGAATGGGTAGGGGTCGATCACATAGACAGCAGTGACCTGGCTGCCGAACACCTTGGCAAGCCCTGCAGCCTTGTTGACTGCCAGCATCGATGTGGGTGAGCCATCGACCGGAACCAGAATGTGTTTGAACATGGCATCTACTCCTTCTAGTTGTTGCGCTTGTTATCGGTTGTACCGCAATTCAGAGGGCAGGGCAAACTTGGAACGCAGGAAACAATGGACGGACGTACGGTGATTGCAGCTGTCTGCGCTGCGTCAAAAGTAAGCGATTCACAATGACCGAAGCCTGCCCATCGCGCGCACTCACGGTGCAGCGATGTAGAACATCGTGGCGCTCGACAGTCCTGGCGTGCTCGCTGTCATGCACTTGATTGCCAATGCAAGGCGCCTCTCCATAATGTCAGCACACCGGGTTCCGATGCTGCAATGGCACCCACCCCTCCTTCATACAAAAAGGCCGTTCATGTCCACCACCCTGCGCCCCCTGGGCCGCTCTCCCCTTCAAGTTTCGCCCCTGTGTTTTGGCGGCAATGTGTTTGGCTGGACAGCCGATGAATCCACCAGCTTCAGCCTGCTGGATGCCTGGCTCGACGCGGGCATGAACTTTGTCGATACCGCCGATGTGTATTCGCGCTGGGCCCCTGGCCACCAGGGCGGTGAGTCCGAGACGGTCATTGGCAAATGGCTGCGCAAATCGGGCAAGCGCCACCAGCTCGTGCTGGCCACCAAGGTAGGCAAGGAAATGGGCGAAGGCAAGGTTGGTCTGCACCCCGACTACATCCGCCAGGCCGTTGATGCTTCGCTCAAGCGCCTGCAGACCGATTACATCGATCTATACCAGACGCATGACGATGACCCCAATGTGCCGATCGAAGATGTGATGGGAACCTTTTGCGAGCTCATTCAGCAAGGCAAGATTCGCGCAATCGGTGCCAGCAACTACAGCGCCGCACGCCTGGCCCACGCCTTGCAGACCAGCGAGAAGCATCGCCTGCCGCGCTACGAAAGCCTGCAGCCCCTCTTCAACCTGTATGACCGCGCCGTGTTCGAGAAAGAGTTGCAGCCGCTGTGTGTGCAAAACGGCGTGGGCGTGATCAATTTCTATTCTCTGGCTGCGGGCTTTCTGACAGGCAAGTACCGCACGGCAGCAGATGCCAGCAAGAGCCCCCGCGGCGCCAAGACCACCAGCCTGTACCTCAATGAACGCGGCCTGCGCATTCTGGCTGCCATGGAAGAGGTGGGCGCACGCACGGGAGCCGAACTTGGAGAAATTGCAGTCGCCTGGGTGATGCGCCAGCCCGGCATTGCATCGCCCATTGCCAGTGCCTCCAACATGCAGCAGATGCAATCGCTCATCAAGGCAAGCCAGCTGCAGCTCGACAATGACGCCATGGCCCGCCTGGACGCCGCCAGCGCCGAAGCCTGATTGCTATCAAAAAAGGATTGATAGCGCGCACCAGCTGTGCGCTGGCGACCGGTTTTCTCTAAATCTTCAGCAGTTGCGGCAGTAGCTCCGCCGATGTGCCTTGCAACCGCACATCGGCCACCTGATCCAGCCCGGTAGCCTGAGGGTTGATGATGACCACACGGGCACCGCCGCGCGCGGCGATATGCGCCAGCCCGGCGGCTGGGTACACATTGCCGGAGGTGCCGACCACCAGCATCACATCACAGCCCTTGGCGGCATCCTGCGCCTGCTGCAGTTCGGCATGCGGCAGGCTCTCGCCAAACCAAACCACGGCAGGACGCAGGTAGTTGCCGCAGCCAGGGCATTGGGGCGGGCCGTCATCTTCGGTAAAGCGCATGTCGCAGCAGGGCCGGGCTGGAAGCAGCCAGCGGCTGTCCATCAGGTTGCCGTGCAGGCACAGAACCGCACTGCTGCCCGCGCGCTGGTGCAGGCCGTCTACATTCTGCGTCACCAGGGTGATGCGCTCGGAGTGCTGCGCCTGCCACTGCGCCAGTGCGAAGTGGCCCGCATTGGGCGCCACTTCGGCCACCAGCCGGCGGCGGTACTGGTACCAATCCCACACCCGTTGCGGATGGGCCAGATAGCCCGCTTCACTCGCCATCTCTTCGGGGCTGAACTGTGCCCAGAAACCCGTCTGCGCATCGCGAAAAGTGGGTACCCCCGACTCGGCGCTCACGCCCGCGCCCGTCAGTACCAGCAGGTGGCGTGCATCCGCAATCCATTGGGCCACCTGAGCGATGTCGGTGGCGGCAGGTGGCAAGGAGGTATGGCTAGGAGCAGCTGGCATGCTGGAAAGCGTGAAAAACGGGGAGCCAGCATACGGCATGTGCAATGCACGACGGCGACGCTGCGGCATCGAGGATTGCACTCCAACGCGGCTGCATAGAGATCATAAACACGTTCTTAGATGCCCTTTTCCACCATGGCCAGAAGCCGGATCCCCAAAGCCTTGCGCTGCTCTGGCGTGGCACCGCGCAATGGCCCATCGATGCTGAGCATCGCCATGCCGTGCACCGTGGACCAGGCGAGAAACTCTGCCCCCGGCCTGCGCTCTGGCGGCAGTACGCCAGCGGCTGCCATGGCATCGAGTGCATAGCTCAGCAACTCATACGGGTTGAGGCCCTTGTCTGCCGTGCGGCTAGGGTCTGGCGGTACTTCCACATCAAAGGCACCGGCGGCAAACGCGGTACGGAACCAGCCTGTCTCGGCTTCTGCAAAGCGCAGATAGCCCCGCCCTACGGCTGCCAGCAGACCGCGCGCACGCACAACCGCGTCAGGCATCTGCTCGGCAACCTTCATCTCCTGCTCTATCGCCTGGGCCAGCGCCCCCAGGGCAGCGGCGCGCACCGCCTCAAACAAGGCCAGGTGGTTGGCAAAGTGACGGTAGGCCGCATTGGGCGCCACGCCCGTCAGCCTGCTGACTTCACGCAAGACAACGGCCTGGGGGCCGCCTTCGCGCGCCAGCGCCAACCCCGCCGCCACCATCGCCTGGCGTAAATCTCCGTGGTGGTATCTCTCTCTCGGACTCATTCGCAGTCAATCGGTCATCAAGCGGTTGTACAACGGGGAATGTCGAAAAAACGACTGCTTACACCCCGAAACCGCCTGTTTGGAAATAAATGTGGACACTGTTCATTTTAAGCTGCAAAATGTGTGTACAGCGTCCACATCAACCTTTGTTTGCAGTCTTTGCGAGCAAAATTTCCACCCAGGAGAGAGACCGTGCAATTCATTCCCTATCTCAATTTCGATGGTAACTGTGCAGAAGCCATGGCCTTCTACGCCAAGCTGTTTGGCGGCCAGATCGTGCACCAGTCCACCTTTGGCGAAATGCCGGCCCATGAAGGCATGCCCCCACTGCCCGAGTCTGCCAAGAACCGCGTGATGCATGCCATGCTGCAGGTGGGCGCGCAGTCCATCATGGCTTCGGACACCATGCCGGCCATGCCCGGCCAAGGTGCCGAAGGCTGTGGCGGCGGCTACCAGAAGCCCCAGGGCCTTTGGGTTTCGATCAGCGTCGAGTCGGTGGCCGAAGGCAAGCGCGTGTTCGATGGCCTGACCCAGGGCGGCCAGGTCGCCATGCCTTTTGAAGCGACCTTCTGGTCGCCCGGCTTTGGCATGGTGACCGATCGCTTCGGCACCCCCTGGATGGTGAACGTGGCGGCCTGAGCGGCACTGCCCTTTCCGCCTGGAGGCCCGACATGACCCCGCACCGCACTGCATCGCGTGAGCAATGGCTGAGCGAAAGACTGGCCTTGCTCGCAGAAGAAAAGGCACTGACACGCCAATCGGATGAACTGGCCCGCAAGCGCGCTGCGCTGCCCTGGGTTCGCATCGACAAGGACTACCGCTTTGACACCGAGCAAGGTTCTGCATCGCTGATCGATCTGTTTGGCGGACGCTCGCAGCTTCTGGTCTACCACTTCATGTTCGGACCCAGCTACCAGGCCGGGTGCCCCTCCTGCTCGGCCATTGCCGATGGCTTCAACGGCACCCAGACGCATCTGCAGAACCATGATGTGGCGTTCTGGGCTGTGTCGCGCGCGCCGCTGGCTGCTTTGCTGGGCTACCGTGAGCGCATGGGCTGGCATTTTCCGTGGGCTTCGTCGTCGGGCAGCGATTTCAATTTCGACTTTGGCGCTTCGTTCACGCCCGAGCAGCAGGAGTCGGGCATCGTCTACAACTACCAGGCTGAGCCACCGGTGCCGCGTGCAGCGATTGACGATGCATCCATTCCCAGCCGCGCCACGCCCGATGGCGCCTCTCGCGGTGCCTCATCGGCCAGCACGGACGTTGCCTCCTATGCGCGCGAGCGCCCGGGCATGAGCGCCTTTGCCATGCAGGATGGCGAGGTGTTCCACACCTATTCGGCCTATTCCCGGGGGCTGGATGCGCTCTGGAGCGTCTACACCTGGCTCGACCGCGCCCCCCTGGGGCGCAACGAGCAGGAATACTGGTGGCGCCGCCATGACGACTATGACGCCCAGCCGGCTGCAGCATGCTGCTCCTGCGCGAAAGGCTGAGGCTCTCATTCAGACGGCACGGTACGGCCTTCATACAGCGTTAGTACTGCTTTACCGTGCCAGTTCCTTCATTGATTCAGGAGTTCACGATGAAACCCAATCCCGTTGTCTGGTTCGAGATATACGTCAGTGACATGGCGCGTGCCAAGACCTTCTACGAAGCAGTATTCCAGACCCGGCTGGAGCCGCTGCCAGCCCCCTCGGGTGGCGCCAGTGGCATGCAGATGCTGGCGTTTCCCAATGACATGAACACCGGCGGCGCTGGTGGAACGCTGGTCAAGATGGATGGCGTTTCACCCGGAGGCGGCGGCACCATGGTGTACTTTGGGTGTGACGATTGCGCCGTGGAGCAAGCCCGGGTCGAGAAGGCTGGCGGAAAGGTGCACCAGGGCAAGTTTGCGATTGGCGAATACGGCCACTGCGCCATCATCCTCGATACCGAGGGCAACATGATTGGCCTGCATTCCATGAAGTAGACGATCGCTTGGCTGCCTCATGGCCATCACGACCACAGGCGGCCTTCCGATTACGCCTCGCCCCTCTTCAACCCCTTTGTATCGGCTCTCCCATGCCCTATACCGCCAGTTGCCACTGCGGCCAGACCGCGTTTGAATTCGAGGGTGACATCCAGCAGGCCCTGGCCTGCAATTGCTCCATCTGCCAGCGGCGCGGCTCGCTGCTGTGGTTCACGCCTCGCACATCTCTGCGCTTGCTCAAGCCCTTGCAGGATGCCACCTACCAGTTCCACAAGCACAAAATCACGCACCATTTCTGCCCGACCTGCGGGATCCACACCTTTGGCGAAGGCACAGCGCCCGATGGCACGGCCATGGCCGCCATCAATCTGCGCTGTGTCGAGAACATCGATCTGAACGCCATTCCCGTGCACCACCACGATGGCCGGGCCATGTAACTACCAGGAAACAACCATGACTCAGCGCAACGGCAATACCTTCATCAGTACACGCCACATCGCAGCCACGCCGGAGAAGGTGTTCGCCGCCATCCAGTCGCCCGAGCGGCTGGCACGGTGGTGGGGCCCTGCGGGCTTTACCAACACCGTGCAGCGCTGCGACATGCGGCCCGGTGGGCACTGGGTGTTTGACATGCACAGCCCGGATGGCAAGACCTATCCGAACGAAAACATCTTCGAGACCATTGATCCGCCTCAAGGCAGTCAACCCGGGCTCTTTGTGCTGCGCCATATCGCGCAACCCCTGTTTCGACTGACGCTGCGGGTGCAGGCCGACGGTGCTGGCACCCAGGTGGATTTCGTGCAGGTGTTGGACAGCGCCGAAATGGCGCAGCAGTTGGCGCCTATCGTAGAACCAGCCAATGAACAAAACCTGGATCGCCTGACGGCCGAAGTCATGGCGCTCTGATGGCGCATCTGAACCCGACCCATGACTGACGCCCACCCTCCCTCCTCACGCCACCGTTGGCTGGCCCTCGTCGTACTGTGCCTGGGCGAGCTGATGATCGTGCTGGACTCCACCATCGTGAATGTGGCCCTGCCCTCCATCCGCACCGACCTGGGCTTTGGCGAGACCGAACTGGTCTGGGTGGTCAACGCCTACATGCTCACTTTCGGCGGTTGCCTGCTGCTGGGCGGGCGCCTGGGCGATCTGTACGGCCACCGGCGCGTTTTTCTGGCCGGTTTGGCCTTTTTCACCCTGGCCTCGCTGGTATGTGGCCTCGCGCAGAGCAAAGGCGTGCTGGTAGCAGCCCGCGCCATCCAGGGGCTGGGCGGCGCCGTGGTTTCTGCCGTGGCGCTGTCGCTCATCATGAACCTGTTCAGCGAAACCAATGAGCGCGCCCGCGCCATGGGGGTGTATGGCTTTGTCTGTGCGGGCGGCGGCAGCATTGGCGTGCTGCTGGGCGGCCTGCTGACCAGCGTGAGCTGGCACTGGATCTTTCTGGTCAACCTCCCCATTGGCGTAGCCGTGTATGTGGCCAGCCTGCGCCTGCTGGCACCATCACCCGCCTCGACCACCCGCCAGCGGCTCGATGTGGCGGGGGCGGTGACCGTCACGCTCTCCCTCATGCTGGCCGTCTACGGCGTGGTCGGTGGCAACGAGGCTGGCTGGTCGTCGCCGCAGACCTTGGTCACCCTGGGTCTGTCGGTCGTGCTGATGCTTGCGTTTTTGGCCATTGAATCGCGCACGGCGCACCCGCTGGTGCCGCTGAGCTTGTTCAGACGGCGCAATATCGTGGTCTCCAATGTCTGCGCCGTTCTCTGGTCGGCAGGCATGTTTGCCTGGTTCTTCATGTCGGCGCTGTATCTGCAGCAGGTGCTGGGCTACACCCCCATGCAGGTGGGCCTGGCCTTTCTGCCCGCCAATCTGGTGATGGCGGTGCTGTCACTGGGCTGGTCGGCCAAGCTGGTGATGCGCTTTGGCATCCGCATGCCTCTGGTGGCAGGCCTTGCACTGGCGGCTCTGGGTCTGCTGCTGTTTGTCCGCGCGCCCGTGGCGGGCAACTTCTGGGTGCATGTGTTTCCCGGCATGGTGCTGCTGGGCGTGGGTGCAGGCATTGCGTTCAACCCCATGCTGATGGCGGCCATGCACGATGTCGAGCCGGACGACGCAGGCCTCGCCTCGGGCCTCGTCAATACAGCCTTCATGCTGGGCGGGGCACTGGGCCTGGCAGTGCTGGCCAGTATTGCTGCGGCGCACAGCCAGTCGCTGCTCACCACCGGGCACGATGCCATCGCTGCGTTGAATGGCGGCTACCAGCTCGCGTTTGCGGTTGGTGCCTTTTTTGCCCTGTTGGCGGCGGTGCTGGGCGGCGCTATGCTGCGTGCAGATCTGCACGCCGACGCCGATGCCCCGGCCATCGCCCACCATTGAATGACACCCCCATCACTCCATCACTCTGCAACAAGGAAATCTCTGATGTCTACCAACACCACACATGCCCAGGACCTGGTGCTGACGCGTCTGATCGACGCCCCTGCTGCCACGCTCTACCGCTGCTGGACCGACCCGGAATTGATGAAACAGTGGTTTGTCCCCAAACCCTGGACCATTGCACGGGTCGAGCTTGACCTGCGCCCGGGCGGCGGCAGCCTGGTGGTCATGCGCGACCCGGAAGGCAAGGAATACCCCAACGCCGGGGTGTATCTGGAAGTCGTTCCCGAGCGCAAGCTGGTGTTCACCGATGCCTACACCACCGGCTGGGTGCCCACCGAAAAGCCATTCATGACCGCCATCGTCACCTTCGAGCCCGAGGGCGAAGGCGGGCGCCAGACCCGCTATACCGCCATTGCCCGCCACTGGACCGAAGAGACCCGCAAGCAGCACGAAGCCATGGGCTTTCACACCGGCTGGGGCATCTGCGCCGACCAGCTGGCCGCACTGGCTGCCACGCTGTAGTTTCAAGCGCAGCAAACAGATAGGAGACCGCCATGCCCTACGTTGATGGATTTGTTCTGCCCGTGCCCCGCGCCAACCTGGATGCTTACCGGGCCCTTGCCGAAAAGGCAGGCCACGTCTGGCTGGAGCATGGTGCGCTGCAATACTGGGAATGCGTGGGCGACGATGTGCCGCCCGGCGAAATCACTTCGTTTGCCAAAGCTGTTCTGCTCAAGGACGACGAAGTGGCCTGCTTCTCGTGGATTGTCTACACATCGCGTGCAGAACGCGACCGGATCAACGCCGCCGTGATGGCCGATCCGCGGCTGGCCGAGGTGACGCCCGAGAACATGCCGTTTGATGCCAAGCGCATGTTCTTTGGCGGTTTTGCACCCATCGTGCAAATGGATGCACCTCGCTGAAAAGCGGGCTGGCGGGCAAGCGGCTGGAGTTACTGGCCGCCACGCTGGCGCAGCGCTTCATACAGACACACGCCGCTGGCCACCGATACGTTCAGGCTCGATACTGCGCCCATCATCGGGATGCCGATCAGTTCGTCGCAGGTCTTGCGCGTCAACTGGCGCATGCCATCGCCCTCGGCGCCCAGCACCAGGGCCACAGGGCCCTTCAGATCGACCTGGTACAGGGTCTTGGGTGCATCGTCGCTGGTGCCGATGATCCAGACGTTGCGCTCCTTCAGCTCCTTGAGGGTGCGCGCCAGGTTGGTCACCATGAAATATGGCACCGTCTCTGCCGCTCCGCTGGCCACCTTGGCCACGGTGGCGTTGATGCCGACCGCATGGTCCTTGGGGGCGATCACGGCGTGCGCGCCAGCGCCGTCCGCCACACGCAGGCAGGCGCCCAGGTTGTGCGGATCGGTCACGCCATCGAGCACCAGCAGCAGGGGCGATGCCACGCCAGCCTCTTCCAGATCGTCCAGCAGCTCGTCGAGCGAGCGGGTGTCCTTGATTTCCTCCACCCGCGCGGCCACCCCCTGGTGCCCGTGGCTGCCCGCCAGCTTGGCGATGCGCGTGGCATCGGCCTCGATCAGGCGCACCCCCGCCTCCTTGGCGCGTTCGATGAACTGGCGCATGCGTGCATCGCGGCGCGTGGACTCGAAATAGACTTCAATGATGGATTTGGGCGCCGTCTTCATGCGCACGCCCACGGCATGGAAGCCGAACAAGACTTTGGGGGATGACATAGGCCGCCATTATCCCTGCAGCCGCGATGCCGGGGCACAGGAAGGGGACAAGCCGCTTCTGGTCACTCATCGGATTTTTTGCTGTCGAGTGCGCCTGCACCTCGCAGCCTTCACCACCTTGCGCTCTGGTAAGGACAGAGAGAGATGCGGAATTGGTAAAAATCAGCCAGTAGCGCGCTCCCAATATGCGCAACAACTCCTTATTTTGTAGCAAATGGCCACAAAAAAGGCGGCCCGAAAGCCGCCCTTCATGTTGTCGCGCTCAACTGCCGAAGCGCCCCCGACAGCCGCGCGTCACCCAGATACGGCCGGCACGGCTGTCGTAGCCCCAGGTATAGCCTTCGCGGCAGGAATCGTCGGAGAGCTGCTCCAGCAGCTGCGGGCGGCCCCAGCGGGCATTCCAGCTACAGCTGTTGTCGCGGCGGTCATTGCTTTCACAGGTGATATCGCGGCCAGAGCCGTAGCCGCCGCCCTGCCCGTAACCGCCCTGTCCATAGCCGCCAGCCACGACGAATTCCGCTCGACAGCCATCCGTCACCCACAGGCTGCCACCGCGCACGCCCCAATTGCGACCCTCGACGCAGCGCGTGTCTGACAGCTGGCGGGCAATTTCCATGCGCGCGCCACGGGGTACCGCGCATTCACGCGTGCGGCCATCCTGGCTTTCGCACCGCACCGTTCCCTGGCCCCCCATGGGCGGCTGAGGCTGCCAGCCGCCGCGCCCGTCAACAAAGCGTGCACGGCAGCCATCGGTCACCCAGATCCTGCCCCCGCCTGCATTGCCCCAGGTACGTCCTTCGATGCAAGGCGCGCTCGAAATGGTCTCGCTCACCACCGGATTGCGAAATGGCGTGCGACACTCACGGGTGCGACCATCCTGGCTTTCGCAGGTCACCTCGTCATTGCGTCCGTATTGGGCTTGTGCGGCAGGCGCCAGCGCCAGCAGCGCCAGGGCAATGCCCGCCAGAATGCGTTGATGAATCATGGACTCTCCTCTCTTTGTATGTACCGTGTATCCCGGCGATGTACAGGCTAGCGCAGGCACAGCACCGGTTTTGTCAGAACGGACCGATAGTACCTCGCTCGGCTTTCAGACGTCGCCAGTGTAATCAAGCAAACTCACTCCTTTTTCAGGAGCTGTTAGCGCTTGTTACAAGAGCCTTCACCCATGATTTGGCACTTCAACGACTGCCGCAGTATTGCGCCGCAGGCTGTGTTCAAGCGTCGCGCACCAGCAGATCGCCGGTGATCTCGGCCACATTCTTGACGCTGGTGAGCGTCATGGCCACGCGCATTTCCTTCTCGAGCAGATTGAGCAAATGGGTCACACCTGCCTCGCCGTCGGCAGCCAGTGCATAAACGAAGGCGCGGCCGATCATGGTGCAGTCGGCACCCAAGGCCAGCAGACGCACGATATCGAGCCCGTTGCGGATTCCCGAATCGGCCAGGATCTTGATCTGCCCTTTGACGGCGTCAGCAATGGCTGGCAGCGCGCGGGCCGACGAGAGCACCCCATCGAGCTGGCGGCCCCCATGGTTGGAGACAATGATGCCGTCGGCCCCAAAACGCACTGCATCCTTGGCGTCCTCAGGGTCGAGGATGCCTTTGATGAGCATCGGTCCTTTCCAGAAATTGCGGATCCACTCCAGGTCACTCCAGGAAATCGAGGGGTCGAAATTCGCCCCCAGGTAGCCCATGTAGTCTTCCAGGCTGACGTTCTGGCCCTTGTACGTGGAGATATTTCCCAGCGTATGCGGGCGACCCAGCAGGCCCACATCCAGCGCCCACTGCGGGTGCGTGACCGCCTGCAGGTAGCGTCGCATGGCGGCGTTGGGGCCGCTCATGCCCGAATGCGCATCGCGGTAACGCGCGCCGGGCACCGGCATGTCCACCGTGAACACCAAGGTGGAGACGCCAGCCGCCTGCGCGCGCTCCAGGGCGTTCTTCATGAAGCCCCGGTCCTTGAGCACATAGAGCTGAAACCACATCGGACGGCCCAGCTTCGGGGCCACCTCCTCGATCGGGCAGACGGAGACGCTCGACATGGTGAAGGGAATTCCCTTCTTGTCGGCAGCCTGGGCGGCCTGCACCTCACCGCGCCGGGCAAACATGCCGGTCAGGCCCACGGGCGCCAGCGCCACCGGGATGGAGAATTTCTCGCCAAACAGCTCGATGCTGGTGTCGAGCTGGCTCATGTCCTTGAGCACACGCTGGCGCAGCGCCACATCGGCCAGATCGCTGACGTTGCGGGCGAGCGTCTTCTCGGCATAGGCGCCGCCGTCGAGGTAATGGAACAGAAAGGGTGGCAGGCGCTTTTGCGCCGCTGCGCGGTAATCCGTGGTGGAGGAGATGATCATGAGAATGTCAATCCTGTCGTGGTGAGCCGGCCTTGCCGCTGCACGCGCGCGGCATCGGCATCGGCCTGGGTTAGTTTTTCGTGAACGTAGGCGAGGTGCTCACCGATGATGGCTCTGGCCTGCTCGGGCTCTCCGCTGATCACCGCCTGCATCAGATCGTGGTGCTGCAGGGTCAGGCGCTCCAGCACCTTGGGGTCGTCGTGCACGAACATCACGCGGCGGTTCTGGGCCACGGTGCCCAGCACCATCTCGAACAGGCTGCGCATCACCTGCACCACCACCACATTGTGCGAAGCCTCTGCAATCGCCAGATGGAACTGTGCATCGGCCCGTGCCGAGTTGGCGGCATCCTGGCTTTGCTGGTGGCGCAGCATCTCGTCAAAACAGCGGCGGATGTGGTCCTTGTCCTTCTCCGTCGCGCGCTGCGCGGCGTGCCATGCGCTGCCGATTTCAATCATCTGCCGCGCTTCGAGCACGTCGTAGCGGTACTGCGGGTCATCGCGCAGCAATGGCACCAGCGGTGCAATCGCCTGCTCGTGCCATTGCTGCACTGGTGCGCAGACAAAGGTGCCCGCCCCCACCCGGCTCTCCAGCACGCCCCGGCTGCCGAGCTTCTGGATCGCCTCGCGCAGCGCCGTGCGCGAAACACCCAGCTGCTCGGCCAGCACACGTTCAGTCGGCAGCTTGGAGCCCGGCTGCAGCGAGGTGGACTGGATCAGATCCAGCACCTGCTGGGCAACACGGTCGGACAGGCGCAAGGCTGGCATCGGCTTTCGGAAAAGTTAAGGGTGGGGAATCATCCCAGGGAATACATATGCCTGCAACGTGCAGATGATTCCGATGATGACCAGAAACGCCAGGCTGTGCTTGACCGTGAAGCGAAACAGATCCGATTCCCTGCCCGCCAGACCCACCGCAGCGCAGGCAATGGCGATGGACTGGGGCGAGATCATCTTGCCTGTCACGCCGCCGGTGGTATTGGCAGTGACCGCCAGTACCTCCGGCAAACCCAGCTGCGCAGCCGTGGTGGCCTGCAGCGCGCCGAACAAGGCATTGGCTGAGGTGTCCGATCCAGTGAGGAAAACACCCAGCCACCCCAGGAAGGGCGAGAAGAACGCAAAGGCCTTGCCGGTATGCGCCAGCGCCAGGGCCAGGGTGGTGGACAGGCCCGAATAGTTGGCGATGAAAGCAAAGGCCAACACCATGCCGATGGAGTAGATGGGCAGGGCCAGTTCCTTGAAGGTCTCTGCCAGGGTTTTGGCGGCTACGGAGGGCTTGAGGCGCAGGAACAGAATGCTCAGTACGGCTGCAATCAGAATGGCCGTACCGGTGGCCGACAGCCAGTTGAAGGAATACACCGCGCCATAGGGGCTGGATGCAGCAACCACGGGCGGCACCTTCTGCACGACGTTGTGCAGGAGCGGCACAGGTACGTTCAGCACCGTGCCTGCCAATGCGGCGCCTTGGGCAAACAAGGCCTTGAAGGGCTTGATGCTCCAGACGGTCACCATTGCCGTGAGGATGATGAAAGGCGACCAGGCCTTGAGCACCACACCTGCAGTCAACGTGGCCGGTACGGATACTGCCGGCTTCACGCCAGCCTCGGCGGCTGCGCCTGGTTCCGGCGCAAAGCGGAAGATGCGCTTGGGTTGCCAGAACCGGAGGAAGGCGGTGAGCACCACCAGCGCCAGAATGGCCGAGGTGATGTCCGGCAGTTCCGGCCCGATGTAGTTGGCGGTGAGAAACTGACCCAGTGCGAAGCTGCCACCCCCAACCAGCACGGCGGGCCAGGTTTCCTTGATGCCGCGCCAGCCGTCCATGATGGCCATCAGCCAGAACAGCACGATGATGGTCATGAATGGCAACTGGCGCCCGGCCATCTGGCTGATGGCCATGGCGTCCACACCCGACACCTGCCCGGCCACGATGATGGGAATGCCCATGGCGCCAAAGGCAACCGGAGCGGTATTGCCGATCAGGCACAGGCCAGCGGCATACAGCGGCTTGAAGCCCAGGCCCACCAACAGCGCCGCCGTGATCGCCACAGGAGCGCCAAAGCCCGCAGCGCCCTCCAGAAAGGCCCCAAAGCAGAAACCCACCAGAATGAGCTGCAGGCGCTGGTCTTCGGTCACCGACAGGATCGAGGCACGGATGATGTCGAACTGCCCGGTCTTGACCGACACCTTGTAGAGAAACACGGCTGCCACAATGATCCAGGCAATGGGCCACAGGCCGTAGAAGAAGCCATAGACCCCCGACGCCAGGGCGTTGGCCACAGGCATCCTGTAGAACAGCAGGGCCACCGCGAGCGCCAGCACCACCGTGACAGTCCCCGCCACATAGCCCTTGAGGCGCAGCTTCGTCAGCGCGATGAAGAAAAAGATGATGGGTATCAACGCCACCAGCGCAGACACCCAGATATTGCCCGCCGGGTCGTAGTTCTGCGACCAGATTTCCTGCATTGCTCGATCTCCTGATGTGCGCTGCCATCTCCTTCACTAAGCAGGAGCCCGCGCAATTTTCTAAAGGTTTTGTATGCAGCAAGCCCTGCGGCCAGCCACTGCCGGGCCTCAGGTATGCTGTCAAATTGGTATTACCAATTTAAATGAATTGAGAGAGAAATGGATTATATGAACCCACAAAATGCAAATTAACAGGGGTTTACCCTTTGATTTGCGTTTATATTGGTATTACCAATTTGAAATCTGCGTCTTCTCTTTAGACCCAAAACCTTCAGCCATGCGCCGGTACAGGTCGAGGCAGGCTCCATCCACATCGCTTGCCCGCAGCTGGAGAGGATTGCTTGGGTGAGGACGTTCAGCCCTATCCTTGGCGGGTTCCGCGATGGCCGCCATGCCATCCAGAACGCGTGCAGAGCCCATGCCTGGGGGGCCCGCCCTCTTCTCAGGCATAAAAAAACCTCCTGCAAGGCAGGAGGTTTTCAGGCGGAAAAACCGCAGACTCAGGCGCGTTCTGCCACCCAGGCTTGCACGCCAGCCAGCGCCTTGGGCAAGGCCGATGCATCGGTGCCCCCGGCCATCGCCATGTCGGGCTTACCGCCACCCTTGCCACCCACTTGCTGGGCCACAAAGTTCACCAGTTCGCCAGCCTTGATCTTGCCGATGCTGTCCTTGGTCACACCCGCAGCCAACTGCACCTTGTCACCGTCCACGGCGGCCAGCACGATGGCAGCGGTGCCCAGCTTGTCCTTGAGCTTGTCCATGGTGTCGCGCAGGGTCTTGGCATCCGCGCCTTCCAGCGTGGCAGCGAGCACCTTGATGCCCTTGACGTCCACCGCCTGGCCAGCAAGTTCATCGCCCTGGCTGGAAGCGAGCTTGCCCTTGAGCTGGGCCAGTTCCTTCTCCAGCGCCTTGATCTGGTCAAGCGCGCCGCCAATGCGGTGGTTCAGTTCCGCCACAGGCGCCTTCAGGGTCGCGGCCGCTTCGTCCACAGTCGATTCGAGCGACTGCAGATAGGCCAGTGCGTTCTCGCCGGTCACGGCTTCGATACGACGCACGCCGGCAGCCACACCGCCTTCGGCCACGACCTTGAAGAGGCCGATATCGCCGGTGCGGTGCACGTGAGTGCCGCCGCACAGTTCACGGCTGGTTCCGATGTCGAGCACGCGCACGGTTTCGCCATACTTTTCACCAAACAGCATCATGGCGCCGGTCTTCTGCGCACTCTCGATGTCCATCACACGCGCATCGGTAGCCGTGTTGGCCAGGATTTCGGCATTCACGCGCTTTTCGATCTCGCGCTTCTGAGCATCGGTCACCGGGCTGTTGTGGGCAAAGTCAAAGCGGGTACGCTCGGCATTCACCAGGCTGCCCTTTTGCTGCACGTGGTCGCCCAGCACTTCGCGCAAGGCCTTGTGCATGATGTGGGTGACCGAGTGGTTGCGCATGGTGGCAGCGCGCACGGCGGTATTCACCTGCGCCTCGACCGCATCGCCCACCTTGAGGCTGCCGGATTCGAGCACGCCATGGTGGCCGAATACATCGGCCTTGATCTTGAGCGTGTCTTCCACGGCAAAACGGTTGCCACCTGCGGCGATCACGCCCTGGTCTCCGACCTGGCCACCGGATTCGGCATAGAACGGCGTCGTGTCCAGAACCACCACGCCACTCTGGCCCGCCTTCAACTCATCAACGCTCGTACCGTCTACGTACAGTGCTACGATTTTTGCAGCTTCTGCGAGCTTGTCGTAGCCGGTGAAGGTGTTGGCTGCACCGGTGTACTCCAGCGCGCGGTCCATCTTGAACTTGCCCGCAGCGCGGGCCTGGTTCTTCTGCTGCTCCATGGCGGCGTTGAAACCCGCTTCGTCCACTGTCACACCGCGCTCGCGCGCCACGTCGTTGGACAGGTCCAGCGGGAAGCCATAGGTGTCGTGCAGCTTGAAGGCCACATCACCGGGCAGCACCTTGGCGCCACCGGCCAGCGCGCTGTCCAGGATCTCCATGCCGTTGGCGAGCGTCTCGAAAAAGCGCTCTTCTTCCACCTTCAGAACATCGGTGATACGCGCTTCCTGCTCGCGGATCTTGGGATAGGCATCGCCCATCACGGCCACCAGATCCTTGACCAGCTTGTGGAAGAACGGCGTCTTCTGGCCCAGCTTGTAGCCATGGCGGATGGCGCGGCGCACGATGCGACGCTGCACATAGCCGCGGCCTTCATTCGACGGAATCACGCCATCGGCCACCAGGAACGCCGTGGCGCGGATGTGGTCGGCAATCACCTTCAGCGAAGGATTGTCCAGATCGGCAGTGTGCGTTTCGCGGGCAGCAGCCTTGATGAGCGCCTGGAACAGGTCGATCTCATAGTTGCTGTGCACATGCTGCAGGATGGCCGCCAGACGCTCCAGGCCCATGCCGGTGTCGACGCAAGGCGCAGGCAGCGGTTTGACCGAGCCGTCTTCTGCCATGTCGAACTGCATGAACACGTTGTTCCAGATCTCGATGAAGCGGTCGCCGTCTTCATCGGGCGAGCCTGGAGGGCCGCCTGCAATGTGCGGGCCATGGTCATAGAAGATTTCAGAGCAAGGGCCGCACGGGCCGGTGTCGGCCATCATCCAGAAGTTGTCGCTCTTGTAGCGGCCACCCTTGTTGTCGCCAATGCGGATCACGCGCTCAGGCGGCAGGCCAATTTCCTTGGTCCAGATGTCGTAGGCCTCATCGTCTTCTTCGTAGACGGTGGCCAGCAATTTTTCCGGAGGCAGCTTGTAAACGGTGGTCAGCAATTCCCACGCCCATTTGAGCGATTCGCGCTTGAAGTAGTCACCAAACGACCAGTTGCCCAGCATCTCGAAGAAGGTATGGTGGCGCGCGGTGTAGCCCACGTTTTCCAGGTCATTGTGCTTGCCGCCTGCACGCAGGCAGGTCTGCACGCTGGTGGCGCGGTTGTAGGGGCGCTTGTCCGTGCCCAGAAACACATCCTTGAACTGCACCATGCCGGAGTTGGTGAACATCAGCGTGGGATCGTTGCCCGGCACCAGCGGGCTCGACGGAACAATGGTGTGCCCCTTGGATGCGAAGAAGTCCAGGAAGGTCTTGCGGATTTCCGCGACGGAAAAAGTGGGTGTACTCATGTTTTGCAGCGGTGGTGGCACCCGCCTTGCAGCCACACTGGCCGCGCTGCGGGCGCGAATCTTTCATTATAGGGTTTGGGGCTATTCCACATCATGGAGCCCGGCAGAGCGGAAACAGCGGTGTTTTTTGCCGCAAGCGGCCTCACGGTGCAAGCACGCCTTCAGCGTGGGGCCAACATTACCGGGGCCCCAAAGCGGATCACTCCGGTACTGGCAGCGGAGCCGCTTTGCGCGATTTGCCTTGTTCCTGCATGCGCCGGGCATGCTCTGCCTGGCGCTTGGCAGCGTCCTGCTGCTTGGCGTCGTAGTCTTCGCGGGCCTGTTCCACATTGTCGCCCTCCTCAGCGGCCCGGCGCTGCTGGGTCCGCTGCTTGCTGCCAAGCTTTTGCTCATGCTGCGTGGCGCGCTGTGCGGCATCATGCTGGCGGCGTTGCTGCTCCGCTTCAATTTCCTGCGGACTGCGTGCCGGCTTCTTGCTGCGGCCCGCCGCCTGGGCTTCATGTTCGCGCTGGCGTTGCTCCAGGTCTTCCTTGTTCAAGGCGCCGCTGTCGGCACCGTCGTTGCGGTGCTTGGCATCGAACTCAGCCTGCTTCTTTTCACGGGCTCCGCGCTGTTTGGCGGTGCGCTCGGCCCGCTCATCGGCGTTGATGGCCAGCTCACGCTGGCGCAGTTCGCGGTCGCGGTGATTGGCCTCGGCCCGCACCTTTTTCAGGCAATCGGTGACTGCAAAGTGCTGGTAGCAGATCTTTTCGTTGTCTGCGAGCTGTTTGTCGTTGGCTGCGCGCTCCCTGGATATTTCCGCACGCGCCGCCTGGCGCTCGGCCGCATCCATTTCTGCGGCCTGGGCATGCCCCACAGAGCAGGCAACCAGCAATACAGCACCGAGCAGTTTCGAGCTTGCGTTCATCGTTTGCACTTTCAGGTCAGGGCCGTGTCCACCACGCGCCGCTCCAGCGACAGGTACTCCTGCGACTGCATTTCATTGAGGCGCGAGACCGTGCGCGGAAACTCATGCACCAGCGGCCCTTCGGTATACAACTGTTCGGGCGGCACCGCAGCCGACAGGATGAGCTTGACGCGGCGGTCATACAGCACATCCACCAGCCAGGTAAAGCGCCGCGCAGGCGAAGCCATGTTGACTGGCATATAGGGCACATTGGACAGCAAAACCGTGTGGAACTGGCTTGCCAGCTCCAGATAGTCGTTTTGCGAGCGCGGGTTCACGCACAGCTCATGAAAATCGAACCAGATCACCCCCCCGGCACGGCGGAGCGGGCGCAGCTCGCGGGATTCGATCTTGAACACCGGCTTCTCGTCCGGCACTTCGGCCAGCTGGTTGAAGGCCTCCTGCATGGCCTGGTCAGCCTCCGGGCCCAGCGGGCAGTGGTAGAGGGTGACCTTCTCCAGGGTACGACGACGGTAGTCGGTGCCGTTGTCCACGTTGACGACTTCCATGCGTGCGTTGAGCAGATCGATGGCGGGAAGGATACGATCTCGGTGCAGGCCGTCGGGATACAGCTCGTCAGGCTTGAAATTGGAGGTGGTGACAAAGCCCACGCCATTGTCGAACAGGGCCAGCAGCAGGCGATAGAGGATCATCGCATCGGTGATGTCCGCCACATGAAACTCGTCGAAGCAGATCAGCTTGTATTTCTTGGCAATCTGCGCGCCCAGAACATCCAGCGGGTCCTGCGTGCCCTTGAGCAGGGTGAGTTCACGCTGCACTTCGCGCATGAACTCATGAAAGTGCAGCCGCACCTTGCGCCGGATGGGCACGGCGTTGAAGAAGCAATCCATCAGAAAGCTCTTGCCCCGACCCACGCCGCCGTACATATAGACGCCCTTGGGAATATCGGGGTGGTTGATCAGCTTCTTGAGTGCGTTGGAGCGCTTGCCCTTGTACTGCTCCCACTCGTCGGCACAGCGCTGCAAGGCATCGACCGCGCGCAACTGCGCCGGATCGCTGTGAAAACCTTTGGCCGCAATCTCGGCCTCGTATGCATCTCTTACCGCGGTGCCCATGGGTGTCTCAGTCTCTATTGCTATAAATTACATAGCCCCTACCGCGCATTGAGCAAGCGGTAGAGGCTATTTTTCTTCAAACTTCTGGTGTTTCCATACTTTCGCCGGGCGATGCTCGAAAAGCCATCGCCAAGTCGAAAGTCTGGATCAGAAGTTCAAGGTGCGCTTGTCCACAGCCAGAGCCGCTTCCTTGGTCGACTCCGACAGCGATGGGTGAGCGTGGCAGATGCGGGCGATGTCTTCGCTCGATGCCTTGAACTCCATCGCTACCACGGCTTCGGAGATCAGCTCCGACACCATCGGGCCCACCATATGCACGCCCAGGATTTCGTCCGTCGTGGCATCGGCCAGGAACTTGACCATACCAGTCGTGTCGCCCAGAGCGCGGGCGCGGCCATTGGCCAGGAATGGGAAGGTGCCTGCCTTATATGCCACGCCGTCGGCCTTGAGCTGCTGCTCGGTGCGGCCCACCCAAGCCACTTCGGGGCTGGTGTAGATCACCGAAGGCAGGGTGGCGAAGTTCACGTGCCCGTGCTGGCCGGCGATACGCTCGGCCACGGCAACGCCCTCTTCCTCGGCCTTGTGCGCCAGCATCGGGCCGCGCACCACGTCGCCCACCGCCCACACGCCTGGCAGGTTGGTCTTGCAGTCGTCGTCAACCACAATCGCACCGCGCTCGTCGAGCTTGAGGCCCACGGCTTCGGGGTTGAGGCCAATGGTGTTGGCCACACGGCCGATCGACACGATCAGCTTGTCCACTTCCAGCTGCTGGGCCTCGCCCTTGGCGTTGGTGTAGCTGATGTGCACGCCCTTCTTGTCGGTCTTGATCTCGCCAACCTTCACGCCCAGCTCGATCTTGAGGCCCTGCTTGTCGAACGCCTTCTTTGCTTCCTTGGCGATCTGCTCGTCCACCACAGGCAGGAACTTGTCCATGCCTTCGAGTACCGTCACTTCGGTGCCCAGGCGGCGCCAGACCGAGCCCATTTCCAGACCGATCACGCCAGCGCCGATCAGGCCCAGCTTCTTGGGCGTGGCGCCCAGGCGCAGCGCGCCGTCGTTCGACAGGATCTTGTCTTCGTCAAATGGCACGCCGGGCAGCGCGCGGGCATTGGAGCCCGTGGCCACGATGATCTGCTTGCCAGTGATGGATTCTTCTTCCTTGCCAGCCACCTTGATCTCGTAGCCACCATCGACCGCCTTCACAAAGGAGCCACGGCCGTGGAAGAAGGTGACCTTGTTCTTCTTGAACAGGTACAGGATGCCATCGTTGTTCTGCTTGACCACGCCGTCCTTGCGGGCGATCATCTTGGCCACGTCCATCGCCACCTTGCCGGTGGAGATGCCGTGGTCGGCAAAGCTGTGCGTCGCGTGCTCGAAGTACTCGGACGACTGCAGCAGCGCCTTCGAAGGAATGCAGCCCACGTTGGTGCAGGTGCCGCCCAGAGCGGGGCCGCCTGCGGCGTTCTTCCACTCGTCGATACAGGCCACAGCCATGCCCAGTTGCGCTGCACGGATGGCTGCTACGTAGCCGCCAGGGCCACCGCCGATCACGACGACATCAAATTGCTTGCTCATGATTATTCCAATGGTGTTAGTTCAAAACTGCCCTGGTGCAGGATCACACCAAACAGGCCCGTCTTGCTTGTCAGTTGCTCATCGCCCGAACGGCCGAATGAAATCGTGGCCCCTGCAGGCACGCGGCACAGAAACATGAACGCGCCCGATTCGAGGCAGGCGATCTGCCCGCTGGCACGTTGCTGCTCCCAGCCGAAATCCCGGTAGCCGTCTGCCTTGAAAGGCCTGAGCGGCAGCGGCCTGCCCGCTTCGCCCACAAACGAAATGGCCCATTGCGGGCCATTGTCCAGCCTGGCGCCCGGCACATCCTTGACGGACACGGTGGTCACCGGGCGTATCTCTACCTTCTCGGGCACGGGCACGCCACGGCGCATGGCCTGGGTATTGGCCTGCCACTGGAAGCGGTAATCCCCACTCCAGCTCTGCGCAGTCACGTCCTTGGCAGGACGTGTGGTGCCGCATGCAGCAAGCACCAGCGCAGAGGCCGCTATCACCAAGATACGTGCCATGACGACCCGACGACCTGATTACAGGTCGAACAGCAGACGCGATGGATCTTCCAGCGCATCCTTCATTGCCACCAGGCCCAGCACGGCTTCACGGCCGTCGATGATGCGGTGGTCATACGACATGGCGAAGTAGTTCATCGGACGAACCACGACCTGGCCGTTTTCCACCACGGCGCGGTCCTTGGTGGCGTGCACGCCCAGGATGGCCGATTGAGGCGGGTTGATGATGGGGGTAGACATCATCGAGCCGAAGGTGCCACCGTTGGAGATGGAGAAGGTACCGCCGGTCATGTCTTCAATGCCCAGCTTGCCGTCTTGCGCCTTCTTGCCGAATTCGGCAATCTTCTTTTCGATGTCGGCAAAGCTCATCTGGTCGGCATTGCGCAGGATGGGCACCACCAGGCCGCGTGGCGAGCCCACGGCGATACCGATGTCGAAGTAGCCGTGGTAAATGATGTCGGTGCCATCGACCGATGCATTCAGCACAGGGTACTTCTTGAGCGCATGCACTGCAGCCTTCACGAAGAAGGACATGAAGCCCAGCTTGACGCCATGTTCCTTGGTGAAGTCGTCCTGGAACTTCTTGCGCAGCGCCATCACGGGCGCCATGTTCACTTCGTTGAACGTGGTCAGGATCGCGTTGGTCGACTGCGATTGCAGCAGACGCTCGGCAATACGGGCACGCAGGCGGCTCATCGGCACGCGCTGCTCTGGGCGCTCGCCCAGGTCCTGAGAACCTGCAGGCGATGCCACCTGGGGCAGCGACTTGGCAGGCACGCCGGTAGGAATCACGGCGGCGGTGGACTTGACGCCACCGGCCACGGCGGCCAGCACATCACCCTTGGTGACGCGGCCGTCCTTGCCGGAACCAGCAACGGCGCCCACGGGCAGATTGTTGTCGGCCAGCAGCTTGGCAGCTGCAGGCATGGCCACATCACCCTTGCTGCCACCCGTGGCAGCAGGAGCTGCGGCAGCCGAAGCTGCTGCAGCCGGCGCCGGCGCGGCAGCGGCCTGTGCAGGCGCGGCAGCAGGAGCCGCTGCAGCACCGGCCACGGCTTCGGTGTCGATCTTGGCGATCAGCTGGTCGGCCACCACGGTGGCGCCATCACCTTGCACGATCTCGGTCAGAACGCCAGCAGCCGGGGCAGGCACTTCCAGAACGACCTTGTCGGTCTCGATCTCGATCAGGATTTCGTCGACTGCAACAGCTTCGCCAGCCTTCTTCTTCCAGTTCAACATGGTGGCTTCAGCGACCGACTCGGACAGCTGAGGAACTTTGACTTCTACGATTGCCATAAGAATTCTTTCTGTGTTCGTTGATAAGAGCTGTCTGAGTGCTTACTTGGTCAGCACGAAACCCTTGAGTTTGGCAAATGCGCCTTCCACCAGAGCCTTTTGCTGCTCCTGGTGCAGGTGCGAATAACCGACGGCAGGCGATGCCGAAGCGGCACGGCCGGAGTAGCCCAGCTTCTGGCCGTCGAGCATGTTTTCGTGGATGTAGTGCTGCACGAAGAACCATGCGCCCTGGTTTTGCGGCTCGTCCTGGCACCACACGATTTCCTTGGCGTTGCCGAACTTCTTGAGTTCCGCAGCGAAGGCCTTGTGCGGGAATGGATACAGCTGCTCCACGCGGATGATGGCCACGTCAGTCGTACCGTCTTCGGCACGCTTCTTGACCAGGTCATAGTACACCTTGCCCGAGCAGGCGATCACGCGCTTGACCTTGTCGGCCTTGGCAACGATGGCCTCGTCGCGCTCACCGATGACGGTCTGGAAGCCACCGGAGGTGAACTCGGACACGGGCGAAGTCGCATCCTTGTTACGCAGCAGCGACTTGGGCGTCATGATGATCAGCGGCTTGCGCAGCGGACGCACCATCTGGCGACGCAGCAGGTGGAAGATCTGGCTGGCCGTGGTGGGCTGCGTGATCTGCATGTTCTGATCTGCCGCCAGCTGCATGAAGCGCTCCAGGCGGGCCGAGCTGTGCTCGGGGCCCTGGCCTTCGTAGCCGTGTGGCAGCATCAGCGTGATGCCGTTGACGCGGCCCCACTTCACTTCACCAGAGGCGATGAACTGGTCGATCACCACTTGAGCGCCGTTGGCAAAGTCGCCGAACTGCGCTTCCCAGATCACCAGGGTGTTGGGGTCGTTCGAAGCGTAGCCGTATTCGAAGCCCAGCACTGCCTCTTCCGACAGGATGGAGTCGATGACCGTGAACGGAGCCTGGCTGTCGGCCACGTTCTGCAGAGGGATGTAGGTGCCTTCGTCCCACTTCTCGCGCTTTTGGTCGTGCACGACCGAGTGGCGATGGGTGAAGGTGCCACGGCCGCTGTCCTCACCGGACAGGCGGATCGGATAACCAGAGGCCACCAGCGAAGCGTAGGCCATGGTTTCACCCATGCCCCAGTCCACATTGATGTCGCCACGGCCCATGGCGGCTCGGTCGTCATACACCTTCTTGACCAGTTGGTGCGGGTTGACCGACTCAGGCAGAGTCGTCACGCGCTCGGCCAGGCGCTTCCACTCAGCCAGAGGAATAGCGGTGTCTGCAGCGTCGGTCCACTTCTTGTGCAGGAAGGGGCTCCAATCCACGGCGTACTGGCTCTTGAAGTTGGTCAGCACCGGATCGACCGTGTGCTTGCCCGCGTCCATGGCAGCGCGGTAGGCCTTGACCATGTCGTCGCCCAGGGTCTCGCCCAGGCCTTGCGTGCCCAGCTTGTCGGCGTACAGCTTGCGCGTGCCAGGGTGCTGGGCAATCTTCTTGTACATCAGCGGCTGGGTCAGCGCTGGCGTGTCCTGCTCGTTGTGGCCCAGTTTGCGGTAGCAGATGATGTCCACCACGACGTCCTTGGAGAACTCCATGCGGAAATCCAAAGCCATCTGCATGGCCAGCGCTACTTCTTCCGGATCATCACCGTTGACGTGCAGCACAGGCGACTCGATCATCTTGACGATGTCGGTGCAATACGTGGTCGAACGCAGGTCGCGCGGATCGGAGGTGGTGAAACCGATCTGGTTGTTGATGATGATGTGCACCGTGCCGCCCGTGGTGTAGCCACGGGTTTCAGACAGTGCCAGGGTTTCCTGGTTCACGCCCTGGCCGGCAAAGGCCGCATCACCGTGCACCAGCACGGGCAGCACTTGCTTGCCCTGAGGGTCGTTGCGACGGTCCATGCGCGAGCGCACCGAGCCTTCGACCACGGGGTTCACGATTTCCAGGTGCGATGGGTTGAAGGCCAGCGACAGGTGCACGGGGCCGCCTGCGGTGGTCACGTCCGAGCTGAAACCCTGGTGGTACTTCACGTCGCCGGCAGGCAGATCTTCAGGCGCGGTGTGGTCGAACTCGGCAAACAGGTCCTTGGGCATCTTGCCCAGGGTGTTCACCAGCACGTTCAGGCGGCCACGGTGAGCCATGCCGATCACGATTTCCTGCACGCCCTTGACACCAGCGGCGTTGATCAGCTGATCCATCGCCACGATGAAGGATTCGCCGCCTTCCAGCGAGAAGCGCTTCTGGCCCACATACTTGGTGTGCAAGAAACGCTCCAGACCTTCGGCTGCCGTCAGGCGGTCAAGAATGCGCTTTTTCTGGTCGGCATTGAATGCAGGCTTGCTGCGAATGGCTTCCAGACGTTGCTGCCACCAGCGTTTCTGGTTCTGGTCGGTGGCATACATGTATTCGGCGCCCAGGGTGCCGCAATAGGTTTCGCGCAGTGCATTGAGCAGATCGCGCAGGGTCATCGACTCTTTGCCGAAGAACGTGTTGCTCGTATTGAACACGGTTTCCTGGTCGGCGTCGGTGAAGCCATAGAACGCTGGATCGAGCTCGGGGATCTCCGGGCGCTCCTGGCGCTTGAGCGGATCCAGGTCGGCCCAGCGGGTGCCCACATTGCGATAGGCAGCAATCAGCTGCTGCACGGCAGTGCGCTTGCGGCCCAGCTCCGAATCGGCACCGGAGGCAACGACTACCTTGGTGCCGCCTTGTTTGGCACGTTCGGCAAAGGCGTTGATGACAGGGAGATGAGGAACGTCTTTGTGGTTGCTGCCGTCCGTTGCGGGGACATTTTGCAGTGCATCAAAGTATGCACGCCACGTATCGGGTACGCTGCCTGGATTAGCCAGGTAGTTTTCGTACATCTCTTCTACGTAGGGGGCATTGCCACCGAAAAGATAGGTATTGCCTTGGTAGGCTTGATACACAGAATTTGTATCGCTCATTTTCTCCGCTGACCTCCGCTTTCCTCTGGAAAGCATTAGCTGGTGCATATAAACAACCTTCCGCGACACGGCTGAACCGGTTGGCGGATGCGACTGTGGCTGGGAAGGGCCGAACGGGGGCTATTGTGCCACTTTCGGCTCATATCGTCCGGCCAGGGGTCTGCCGCGCCAAACGTCTGTTTTGGATGACGCTACAGACCCGCCAAGTCAGATACATTTGCGCTATCTAATTTTGGCTGAATGGCAATGCTCAACACCCGATCTCTTCACGACAAAGCATTTATCTTGCTGTTAATTGCCGTCACCATTGCGTTTTTTGCAGTGTTGTTCCCGTTTCAGGGAGCCGTATTCTGGGGTGTGATCTTTGCCGTGGTGTTTACACCTTTACACAAAAAGATCGGTAGCAAATTCCCCAAATACCCGACTGTTGCGGCCCTGATTACGCTGTCCCTGTGTCTGGTACTGGTGATCCTGCCATTGATTTTGCTGTCCATCTCGCTGGCCAAGGAGTCCGCCGCGATCTATGAGCGTGTGCACACCGGCCAGATGAATTTTGGCCAGTATTTCCAGCAGATCTACAGCGCCCTGCCCCAGTGGCTGATCGATCTGCTGGCCCGCTTCAACCTCAATGACCCCAAGGTCATCCAGGAAAAGATTTCGGGTATTTCGGTGCAGGCCAGCCAGTACGTGGCCACCAAGGTGCTAGCCATCGGCCAGAACACCATGGGTTTCCTGGTGAGCTTCTGCATCATGTTGTATCTGCTGTTCTTCTTCCTGCGAGATGGCAAGGTGCTGGTGCGCAAGATCTATGCTGCTGTACCGCTGGACGACTCGCACAAGCAGAAGCTGGGCGCAAAGTTCATCACCGTGGTGCGCGCCACCGTCAAAGGCAATCTGGCCGTGGCAGCAACCCAGGGCGCTCTGGGCGGCATCATTTTCTGGATTCTCGGCATTGACGGTGCCCTGCTATGGGGTGTGGTGATGGCCTTCCTGTCGCTGCTTCCTGCAGTCGGTGCGGCCATCGTATGGGCACCGGTCGCCATTTACTTTCTGGCAACAGGTGCCACCTGGCAAGGTATCGTGCTGACCGCCTATGGCGCCGGAGTCATGGGCATGGTGGACAATATCCTGCGCCCCCTGCTGGTGGGCAAGGACACCAAGATGCCCGATTACCTGATTCTGATCTCGACGCTGGGAGGCCTGTCCCTCTTTGGTCTGACCGGATTTGTCATCGGCCCGCTGATTGCAGCCCTGTTCATCGCAGTATGGGATTTGTTTGCGCCACAGGCACAGATTGGCGTGCCCGCAGACAGCCTGCCCCCTGACAACCAGAACTGATACGCCGCCTGAAAGCCTGGCATGCCATTCCACGATTTTGAACTTCGCAAACAAGAGTTCCTGGCGGAATACGCCCAGCGCCTGCCCACCCTCAAGGCCGCAGCAGCCTCCTTCAACGCCCTGATCGAGGCGATTCTTCAGGGCCTGCCCGGTGTCAACATCGCCAAGATCGAGTGCCGCGTCAAGAACCCTGAAGAAGCGGTGCGCAAGTTCAAGCGCAAATACCGCAATGCGCTGGAAGACCGCACCGAAAGCTATGCCATCGGCGACTACATCACCGACCTGATCGGTGTGCGCGTGGTGTGCCTGTACGAGGACGAGCCACCGGCCATCATGGCCAAGGTGCGCGAGTATTTCGATGTGATCGAGATCACCGACAAGACGGCCCCCATGGAGGATTCCGAGTCCGACTTCGGCTACAAGGGCATCCACATGGATCTGCGCTTCAACAAGGAGCAGGCGCAGCTCTCAGAGCACATGGCGTATGCCCAGCAGGCATTCGAGTTGCAGATTCGCACCATCATCCAGGATTCATGGAGCGAGTTGGACCACAAGATCAAATACAAGAAGTCGATCCCCACCAACCTCAAGCGGCGCATCAACATCCTGTCGGCCCTGTTCGAGCTGGCCGATCGGGAGTTTTTGCAGATCCGCAACGAGACCAACCAGGCGCTGGCCCTGTCGCGCGTCGACACGGACGATGAGGCAGATGCTGTCCCTCAGCCCTATGCGGATGACAGCGAGCCACTGGACGCCTTTGGATTTGTGGCCTTTGGGCAACGCCACTTCCCTGGCTACGATTTCGATCCGCAAAAGGTGGAGTTCTTCATTGACGAACTGGTCAACGATTTTGGCGTGCGCCAGGCGTCCTGGCTGTTTGCCGTGGTGCAGAAGCACATTTCCACGGCGCGCCACTACAAGGCCGATTTTCAGCACCGCTACCCCAGCAGCAGCTTCAATCCATTCACGGTGATGCGCCATTGCCTCTACCTGGAGGACAGGCAGCGCTTCCGCCGCAGCCTGCGCAACTCCGCCCGGGAAGCGTTTGAGGAATGGCTTGAGAACCACCAGCCCACGCGGCGCACTGCTGCCTGAAAGCACGGGGTCGAACGCCTCCCTCGCACCCAGGGTTGGTACCTACTCTCGTGCCAATCCATAGCTGGCAACAACATTTGTTTACACAAGAAGCGCCACCCCACCCGTGTTTACGCTGAGAAATTTTGATTCTCGGCGTAACACGGTGCTGTTATATTGCAATGCAACATTAACGGAGTTTTGATGCTGTACCAACTCTACGAAACCCAGCGCGCCCTGATGGAGCCATTTGCCGAATACGCGCACGCCACATCCAAGATGTTGAGCAATCCCCTGTGGCCTGTCAGTCAGACCACCGCTGTCCAGCGTGCTTCGGCCGGCTTTGACCTGCTCTACCGCCTGGGCAAGGATTACGAGAAACCCGCATTCAACATCAACACCATCACCGCTGGCGACCACGACATTGCCGTGCACGAGCGTGTGGAGTTGACCAAGCCATTTTGCGAGCTGCGCCGTTTCAAGCGCTTTTCAGACGATCCAGCCACCCTCACTGCCATGAAGGGGCAACCCGCCGTGCTGATCGTGGCACCGCTGTCCGGCCACTACGCCACCCTGCTGCGCGAGACCGTGCGCACCATGCTCGAAGGCCACAAGGTCTACATCACCGACTGGACCAATGCCCGCTTGGTGCCCCAGTCGTCCGGAGATTTCCATCTGGATGACTATGTGAACTATGTGCAGGATTTCATTCGCCATATTCAGGAAATCTATGGTGCCTGCCACGTGGTGAGCGTCTGCCAGCCCACCGTACCGGTGCTGGCTGCCGTATCTCTGATGGCCAGCCGTGGAGAGCAGACGCCGCTGTCGATGACGATGATGGGCGGCCCGATCGATGCACGCCGCTCGCCCACCGCAGTCAACAATCTGGCGACCACGCACGATATCCAGTGGTTCGAAAACAATGTGATCTACCCGGTGCCGGCCAACTTCCCTGGCGCCGGTCGCAAGGTCTACCCGGGCTTTCTGCAGCACATGGGTTTTGTCAGCATGAACCCGGACCGCCATGCGACGAGCCACTACGACTACTTCAAGGACCTGCTCAAGGGCGATGAGGAAAGCGCAGAACACCACCGCCAGTTCTATGACGAGTACAACGCCGTGCTGGACATGGACGCCGCCTACTACTTGGAGACGCTCAAGACGGTGTTCCAGGACTTTGCCCTCGTCAAAGGCACCTGGCAGGTGCGCTCGCCCGAAGGCGTGGCGGAACTGGTGCGCCCCCAGGATATCCAGCACACCGCCTTGCTGACGGTGGAAGGTGAACTGGACGATATCTCCGGCTCCGGCCAGACCCAGGCTGCGCACGATCTGTGTACCGGCCTCAAGGGATCGGGAAACCGCCACTTCGAAGTCAAGGGTGCCGGGCACTATGGCATCTTCAGCGGCAAGCGTTGGCGCAACATGGTCTACCCCGTGCTCAAGGACTTCATCCTGGCCCACAGCGAGCTCCCCGCCAAGGCCAGCACGGTAAAATCCACGGTTTCCAAGCAGAGCAACTTGCAAACGGTGTGATCCATCCCCTTCCCCCCGACCAGCAGCCAGCCTCAGCGCTGGCTGTTTTCATTGATGCCATTGATGAGGCCCTGCCTCAGACCCAGTGCACGCGCTGCGGCTACCCTGACTGCCGAGGCTACGCCGAAGCCGTGGCCACGGGCGCAGCGGCCATCAACCAATGCCCTCCTGGCGGCGAGGAAGGCATTGCGCGCCTGGCGGCCATCACAGGCCGCGCCACGCTGCCATTGAATCCGGACCATGGCGTAGAAGCTCCACGCGTGCTCGCCCGCATCGATGAAAACTGGTGCATCGGCTGCACCCTCTGCATCAAGGTCTGCCCCACGGATGCCATTCTGGGTGCCAACAAGCGCATGCACACCATCATTGCCGAGGCCTGTACGGGCTGCGAGTTGTGCCTGCCTGTGTGCCCGGTGGACTGCATCGAACTGGACAATGCCAGCGGAGAGGCCACCGGCTGGGAGGCATGGAGCCACGAACAGGCTGAACAAGCACGCAATCGCTATCAAAAACATAGTAATCGGCGCACATCCGGCATGCGCAAACCCGCAAAAGGCCTTCAAACCACACCTGCTGGAGACGAAGACCGCTTGGCCGTCAGCAGTCCGTCCGCGGCCTTGAACAACACCAGTACGGCAGACAGCCCATCCGCTCCAACCCCTATGCCGAGCAAGGTTACGAATGGCGACACAACACCAGCAACGCCGACTGCACCTGCCGACAAAAAGGCGATGATTGCTGCCATTCTGGCCAAGGCCAGACAACAGCGCGGCAGCCCGAACTAGGCATACCGGCCGAACGTCGCACAGACGGCACACAAAGCGACACTGGCTTGCCCGCGTCCTGCGCCAAAGCCGTTGCAGCTGCGTGATAATGGTTCGCTTATGAACCCCTTGCTCCAGAAACTGCAGCCCTACCCGTTTGAGCGGCTGCGTCAGCTGTTTGCCAGTGTCACTCCGCCGGCTGACATTCCCCCCATCAGCCTGGGTATCGGCGAGCCGCGCCATCCCACGCCAGCCTTTATCAAGCAGGCCCTGGCCGACAATCTGGCCGGGCTGGCGAGCTACCCCGCCACCGCTGGCACCCCTGCGCTGCGCGACGCATTCGCGGCCTGGCTGAACACCCGCTATGGCCTGCAAGTGGATGGCCAGAAGCACACCCTGCCGGTCAATGGCAGCCGCGAGGCCCTGTTTGCGTTCACGCAGACGGTGGTGGACGCAAGCCAGCCCAACCCCATCGTGCTGTGCCCCAATCCGTTCTACCAGATCTATGAGGGCGCCACCCTGCTTGCAGGTGCCACGCCCTACTATGTGCCCAGCATTGCCGCCAGGAACTTTGCGGTGGATTGGGACAGCGTGCCCGAGGCCGTCTGGCAGCGCACGCAGCTGATCTTTGTCTGCTCTCCGGGCAACCCCACCGGTGCGGTGATGCCACTGGAGGAATGGAAGAAGCTGTTCGCGCTGTCGGACCGCTACGGTTTCGTGATTGCGTCGGACGAGTGCTACAGCGAAATCTACTTCCGTGACGAACCACCGCTGGGCGGCATGGAGGCGGCAGCCAAGCTGGGCCGCACGGATTTCAAGCGGCTGATGTCGTTCACCAGCCTCTCCAAGCGCAGCAATGTGCCTGGCCTGCGCAGCGGCTTTGTCGCAGGCGACGCTGATCTGATCAAGTCCTTTGCGCTGTACCGCACCTACCAGGGCGGCGCCATGTGCCCTTCGGTGCAGGCAGCCAGCATTGCGGCCTGGGGCGATGAATCCCATGTACGAGACAACCGCGAGCAATACCGCAAAAAGTTTGCAGAGGTGACGCCGCTCCTGTCCAGCGTGATGGATGTGCAGTTGCCCGACGCCAGCTTTTACCTGTGGGCTGGCGTGCCCGCGCACATGGGCCTGTCGGATACCGAGTTCGCCCGCGAGCTGTATGCTCAATACAATGTGACGGTTCTGCCGGGCAGCTATCTGGCCCGCGACTTCAACGGTACCAACCCTGGTGCAGGGCGTGTGCGCATGGCATTGGTGGCAGAAACCGCCGAATGCCTGCAGGCAGCCCAGCGCATCGTGCAATTCATTCAATCCTGGAAACAACGTTAAACCATGACGCAACAACTGCAAACCATCATCGAATCCGCCTGGGAAAACCGTACCACCTTGTCGTCCGCCTCGGCCCCCAAGGAAATCGTGGACGCCGTCGAGTACGTCATCAACGCCCTCGACAAGGGTGAGTTGCGCGTGGCCACCCGCGAAGGCGTAGGCCAGTGGACCGTGCACCAGTGGATCAAGAAGGCCGTGCTGCTGTCCTTCCGCCTGAACGACAACGTGCTGATGCAGGCAGGCGCCCTGAACTTCTACGACAAGGTGCCCACCAAGTTCGCCAACATGAACGACATGGACATCGCCGCCACCGGCGTGCGCGTGGTGCCACCAGCAGTGGCGCGTCGCGGCAGCTTCGTGGCCAAGGGCGCCATCCTGATGCCTTCGTATGTGAACATTGGCGCCTACGTGGGCGAAGGCACCATGGTGGACACCTGGGCGACCGTGGGCTCCTGCGCACAAGTGGGCAAGAACGTTCACCTCTCCGGCGGCGTAGGCCTGGGCGGCGTGCTCGAACCCCTGCAAGCCAACCCCACGATCATTGAAGACAACTGCTTCATCGGTGCCCGCTCCGAAATCGTGGAAGGCGTGATCGTCGAGGAGAACTCCGTGGTGTCGATGGGCGTGTACATCAGCCAATCCACCAAGATCTACAACCGCATGACTGGCGAAGTCACCTACGGCCGCATCCCTTCAGGCTCGGTGGTGGTGAGCGGCTCCATGCCATCGAAGGACGGCAGCCACAGCCTGTACTGCGCAGTGATCGTCAAGCAGGTGACGGCCGAGACCCGCGCCAAGACCAGCATCAACGACCTGCTGCGCGACTGACCGCCCCCCTGCCCCCGTATCCAAAGCCCTGCCCTGCAGGGCTTTTTTCATGGCGGCAGCCAGCGCACGGGCCGCCCCGCAGACGCAGTCAGGGGCGGGATGCGGCATGCGCGCCACATTGCGTCATCTTGGAACAAGCCGTTACCGCTGCAACGCCTACAATCGGGCCGATAAACACCGGAGGGAACAGATATGGGAACCATGGAGCGAATCTTGCGTCTGATGGCCGAAAACAAGGCATCGGACGTCTACCTGTCTGCCAATGCGCCAGCGCTGGTCAAGATCCAGGGTGACTGCATTCCCCTCAACAACCAGATCCTCACGCCTGATGCGCCGCGCACCCTGCTGGCCGAGATCGTGCCGCCCGAGCGCATCGAGGAACTGGACGAGACGGGCGAGCTGAACATGGGTGTGCCGCTCGAAGACGTGGGGCGCTTCCGTATCAGCGCCATGCACCAGCGCGGCACCTGTGCCGTCGTGATCCGCTATGTGCCCAAGGACATTCCCACGCTCGAAGAGCTGGAGCTGCCGGACATCTTTCAGGACCTGATCATGGCCAAGCGCGGCCTGGTGCTGTTCGTAGGTGCCACGGGCTCAGGCAAGAGTACGTCGCTCGCCTCCATGATCGACCATCGCAATGCCAAGCAGACCGGCCATATCCTGACCGTGGAAGACCCGGTCGAATACCTGTTCACTAACCAGCGCTCCATCATCAACCAGCGTGAAGTCGGCAGCGACACCGCGTCGCTGCAGACCGCGCTCAAGAATGCGCTGCGCCAGGCGCCCGATGTGATCATGATTGGCGAAATCCGTGACCGTGAAACCATGTCGGCCGCCATTGCCTACGCACAGTCGGGCCACCTGTGCCTGGCCACCCTGCACGGCAACAACAGCTACCATGCACTCAACCGGATTCTGAGCTTCTACCCTGTGGAAGTGCGCCCCACCATGCTGGGCGATCTGGCTTCGGCCCTGCGCGCCGTCATTTCGCAGCGCCTCGTCAAGACTGTCTCTGGCAAGCGCACTGCAGCCATCGAGGTGATGCTCAACACCAAGCTGGTGAGCGAGATGATCGAGCAAGGTGATTTCTCCGGCGTGCGCGAAGCCATGGAGAAATCGATGGCCGAAGGCTCGGTCACATTCGAAGGCGCACTGGCAGCCCTCATCAACAGCGGCAAGATCAGCCGCGAAGAGGGCCTGGCCAACTCCGACTCGCCCACCAACCTGATGTGGCGCCTGCAAAACGACTTCCAGATGGCCGCCAATGCAGCCAAGGCACAGGTAGCGGCGCAGCAGGAGCTGGATGACTCTGCCTCGTTCACCGAAATCGTGCTGGATGTGAACCAAGAGTAAGATAGCGACCGCTGGCAGCCCTGGGCGTGCCGGCGCCGCTCCCCATCTCTGACCATGCGGCCTGCGGGCCGCATTGTTTTATCCTTCTCTGCCCTGCTGCATTGCACTTTCCGATATGTCCCGTACCCTGCAATTGACCGAGCAACTGATCGCCCGCCCCTCGGTGACGCCCCAAGACGAAGGCTGCCTGGAAATGATCGCCGACCTGCTCTCGCCGCTTGGCTTTGTGTGCGAGCGTCTGGACAGCGGCCCTGCCGACTTCCGCGTGAGCAACCTCTGGGCCTTGCGCAACAGCAGCGTGGCCGGCGCCAAGACCGTGGTATTGGTGGGACACACCGATGTGGTGCCAACAGGCCCGATGGAGCAGTGGAACTCTCACCCCTTCACCCCCTCGCACCGCGACGGCAAGCTGTATGGCCGAGGCGCCAGCGACATGAAAACCTCCGTTGCTGCCTTCGTGGTGGCTGCCGAGGAGTTCGTCGCACAATACCCCGATGCCCCGCTGAACATTGCCATTTTGCTCACCAGCGATGAAGAAGGCCCCAGCGTGGACGGCACCGCCATCGTGGTGGAAGCGCTCAAGAAACGTGGTCAAAAGCTCGACTACTGTGTGGTGGGCGAGCCCACGGCAGTCAGCAGGCTGGGCGACATGATCAAGAACGGCCGCCGCGGCAGCCTGACCGGCAAGCTCACCGTGCATGGCGTTCAGGGCCATATCGCCTATCCGCAACTGGCACGCAACCCCATCCACCAGGCACTGGCCGCGCTCGACGAGCTGGCCAAAACGGTATGGGACGAGGGCAACACCTTCTTCCCGCCCACGAGCTTTCAGATGAGCAATATCCACGCCGGCACCGGCGCGGGCAACGTCATTCCTGGCCAGATGGTGGTGGATTTCAATTTCCGCTTCTGCACCGAATCCACGGCTGAGAGCCTCAAGGCCCGTGTCAAATCCACCCTGGAGCGCCATGCCCTCGAATACGACCTGAAGTGGACGCTGGGTGGCAAACCTTTCCTGACCACTCCCGGCACCTTGGTGGCAGCCGTGCAGCAGGCAGTGCGTGACGAAGTGGGCATTGAGACCGAGCTGTCGACCACCGGCGGTACCAGTGATGGCCGCTTCATCGCCGAAATCTGCCCCGAGATCATCGAAATCGGCCCGCCCAACGCATCCATCCACAAAATTGATGAGCATGTAGCGCTGGCAGACATCGAGCCCCTCAAGAACATCTACCGCCGCATTCTGGAAAATCTGGGCAAGTAAATCGTTTTGCCGCATGAACAGGTCGCGGCCGATAGCTGCAGCTTGCCGTCGGCGGGCCTTGCCGCGCCTACAATCGCCTTTACATTTGTTCACCCCGTTTCTGCCATGACCACCATCCGCTCCCTGATCGACGACAGCGCAGCTGCACTCACCGCCGCCGTGGTGCACTTTGGCCATGGAACCACCAATGCGCAGGATGAAGCCGCCTGGCTGGTGCTGTGGGCTCTGGGCCTGCCGATGGATGTGGACAGCAGTACCGAAGGCGAAGATGCCGTGGGCGCACGGCCCGTCAGCGATGCCGACCGCGCCAAGGTGCAAGCCCTGGTGGAACAGCGCATTACGACGCGCAAACCCGCCGCCTACCTGACGCAGCAGGCATGGCTGCAAGGCGTGCCCTTCTATATTGACGAGCGCTCCATCGTGCCGCGCAGCCTGATTGCCGAGCTGCTGGCCGACGGCAGCATTGACGAATGGCTGAGCACCACCACCCACCAGGTGCTCGATCTGTGCACCGGCAATGGCAGCCTGGCCTGCCTGGCGGCCATGGCCTATCCCGATGTGGCAGTGACCGGCGCCGACCTCTCGCCCGATGCCTTGGCAGTTGCCCGCATCAATGTAGAAAAGCACGGCCTGCAGGACCGTGTCACGCTCGTGCAGTCCAACGGCATGGCACAGGCGCGCGGCCCCTGGGACCTGATTCTGTGCAATCCACCCTACGTGAACGCCGACAGCATGGCGCGCCTGCCCCTGGAATACCGCGCCGAGCCCGTGATGGCATTGGCTGGCGGCAAGGACGGCATGGATTTTGTGCGCCTGCTGGTGCGCGACCTGCCTCAGCGCCTGACCGAAGACGGCGTGCTGGTGCTGGAGATCGGCAATGAACGCGAACACTTTGAAGCCGCCTTTCGCGGCCTGCCCGTGTTCTGGATGAACACCAGCGCCGGCGACGACCAGGTGCTGCTGCTGACGCGCGATGCGCTTGTGCACTGGATGCATGAGCAGCCAACACAGTTCTGAAACAGTTCTGAGGATGCCGCCCCGTCAATTTGCTATATATTAAATAGCATATAGCGCTTATCCATCAAGCGCCAATGGTTCTTTTCATCCAAATTCACCAGCAGATCCGGCGCAACGGATGGGCGGCTAGTACGCCATCACCTTGCAGGCCAGCTTGCTGATGGGCCCGTGCAGATAGCCTTCCAGCCTGGGCGGCAGCAGCAGGGGCTTGAGCAGCATGCGCACGGCCATGTCGGCTGGCAGGCCGGTGCTCACCAGGTGGTAGATGCGCTGGGCCACGTCCTCGAACTTGCGTTCCGGCGTGCAGAAAAGCGACCCCTTGTGCGCAAACACATGGCGCAGCGCCACATCCGAGTCACTCTCGCGCAATTCCTTCAAGCGGCTGTACAGGGCCCCCGCAATGCGCGTGCGGCCAATCGGCGCCTCCTTCTGCAAGGTCTTGAAATAGGCCAGAAAGTGCTTGAAGTGCCCCACCTCATCGTTGCGGATGTGGCCCAGCAGCTGCGTCAGCACCGGCTCGTGGCTGAGCTCGCGCAGGGTATGGTAGTAGGCTGTGGTGCCTGTTTCCACCACGCAGCGCGCCACCATCTCCAGCCGCCGGTCGCTGAACAGCTCCTCCACGGTGCACAACTGCGAATACTCGGCAAAAAAGCTGTCGTAGGCCTGCTGCCACGGAAAGCCGGGCCACACGGTTTCCACATAGCGGCGCAGCGATGCGCCATGCTGCAGCTCTTCATGCTCCCACTCCTGCACCAGCCAGTCGCTGATCTGCGGATACTGTGCGTAGTGCTCGCCCAGGTTGGCGGCATAAGTGTCCGAGCCCGTCTCCACGAATGAGGCACTCATCAGCAGATAGAACAGATCCTCGTCGCCTTCGATGGCGGCGCGGTCTATGCGGTGATAGGGAATGTCGTCGATCTTCCAGTGACCGCGCGGCTGCGCAGTGTCGTGCCCGGTGTTGCCTTGCGGAACCCGGTTTTGCGATGTTGTCGCTGTCATGGCGCTTTCCTTGTCTTGACCCAGGGCTGCAGTCCCTGTCTGTCAAGCCACAGCCCGTGTGTGACTGCAGTATGACCAGTGCGTGTCCATTGAATGACGGCAATGCTGTGAATCATCTTAACGATTGCATCTCCACGCAACAATCCATCTGCCGCTCGATGGCGGCAATGGCCTACAAATTCAGCAGCCTGCATGCCGCCCGCAAACCCAGTCAGCCAAACATGCACTTGCAGCCGTAGCGATTTGCCACAAATGGGGCGCCGCCCGCATAGAGGCCCCGCAACCTGCTAGAGAGGGGCCGCGCGGCGATAATTCACCCCAGTCATGATTACGCTGAAAAACATTACGCTGCGCCGCGGCACCAAGGTTCTGCTCGACCAGGTGAACGCCACCATCAACCCCGGAGAGTCCGTTGGCCTTGTGGGTCGCAACGGAGCGGGCAAATCCACCCTGTTTGCGCTGCTGAACGGCTCGCTGTCCGAAGACGGAGGCGATTTCTACATTCCTGCGCAATGGCGCATGGCCCAGGTGGCCCAGCACATGCCCGAGACCACCGAATCGGCCACGCAGTTCGTGCTGGACGGTGATACGCGCCTGGCAGAGGTGAACGCGCAGCTGCTGGCCGCCGAAGAGACCGGCGACGGCATGGCCATCGCCCAGGCCCATGCCGATCTGCACGATGCCGGTGCGCATGACGCCACGGCGCGCGCGCAGGCCCTGATCCTGGGCCTGGGCTTCAAGGTGTCGGAGCTGGACCAGCCCGTCAACAGCTTCTCGGGCGGATGGCGCATGCGCCTGCAGCTGGCCCGCGCGCTGATGTGTCCCAGCGACCTGCTGCTGCTCGACGAACCCACCAACCACCTGGACCTGGACGCCCTGGTCTGGCTGGAGGCCTGGCTCAAGCGCTATCCCGGCACGCTGATTACCATTAGCCATGACCGCGAGTTCCTCGACGCCATCACCAATGTCACCCTGCATATCGAAAATGCGCGGCTGACCCGTTACGGCGGCAACTACAGCAAGTTTGAAGAACTGCAGGCCCAGCAACTGGAGCTGCAGCAATCATCGTTCGAGCGCCAGCAGGACAAGATTGCCCACCTGCAGAAGTTCATCGACCGCTTCAAGGCCAAGGCCAGCAAGGCCAAGCAGGCGCAAAGCCGCATGAAGCAGATCGAGCGCATGGAAAAAGTGGCTCCGGTGCTGGCCGCCGCAGAGTTCACCTTCGAATTCAAGGAGCCCGCGAACCTGCCCAACCCCATGCTGGCCATCACCGATGCTGCTTTCGGCTATACCGACGAGCAGGATCAGGAAACCGTGATTCTGCGGGACGTGAGCCGCTCCGTGCTTGCAGGCCAGCGCATTGGCATCCTGGGCGCGAACGGCCAGGGTAAATCCACACTGGTCAAGACCATCGCCCGCGAAATGAAGGCGCTCGCCGGCAAGGTGACCGAGGGCAAGGGCCTGAACATCGGCTACTTTGCCCAACAGGAGCTGGACGTGCTGCGCCCCGAGGAAAATCCGCTGGAGCACATGATCCGTCTGGCCAAGGAAATCGGCGCAGAAGGCAACAGTGCGCGCGAGCAGGATCTGCGCAGCTATCTGGGCACCTTCAATTTCAGCGGCGACATGGTCAAGCAGGCTGTGGGCAGCATGAGCGGCGGAGAAAAGGCTCGCCTCGTGCTGGCCATGATCGTGTGGCAACGCCCCAACCTGCTGCTGCTCGACGAGCCGACCAACCACCTGGATCTGGCAACCCGCGAAGCCCTGGCCATGGCCATCAACGATTTCGACGGCACCGTCATGCTCGTCTCGCACGACCGGCACCTGCTGCGCGCCGTCTGCGAAGACTTCTGGCTGGTGGGCCGCGGCAAGGTCGGCCCGTTTGATGGCGACCTGGACGACTACCAGCGTTACCTGCTCGACGAATCCAAGCGCCTGCGCGAAGAAGCCCGGCAGGCGGAGCAGGACGCTCGCGGCCAGAATACGGAGAAAAATCAGCCTTCTGCATCCACTCAGCAAGCGCCGGACGCTATAAAATTAATAGCATCCAAACCTACCGCGCCTAAAACAGAAGCAGCATTCGATCCCAAGGAAGCCCGTCGCCAGGCCGCAGCCGCGCGCCAGCAACTGGCCGACAAGACCAAGCCCTTCAAGAAAGAGCTGGAACAGATCGACAAAAAGCTCCCGCAGCTTGCCACTGAGCGCAGCGCGCTGGAAGAAAAGCTGGCCACGCCCGGCCTGTCCGGCCCCGACGTGGTGGAAGCCGGCAAGCAACTCGCCACAGTCAACAACAGCATCGAGCAACTGGAAGAGCGCTGGCTGGAGCTGTCCGAGCAGATCGAAGCGATTGCCCAGGAGCTGGGCGCGACGGCCTGATTTACAGCACGACCACCCCAAGCGTCAACCCGCCCCCAGGACCACCGCATGCAACGCACGATTCGCAGCAAGGAATTCACCGCCGAGCGCGCCTGGGGAGCGCTGGACATCGCCCACCTGGGCGGCACCAGCGTACGCCTGCACTGGACGGACCAGCCCTACATCTGGCACGTCAACGATGGCGAGGAAGTCTTCGCGGTCATGGACGGCACGGTGGTCATGCACTACCGCGAGGCTGGTGTTGAAAAACGCACCACCTTGCACGGTGGCGACATCTTCCATGCCGGCATCGGCTGCGAGCATGTGGCGCATCCGCAGGGCGCGGCGCGAATTCTGGTGATCGAAAAGGCGGGCAGTGTGTAGCGCCGGACATACGCAGCTTTGGCCACGCCACACTACACTGGGCTTCCCCACTGCAATGAAGTTGCCATGCACGAAGACCCACCCCGCGACACAGAAGAGCGCAATGTTCGCATGGGTTGCGGTACCTTGCTGGGCCTGTTTGTCGCGGGCTTGATTGGCTTCCAGACTTATCCCAGCTGGGCGGCATGGGCCCTGCTTTGCATCGTCTGCGTCATCATCTGTGCCTGGCTTGCCGTACGCTTTGGTGATGGCTTCTGGTACAAAGCGCTTGAACTGTTGCGCTGGTGGTAGCGCTTGCGTCTCCCCCTGGAGCGCGCCAAGAGCGCGCCAGTTACTCCTTTTCCTGCAGCAAACGCCACATCACCTTGCCGCTGCCACTCTTGGGCAGGTGATCAACCAGTTGCACGATGCGCGGCGCCTTGTACACCGCCATATGCTCGTGGCACCAGGCGATGATGTCCTGCTCGCTCACCTGCCCCTGGTGTGAAGGGCGCAGCACCACCACGGCCTTCACCGTCTCGCCCCGGTAGGGGTCTCTGGCAGAGATCACACAGGCTTCCAGAATGGCGGGGTGGCGGTACATCAGACTCTCCACCTCGGCAGGCCATACCTTGTAACCGCTGGCGTTGATCATGCGCTTCAAGCGATCGGTCAGGAAGAAGTAGCCGTCCTCATCGCGGTACCCCAGGTCTCCGGTGCGAAAAAAGCGCTCACCGCCCACCTGCACAAAGCTGGTTTCCGTCGCGCCGGGCTGCTTCCAGTAGCCTTGCAGCACCTGCGGGCCACGCACCACAATCTCGCCCACCTCGCCAGGAGGCAACTCCTGCAGGGTGTCAGGGTCGATCACCTTGGACTGCATGCCGATATGCGGCACGCCCAGGCATTGCTGCTTGGGATGCTCATACGGATTGGCATGCGAGGCCCCACAGGTCTCGGTCATGCCGTAGCCTTCGATGTAATCGAGTCCCCACAGATCCTTGATGCGCTGGGCCACGGGCTGCGGCATGGCGGCGCCCCCGCCACCAATGTAGACGAGGCTGCGCATATCCACCTGCGCCAGTTGGGGGCTGGCCAGCAGATCCACCACCATGGTCGGAATATTGGCCCAGTGCGTCACACGCCAGCGCAGCATCAGGCCCGCAGCCAAGTTGCGATCCCAGCGCGGCATGATGACCAGGGTTGCCCCCGCGCCAATCAGCACATGCATGATCGAGACCATGCCGGTGATATGGAACATGGGCGCCACCACCAGATTGACGCTTTCAGTGCTTTGGCGTCCCCACAGCAGGCCCGCCTGCACCGCGTGCTGGATGTGGCTGTGCGCATGGATGCACCCCTTGGGCTTGCCCGTGGTTCCGCTGGTATAGGGCAGGATCGCCATGTCGGCGGCGCCCACGCTGAGGGGCGGCGGGGCATTGGTGCACTGCAGCGCCTGCTGCCACGATGCCACCGAGGCTCCGGGCAGCAGGCTGGCATCCGGCAATGCATGCTCGCCCAGCAGCCAGGCCGCCCAGGCCTGCGGAAAATCGGCCTGCTGCTGCACCTGGGGCGGCATGGCATCCGCAAAGCGGGTGATGAGCAGGTGGCGCAGCGGCTCCGCGCCGGGCATCTGGCTTACCTGGTGATTGGCCTGTACCAATGCGCCAGCCAGATCGGTGGTGGTGATGGCCACACGCGCAGCCGCATCGGTGATGTAGTGCGCCAGCTCATCGGCCGTGTTCATGGGGTTGACGGGCACCACCACCGCATTGGCACGCAGAATGGCATAGTGCGCCAGCACCAGTTGCGGGCAGTTCTGCATCAGCAGGATCACGCGGTCGCCCCGCTGCACGCCCTGTGCATGCAGGTGCGCCGCCAGCCGCTCGGTGATCTGCTCCATCTGCCGGTAGGTAATGACCTGCTCGAAGAACACCAGGGCCGCATGATCGGGGTAGCGCCGCGCATTGACCGCCAGGTTGTCCCATACCGAAGTCTGCGGCACCGTCAGCCGCGTGGGCACGCGCCCCGGCCAGTAGCGCGTAGGCGCGGGCGGCGGCGAAGCATGCGCAGGGGACAGGGCAGCGAAGGAAACAGTCATGGCGCGATCCGGTGCAATCAATATCTGCGCCAGTATCGCCAACCGCCCTGCCCGGCAGGGGTCACGTGCGGGACGACTGAGTGCCGCCTTTAGCGGGCTAGAGCCCGATAGCCCCGGCCTGCGCGCGCACCCAGTGCAGCACGGCCTGCCATTGGCGCGCCGCACATTGCAATGCAGCAAATTGTGGATGGCTGTCGCCCGCCTCGCGGTATGCCCGGTCTGCCATGACCGCGTCCTGCCACATCTGCGCCTGCTGCTCTACCTGTGCTTGCTGAAACTGCACCAGCAAACTACCGGGTGATTCGCACAGGGTGTAGTGGTAAGGGTTGCTTCCATGGCGCCAAAAGCGCCATTGCAGCCGCAACGCATCGCGCGTCACCGCCCTACCCTGCAGCCGCTGCCAATGGTGGAAGGCCTCGTGCATCAACCAGCCGGTGATCATCGGATGGCTCAGCCGCAAGGGCTGGCGTGGATCGTCGCCCGCAAAGCAATACCTCGGAAACGACAGAAAGCCGCCATTGAAGGACAGGGCGCGCCGCGTATCGCCCAGCCGCCGCAAATGCACGCGCATGCGGCGCCAGCGGGGATCAGCCGGCTCGCCAAAATATTGCGCGAGCAAAGCCCATTCCGCCGCGCACAAGGGGCGCGACCAGAACAGTGCCTGGCGGCAGCCCGCCACGAGAGATGTCATCTTCACGCTGGTGATTGTGGCATCGCCAGCGGCCTTGCAATCCCTTCTGCAGCGCCGATACAGACCGCGTTCCTACCCTATCGGCCGTCGCAGCGCATGCACTGCGCGGCTTCATGGTGCACGGCGGCACTTCATCGCTCTGCCCTGGTGCATGTTCTTGCTGGTTAACACCGATTTCGTTTGTCGCAATAAATTGGATACTGAATACATAAATAGCAAAACATCTGTTTACACATCAGCGATTCAGGCACGATATTTGCGTATTACTGGCCAGTTATTCCTTCCGCATCCCGATATTTGTATACAAGGAGTGTGACATGAGCTTGAGTTCCCCACGCCGCCGCTTTCACAAAAACCTGCTTGGGGCCACGCTGGCCACCTGCAGTCTGCTCCAACTGAGCGCGGCACAGGCGCAAACCGTGCACAAGGTGCGCTACGAGGAAGTGGTGCGATCCGTTCTGTATGTTCCCATGTATGCAGGCCTCAAGAAAGGCATGTTCAAGGACGAGGGGATCGAGCTGACGATGAAGACCTCGCAGGGCACGGACAAGGGCATGGCGGCCCTGCTCTCGGGCAGCGCCGATATCGTGCTGATCGGGCCCGAGGCCTCCATCTATGTCGCCAACAGCGAATCGCCGGTCAAGCCTGTGGTGTTTGCGGGGCTCACAGCCACCGACGGCTTCCTGCTGATGGGCCGCAAGCCCGATCCAGCCTTTGACTGGAACAAGCTCAAGGGCAGCAAGATCATGTCCTTCCGCCCCGGCTCCAACCCCGACATATTCCTGGAAGCCGCGCTGCGCAAGAAAGGGCTCGATCCGAAAAAGGACGTGAAGCTCGTCAACAACATCGGCCCCGCTGCCCGCACCGGCGCCTGGCTCGCTGGGCAGAACGACTACGCCACCTTCCTGGAGCCCGAGGCCAGCACGCTGGAGAAAGAAGGCAAGGCCTTCCCGCTTGGCTCGGTCGGCAAGGAAGCCGGCATGGTCGACTACACGGTCTTCACCACCACCGATGCCTACCTGAAGAAGAACCGCGCCGCCGTTCAGGCCTGGACCCAGGCCGTGGCCAAGGCGCAGAAATTTACCGCTGCCGCACCCGCTGCTGAACTGGCCGACCTGGTGGGCGAGTACTTCACCGGCGTGAGCAAGCCCGAGCTGACCAGCGCCATCGAGCGCTACCAGACGCTGAACCTCTGGAAGAAGACGCCTCTCGTTGAAAAGGAAGCCATGGACAAGCTGCAGGACATGCTGGTGCAGGGCGGCGTGCTGGAGGCATCGAAGAAAGTCGATTACGCCCGGTTCGTGGACATGAGCCTGGTGCAGAAGTGAGGACGGTGCCATGAACAGCCCCTACCGCATCCATGTCGACAATGTGTCGCTGCGCTATTTCACCCAACAGGGCGAGACGCAGGCGCTGCAGAACATCAACCTCTCGGTCAAACCGGGGGAATTCATCAGCCTGATCGGCCAATCGGGCTGCGGCAAGAGCACGCTGCTGTCCATTCTGGCGGGAATTCTGCCCCCATCCAGCGGCAACGTGTTCGTCGATGGCAGCGCCATCGTCGGCCCCAACCCGCGCATCGGCTACATGCTGCAGCAGGATTACCTGTTCGAATGGCGCACCATCCTGGAAAACACCTTGCTGGGCGCGCAGATCCAGAACAAGGACATGGCTGCTGCAGAAAAACGCGCCATCGGCCTGCTGCAAAAGTGCGGCATGGGCGACTACCTGCACCACTACCCGCGCCAGCTCTCGGGCGGCATGCGCCAGCGCGTGGCCCTGGCGCGCACCCTGGTCACCAACCCGGATGTAGTGCTGCTGGACGAGCCGTTTTCCGCACTCGACTCTCAGACCCGCCTGTCGATTGCCGACGAGGTGGTGGATGTGCTGCGCGACGAGGGCAAGTCCGTGATTCTGGTCACCCACGACATTGGCGAGGCCATTGCGATGACCGACCGCGTCATCGTGCTCTCGCGCCGCCCCGGCCGCATCAAATCGGTGCACCACATGGATTTTCCATCGACCGGCGGCAAGCGCCCGACCCCATTCGAGGCACGCGGCTGCCCCGAGTTCAACGACTATTTCAACGTGCTGTGGGATGAAATCGACGCCCACGTGGAAGGCTGAACATGAGCACCGTGATGAACACCACCAACACACAGGCCACCAGCCCGCCCGATGCCCGCAGCCCCGAATATGTGCAATGGCTCGCACAGATCCAGCGCCGCAAGCTGCTGATCACGGCCAGCCGCATCGGCGTGCTGGCTGTCTTTCTGGCTGTCTGGGAGATTCTGGCGCGCACCCAGGTCATCAACCCCATGCTGACCAGCTACCCCTCGGCCGTGCTTCCCACACTGGTCGAACTGTTCAAGACCGGCGATCTGACAGGGCACACCTGGATCACCTTCAAGGCCACCATCATCGGCTTTGCCGTCAGCATGGTGCTGGGCGTTCTGATCGCGGCCCTGCTGTGGTGGAGCGGCTTTCTGAAAAAGGTGCTCGACCCTTTCCTCGTGATTGCCAATGCCATGCCCAAGATCGCCTTCGTGCCCATCTTCTACATCTGGCTGGGCTCCGAGTATTCGGTGTACGGCATGGCCGTCGCCATCTCGCTCTTCATCACCATCATGGTGGTGTACGAAGGCTTTCAGGCCATCGACCCCAACAAGATCAAACTGGCCACCACCCTGGGCGCCAGCAAGATGCAGGTGATGCGCTATGTCGTCTTCCCCGGCAGCGTGCCTGCCGTGATTGCGGCGATCAAGATGAACATCGGCCTGTCGCTGATCGGTGTGATCGTGGGCGAATTCCAGTCCTCCAGCGCCGGCCTGGGCTTTCTCATCGTCAATGGCAGCCAGGTCTTCAAGCTCAACATCGTGATGGCCGCCATCGTGGTGCTGGCCATGCTGTCCGCCGTCATGTACCTGGCCGTCACCCGCCTGGAAAAGGCCGTGCAGCACCGCTACGCATAAAGAAACAGAAACCGCGAGGACCTATGCAATTTGAACCATGGATCGTGGAGCGCGTAAAGGCACGCCAGGGCGTACTCCACCCCTACGACACGCTCGATGTCACCACCACCGCCTTTGTCGTGGTCGATCTGCAGAAATACTACACACAGCCCGGCTTTCAGGGCGAATGCGCGCCGGCACGCGGTATTTTTGACAACGTCAACAAACTGGCCGCAGCCATGCGCGCACGCGGCGGCAAAGTGGTATGGATCAAGACCAACGCAGATGGCGCCGACCAGTTCTGGTCGCACCACCACAGGCACATGCTCACCCCCGAGCGCAGTGCCCGCCGCCTGCTGGAGCTGAGTGCCAGCCACGAAGGCTTCGAGATGCCCGACACGCTGGATGTACAGGAAAACGACCTCACGGTCGTCAAGCGCTGCTACAGCGCACTGGCACCGGGGGCCTCTGAGCTGGACGCGGTGCTCAAGGCCCATGGCATCCGCACCGTGCTGATCGGTGGCACCGTCACCAACGTGTGCTGCGAATCCACCGCCCGCGATGCCATGATGCTCGACTACGCCACCATCATGGTCGACGATGCGCTGGCCGCCGTCACCCCGTATGAGCACGAGCACTCGCTCAACAACTGGATGCTTTTCTTTGGCGATGTGCTCACCGTGGACGAAGTGGTAGAGCGCCTGCGCTGATCCATGGTGGCATGACCCCGGGCGACCAAAATCAGTCCGTTTTCCGGCTTTCCCATCCCGGCTCCAGCCCCCTGCCCTGCAACACGGGCACCTGGGCCAGCCGCTCGCGCGCAAACTCCACGAAGGCCCGCACCTTGGCCGGGGCCCGGCGCCCGGCGGGGTAGACGATGTGTACCGGCACCGGCGGCGGCTCATGCGCAGCCAGCACAATGCGCAGGCGGCCCGCCTGCAGACCGGCCGCCGCCTGGTAGGCCAGGCAGCGCGTGAGGCCCAGGCCCGCCTCGGCCGCTGCAATGTCCACCTCGTTGCTGTTGCTGATCCAGCAGATCTGCGGCTGGGCGCTCACGCCATCCTTGAACGCCCACGGCGCCACGGCCCGCGCATCGCGCGAAATGCCGATGGCCCGGTGGCTGGACAGCTCACCCGGATCGCGTGGCTCCCCGTATCGCGCCAGATAGGCGGGCGACGCCACCACCAGCTTGCGCAGCGCCCCGACGGGTAACGCCGTGAGCCCGGAATCGGGCAGATGGGCAATGCGCACGGCCACATCCATGCCTTCATCAAGCAGATTCACCAGCCAGTTGACGAACAGCGTGCGCGCCTGAATACGCGGATGCGCTGCCAGAAAATCCTGCACGATGGGTGCCACATGGCAGATACCAAACATCTGCGGCGCGGTGATGGACAGTTGCCCCTGCACCTGGGCCTGCGCACCGCGCGCTGCCTGCTCGGCTTCGTGCAGATCGGCCAGAACCGGGCGGCAATCGCCCAGGAAACGCTCACCCGCCTCGGTCAGCCGTACCACCCGCGTGCTGCGCCGCAGCAGCAATACGCCCAGCCGGGCCTCCAGCGCGGCAATGGCCCGCGTGATAGCCGCAGGCGAGCGCCCCAGGCTGCGCGCAGCAGGCGCAAAGCCCCCGGCCTCGGCAACGGCCACGAAGCAACGCAGGGTATCGAGGTGATCCATTATTTCGCCATTTGCAATTTTGAAGTTCTCAATATCTCTATTTACCCCAATTCATGCAATAGCTAAGGTGAAGACCTTGTCCATCCCCTAGGAAAGAAGCTTCGCCATGGCACCCACACAGCCCCTCAAACTCTATCGCCTCGCCTTGTCGGGCCATTGCCACCGCGTGGAGCTGCTGCTGTCCATGCTGGGCCTGCCCTATGAAACGCTGGATGTGAATCTGCTTCAGCGCGAGAACCGGAGCGCCGGTTTTCTGGCACTCAATCCACTCGGACAGGTGCCCGTGCTGGTGGATGGCGACCTTGTGCTGTCCGACAGCAATGCCATCCTGGTTTACCTGGCGCAGCGCTATGCCCCGGGCAGCCACTGGATGCCGCAAGACCCTGTAGGCCAGGCCAGGTTGCAGCGCTGGTTCAGTCTGGCAGCGGGCATGCTCGGCCCAGGCATTGCCGGGCCACGCTTTGCGGCCATCACCGGCAAGCCGGTGAGCGAAGCAGCGCAGGCCACCGGACGGCGGCTGCTGGATTTCATGGAAGGCGAATTGCAGGGCCGCGACTGGCTGCTGGGCGGCGCCGAGCCCAGCCTTGCAGACCTGGCCCTGGTGGGTTACACCTCGCAGGCCGGGATCGGCGGGCTGCCGCTCGCCACCTACCCGCGCATTACCGCCTGGGTGGCCCGCGTGCAGGCCTTGCGCGGCTATGTGCCGCTGTCCGACCGACTTGTGGAGGCCGCATGACTGCAGCCACGCAGCCCCTGGACATGGCCCCGGATGCCTTTCATGCGGGCGAGCAGGCCTTGCAGGCCCGTGTGGGCGTGCGCGAGCGCATGGCGGCTGCTGGCCCCATGCTACTGCGCGACCACATGCCCGACCAGCACCGCGAGCTGTTCGAGAGATTGCCCACGCTGCTGCTGGCTGCGCTCGACGCTGCAGGCCAGCCCTGGGCCACGATGGTGGCCGGTGCGCCCGGCTTTGTGCACACCCCTGACATGCGCCGCATGCAGATAAACGTTCAGCCAGGCGCTGCCGATCCGGTGCTCGCCCTTCTGTCCTCGGGCAGCCCGGTGGGCGTGCTGGGACTGGAGCCGCACACACGCAGACGCAATCGGATGAATGGCCGGGTTGCGGCGTTCAACAACGAAGGGCTCGCCATCGACGTGGTGCAAAGCTTTGGCAACTGCCCCAAGTACATCCAGGCCCGCGAGCCGCTTGCGCTTGCGCCATCGCAAGCACTGCCACCGCACCCTTCCGCACCACAGCCCCTGGGCCCCGCGCTTGACGCTGCCACCCTGGCACTGCTGGCACGCAGCGACACCTTGTTCATCGCCAGCGCCTCGGCCGCCCGGCCCGGCCTCGCGCGATCCGACGGCGTAGACATCTCGCACCGCGGGGGCGAGCCCGGCTTTGTGCAGGTAGCGCAAACCGAACAGGGCATCACACTCAGCATGCCGGACTACCCCGGCAACCAGTTCTTCAATACCCTGGGCAACCTCGCACAGCACCCGCTGGCGGGCCTGCTGTTTGTAGACTATGACAGCGGTGGCCTGCTGCATGTGGCGGCCGAGACAGAGCTGCTGTGGGATGCTGCCGCCTGTGCGCCCTGGCCTGGCGCCCTGCGGGTGCTCCGCTTCAAGGTGTTGGAGGGGCTGTGGCGCCCGCATGCCCTGCCCCTGCGATGGACGGCACCGGTAGCCGCACCCCAGTTTCGGGTGATGCGCGAGCGGGCTGCCGTGACTGCGCTCTAACGACCGGCCTGGAGAAAGAAAAAACAAAGCCTGGGAGCGGAGCGCTCCCAGGCTTTTACATTCCGCGGCCAGCAATTGGCGGCGAACTATGGGCGGTTAGCTACGGGCGGTCAGCTGCGGGCAGCAAGCTGCGCGCCGCTCTCCCACCCCCCGCCCAGCGCGCGGATGAGTGCCACCGTGGCGGTGTACTGGGCGGTGCGCACCTGCAGCGCCTGGCGCCGGTTGCGCAACTCGTTGCGGCGCGCATCCAGCAGCTCCAGCTGGCTCACCAAGCCATTGCGGTAGCGCACATCCGACAGATGCGTGGCCCGCTCGGACGACTGCACGGCCTGCCCTAGCACCTGCGACTGGCCAGCGAGCAGGCGCAACGCACTGAGCTGGTCCTCCACCTCCCGGAAAGCGGCAAGCACCTGTCCGCGCTGGGCAGCCACCGCCGCCTCCAGCCGCGCACGGGCACCCTCTTCCTGCGCGGCGCGCTGGCCACCATCAAAAATGGGCAGCGAAAGCAAGGCGCCAATGCCCCATGACCGTGCCGACCACTTGAACAGATCGCCCAGTTCTGGCGATGCGTAACCGCCATTGCCCGTGAGCGTGATGGCCGGGAACCATGCTGCCTGCGCCACCCCCACCCGCGCCTGTGCCGCCAGAACCGAGGCCTGGGCAGCCGATACGTCAGGGCGGCGTGCCAGCACCGTGGCGGGCACACCCGCCGGAATCACCGGAAGCGTCGCTTCACCCTGCTGCGATGCCAGCGTGAAGCCCGTGGCCACATCGCCTACCAGCACTGCCAGCGCATGCGTAAGTGTGGCCTGCTGGCGCTCCAGGGCCAACGTTTCGGCCTCGGTGGCAGAAACTTCGGTCTTCATGCGCGCCACATCCAGCTCGGCCGCATCGCCTGCCCGAAAGCGTCGCTCGATCAGGTTCAGCGTCTCACGGTAGGCCGTCAGGCTCTGTTCGACCAGTTGGCGCTCGGTCTGCAGCGAACGCAGTTGCAGATAGGTCTGCGCCACATCGGCCTGCACCATGAGGCGGGTGCTCTGCAGCAGCGCCTCGCGCGCGGTGGCATCTGCACGCGCAGCATCGCTCGCCCCCGAGAGGCGGCCAAACAGATCCGCCTCGTACGAGAAGTTCAACCCGGCAGTGACCAGTGTGGCAGGCTGCATGCCGTTAGCGGTGTTGGCACCCGCCTGACGCACTGCGCCACCCGACGCGCCCACCTGGGGCTGGCGCTGCGCATCAGCCGAGCGCAGCAGTGCACGGGCCTCCGCAAGACGCGCTGCAGCAGTCTGCACATCGGTGTTGGCCTCGCCTGCGCGCTCCACCAGGGCGCTGAGTGCGGGGTCGGCAAACGCCAGCCACCATGCGCCGCGCGGCTGTGCTTCTGCTGGCGCCGCCGTCGTCCAGCCTGCTGCTGCAGCGCTTTTCTGCTCACTGAAACTGGCGGGCACAGCCACGCCTGCGTGCTCTGCCACGGTGGGTGGCGCGCTTGCACAACCCGCCAGCACCAAGGCCGCCATCAACGCGCTCAGGGGCGCAGCCAGGAATCGGATGCGTTGCATTGATTTCATATCGTTATCCATTCGTCAATTGCGTTCATTCGTCATGACCACGCGCTGCGGCAAGCACGGGCATCGCCGATCCACCGTGGCCGGGCTCGCTGATCGGCGCCACATGGCTGCCGTGCTGCTGCAACGGCCGGTTGCCCGCCAGGCGACGCAGCACCACGTAGAACACGGGAGTCAGAAACAGGCCGAACGCGGTCACACCGATCATTCCGCTGAACACGGCAATGCCCATGGCGCTGCGCATTTCAGAACCTGCGCCGGTGGACAGCACCAGAGGCAACACGCCCATGATGAAAGCCATCGACGTCATCAGAATCGGCCGCAGACGCAGGCGGCTCGCCTCAATGGCGGCCTGCACCGGCGTGCGCCCTGAAAACTCCAGCTCCCGGGCGAACTCGACGATCAGGATCGCGTTCTTGGCAGACAGCCCCACCAGCACGATGAGCCCGATCTGCGTGAACACGTTGTTGTCACCATGCGAGAGCCATACGCCAGTCATCGCCGCCAGCAGGCCCATGGGCACGATGAGGATGATGGCAATCGGCAGCGTCAGGCTTTCGTATTGCGCAGCCAGCACCAGGAACACCAGCAAAATGGCAATCGGGAACACCAGCACCGCCGAATTGCCCGCCAGGATTTCCTGGTACGTCAGCTCCGTCCACTCAAAGCCGATGCCTGGCGGCAGCGTCTCGGCCGCCACCCGCTCGACCGCCGCGCGCGCCTGCCCCGACGAGAAGCCCGGCGCAGGCCCGCCATTCACATCGGCGGCCAGAAACCCGTTGTAGCGCATGGTGCGCTCGGGGCCAAAGCTGGCGTCCAGCTTCATCAGCGCCGACAGCGGCACCATCTCGCCCGTCATCGAACGCACCTTGAGCTGGCCCACATCCTCGGGTCGCGCACGGAATGCCGCATCGGCCTGCACGCGCACGCTGTAGGTGCGGCCAAACTCGTTGAAATCGTTCGCATACAGGCTGCCCAGGTAGATCTGCAGCGTCTCGAAGATATCCGTCACCGGCACGCCCAACTGGCGGGCCTTGGTTCGGTCGATATCGGCATAGAGCTGCGGCACATTGACCTGCCAGCTGGTGAAAAGGCCCGCCAGCTCCGGCGTCTGGTATGCCTTGGCCATGAAAGCCTTCACGGCGGCATCCATGCCTGCGTAGCCCAGCGAGCCACGGTCTTCGATCTGCAGCTTGAAGCCCCCCGTGGTGCCCAGGCCTGCGACTGGCGGCGGCGGGAACATGGCAATGAAGGCGTCCTGGATCTCGCCAAAGGCCTGGTTGAGCTGCCCGGCGACTGCGCCGCCGCTCTGGTCAGCGCGCGTGCGTTCGGCAAAGGGCTTGAGTGTCACGAACACGATGCCCGCGTTGGAGCTGTTGGTGAAGCCGTTGATCGACAGGCCCGGGAAGGCAATCGCATCCTCCACGTTCGGGTTCTTCTTGACGATCTCACCCATGCGGCGGATCACGTTGTCGGTGCGGTCCAGCGTCGCGCCATCGGGCAGTTGCGCAAAGCCGACAAGGTACTGCTTGTCCTGCATCGGCACGAAGCCGCCGGGCACCAGATGGAACAGGCCCCAGGTCGCGCCCACCAGCGCCAGGTACACCACCAGCATGCCAGCCTTGTGCCCGATCACGCGGCGCACGCCACCGCTGTAGGCTTCGGAGCCCCGGTGGAACACCGCGTTGAAGCGCTTGAAGAAGCCGCCCAGCACACGGTCCATGCCGCGCGTGAGTGCATCCTTGGGCTCATGGTGGCCCTTGAGCAGCAACGCACTCAGCGCAGGCGACAGCGTCAGCGAGTTGATGGCGGAGATCACCGTGGAGATGGCAATGGTGACCGCAAACTGGCGGTAGAACTGCCCCGTGAGGCCGCTGATGAAAGCAAGCGGCACAAACACCGCCACCAGCACCAGCGCAATGGCGATGATGGGGCCCGACACCTCACGCATGGCGCGGTAGGTGGCCTCACGCGGCGTGAGCCCCGCTTCGATGTTGCGTTCCACGTTTTCCACCACCACGATGGCGTCGTCCACCACGATACCAATGGCCAGCACAAGGCCGAACAGCGAGAGCGCATTGATCGAGAAACCCAGCAGGTGCAGCACGGCAAACGTGCCCACCACCGACACCGGCACTGCCAGCAACGGAATGATGGAGGCACGCCAGGTCTGCAGGAACAGGATCACCACGATCACCACGAGCGCAATGGCTTCGAGCAGTGTATGGATCACCGACTCGATGGATGCGCGCACGAATTGCGTCGGGTCATACGCAATGCGGTACTCCACGCCCTCGGGCATGAGTTGGGCCAGTTCGGCCATGGTCTTGCGCACGTTGTCCGAGATTTCCAGCGCATTCGATCCGGGTGCCTGGAAGACGCCCATGCCCACGGCCGGGTCGTTGTTGAGCAGCGAGCGCAGCGAGTAATCGGCAGCCCCCAACTCCAGCCGGGCGATATCGCGCAGCCGCGTCACAGCGCCGTCCGCACCGGTCTTGACGATGATGTCGCCAAACTCCTCGGGGCTGGAGAGGCGCCCCTGCGCGTTGATCGACATCTGCGTGTCCACGCCCGGCAGGCCGGGCGATGCACCCACCACGCCAGCGGCCGCCTGCACGTTCTGCTTGCGGATGGCCGCCACCACATCGCTGGCGGACAGGCCGCGCTGCGCCACCTTCTGCGGGTCGAGCCAGGCGCGCATCGAGTAATCGCCGCCGCCAAAGATCTGCACCTGCCCCACGCCAGGAATGCGGGCCAGCCGGTCCTTCACGTTGAGCACGGCGTAATTGCGCAGGTAATCAATGTCGTAGCGGCCATTGGGCGAGACCATGTGCACCACCATGGTGAGGTCGGGTGCGCTCTTGACCGTGGTCACGCCCAGGCGGCGCACTTCCTCGGGCAGGCGCGGCTCGGCCTGCGAGACGCGGTTCTGCACCAACTGCTGGGCCTTGTCAGGATCGGTGCCGAGCTTGAAAGTAACGGTGAGCGTCATCACACCGTCGGTCGTGGCCTGGCTGCCCATGTAGAGCATGCCTTCCACGCCGTTGATGGACTCTTCCAGTGGCGTGGCCACGGTTTCGGCAATCACCTTGGGGCTGGCACCCGGGTACTGCGCGCGCACCACCACCGAGGGCGGCGCGACTTCGGGGTACTCCGAGATCGGCAGTGTTCGCATGGCGATGAGGCCCGCGAGAAAGATGAGCACCGACAGCACGCCCGCAAAGATCGGGCGGTCGATGAAAAATCGGGAGAGGTTCATGATGTCGGAGGAGGTAAGGGTTCTCAGGCCGCGGGCTGCTTTGCAGGGCGGCTGTCAGCCAGTTCGGCCTTGGCGTCCATGGGCACGTCCTGCGGCGCGACGACGACGCCCGGACGCACGCGCTGCAGGCCGTTGACGACGATGCGCTCACCCGCCTTGAGGCCGGTGGTGACCACGCGCAGGCCATCGACAGGCGCGCCCAGCTGCACCTCGCGGTACTCGGCCTTGTTGCCGTCGCCGATCACCAGCACGAACTTCTTGCTCTGGTCTGTGCCCACGGCGCGCTCGTTGATGAGCACGGCCTGGGTGCTTTGCGGCTGGCCCATGCGGATGCGGGCAAACTGCCCCGCCATCAAGATGCCATCGGCATTGCCGAACACCGCACGCACGCGTACCGTGCCGCTTTTCGCATCGACCTGGTTGTCGATCAGTTGCAGGTGGCCGGTATAGGGCGTTGCGCCGTTCACGCCCACGCCCATCTGCACGGGGATGGTCTCGATCATCGCGCGGGCGCTGCGGCCCTTGCGGGTGTCTTCCAGGCCCTGCAGGGCATTGGCCACGATCTGCTCATCCACATCGAAGCTGGCGTACATCGGATCCACCGACACCAGGGTGGTCAGCACCGGGGCTCCGGCGCCGGAGCTCACGAGGTTGCCGACGGTGATCTCGATGCGCCCCACCCGTCCGCTCACCGGCGCCTTCACCTGCGTGTAGCCCAGGTTCAGCCTGGCCGTCTGCAGCGCTGCCTGGGCAGCACGCAGGTTCGCATCGGCTTCGCGCTGGGCATTCACGCGTTCGTCGTATTCCTTCTGCGCGATGGCGCGCTCATCCCACAGGCGCGTGGCCCGCTCGGATTCGCTTTGTGTATAGGCCATGCGCGCCCTGGCGGCAACGACCTGCGCCTCGGCGCGGTCAACTTCGGCCGCATAGGGCGCAGGGTCCACGGTGAAAAGCAGATCGCCCGTCTTTACCAGCGCGCCTTCCTTGAAGTGCACGGCCTGCACGGCGCCGGAGACGCGCGGGCGCACATCGACGCGCTGCACCGCTTCAAGGCGGCCGGAAAATTCATTCCACAGCGTCACATCCTGCTGCAGAACCTGCGCCACCGAAACCGGCACGGCTGGCGGCGCTGCCTGTTGCGCGGGCGCCTCGGCGTGCGATGGCTGCAGGCCCAGGACGGCTCCGGCCGTTGCGGTAATGGCTGCAGCAACGCCAGCAGCGGCCCACCAGCGGCGGCGGAGGGAGGGTTGGGTGTTGTCGTTCATGGCAGTGTCTTCAGGTTCTATGAGTGGATGCAGGAAAAAAACCTTCCTGCGGCAGGCAAAGCTCACCCCTTCCAGCGCTCGGGCCAGGAATCGAATGAGGATCAAAAAACGAAAAAAGCGCGCTTTTGCTTGCTCCGGCCTATGGATACAGGGGCCGGATCAAGGCAGCGGTCTCAGCAAGGCACGGTCAGCTCACAGCCGACATCGCGTTGTCTCGAAGAACTTGTGCAGCTGCTCCTGCATCTGCACGGCACAAGGGCACGGTTCGGGCGGTGGCTCCACCAGGGCATCGGGCCATTGGCCGGCGCCCTCGAACACATGCTGGAAGACGGTCAATCCGGCAGCTTCCAGGCGCTGGGCATACCCCAGGGCCTCATCGCGCATCGGGTCGTCCCCCCCCACCAGAATCAGTGAGGGTGGCAGCCCCGCCAGCCGATGCGCCCTGGCGGGCACGGCATAGGGATGCTCGGCATCGTGCGAGCCGCCCAGGTACTGGCACCACCCCGAGGCCCACTTGCATTTGACGGAATCGCCCTGCGCAGCGCGCTGCGAAGGCGTGGCAGCGCAGGGGTCGAGCATGGGCGAGATGAGAATCTGGCCCGCCAGCGGCGGGTGCAACTGGTCGCGCGCCATCATGCAGACGCCGGCGGCCAGGTTGGCACCGGCCTCCTCGCCCGCCAGATAGAGCGGCGCACCCTTGCCGGCCAGCCTGACACGCTGTTTGTGGGCCCACTGAAGCACCGCGTACCCCAGCTCCAGCGGGCGGGGAAACGGGTGCTCCGGCGCCAGCGGGTAGGCCACCGACACCACGCAGGCCCCGGCAGCTGCCAGGGCATTGCCCACGGTGCAGCCGTTGTCCAGGTCACCCGTCACAAAAGCGCCACCATGAAAATGCACCACCAGCGGAGAGACCTCTCCCCGCTTCTTGCTGCCATACATGCGCACGCTGGCCTGCATGCCGCCTGCCACCTCAATGGTGGTGTCGGTATGGGAGTTGGTGGTTGGTGCAGGTTTTTTGGTGTTCAACATGGGGTTTCCGGACGGGTCCGGCCGATGAGATGAGAATGTAGCGTTACGCATTGGCGGCATAAACCCCGCAAACGCGGCCACACTGTTTCCAATTCTTGAATAATGACAGGCCAAGCTGTGTGTGAGAATCCCGAATCCTCGGCGAGCCCGAGATTTCGCGAGGACAAGGAGATCCCATGGATCAGATTCAGGCCATGCGTATTTTCGCGCGGGTTGTGGAAGCCGGCACTTTCACGCGGGCAGCCGATTCGCTGCAGGTGCCCAAAGCCAGTGTGACCAAGAACGTGCAGGCGCTGGAAGAGCGCCTGCGCGTGAAACTGCTCAACCGTACCACGCGCCGCGTCACGGTCACGGCCGACGGCGCGGCTTACTATGACCGCGCGGTGCGCCTGCTGGCTGATTTCGACGACCTGGAGGCCAGCGTGAGCCAGGCTCGCACCACGCCGCGCGGCCGCCTGCGCGTGGACGTAGGAACGTCAGTGGCGCGCCTGCTCATCATTCCGCACCTGGCCGAGTTCCAGTCCCGCTATCCCGAAATCCAGATGGACCTGGGCGTGAGCGACCGCACCGTGGACCTCATCAGCGACAGTGTGGACTGCGTGATCCGAGGGGGCGAGCTGGCCGACCAATCGCTTGTGGCGCGCCGCATCGGCAACCTGGACTTCATCACCGTTGCAGCTCCCCAATACCTGGAGCGCCACGGCATTCCCCAGCACCCCCGTGACCTGGAAACCGGCCATCGCAACGTGATCTATTTCTCGCCAGTGTCTGCGCGGCGCTATCCGCTGGAGTTTCACAAGAATGGCGAAGTGATCGAGATCGCAGGTCCCGCGCACTTGTGCGTCAACGAAAGCAATGCCTATATCTTCTCGCTGCTGGCAGGCCAGGGCATTGGCCAGGCGAGCCGTTTCCAGATCAACGAGCACCTGAAAAACGGCCAGCTGCAGCAGGTGCTGGAAGACTGGAAGCACCCGCTCTTGCCGGTCTACGTGGTCTACCCGCCCAACTCCCACCTCAGCGCCAAGGTGCGCGCCTTTGTGGACTGGGTGGTCGATCTGTTCGCAAGAAACCCACTGCTGCAGGGCCAGAGCAGCGTTTAGAACGTATTTGCCAACAATCCTGGGTCGCGGCTGCAACTGGAGCACGCCGTGCCACAGGTGGCACGGCGCTGCACCATCACTGCTGCAACTGGGCCCACACCTTGTCCAGCCGCTTGGTGCTGACCGGGTATGGCGTGCGCAGCTCCTGCGCGAAGAAGCTCACGCGCAGCTCCTCCAGCATCCAGCGGTATTCCTGCATGCGGGCATCCACCTGCCCCTTGCGCTCGGCCACCAGGCGCCAGTATCGCTGCTCCAGCGGCTGCAACTCTTTTTGCCTGGTGGCGTCGCGGGCTGGGTCTGCGCGGTACTTGTCCAGGCGCGCGGTGATCGCCTTGAGGTAGCGCGCATAGTGGCCCAGCTGCGCCCAAGGCGCTACGGCGATGAAGTTCTTGGGCATCAGTTTCTGCAACTGCTGCTGCGCGTCCTGCGTGGCGTCCGGCGCATTCTTGGTGTCCTTGATCTTGCGCACCGCCGCCATGTACTCCTGCAGAATGCCGGCGGCCATGCGCGCCACCTCGTTGGCGATCAGGGTCAGGCGCCCCCGGCCGTCCTGCACGCGCTGCTTGAACTGCTCGGCATTCATCGGCAGCGGCTCCTGCAAGAAGGCGCGGTCAATGGCCACATTGATGATCTGCTCGCGCAGCTCTTCCTGCGTACCCAGCGGCATGTAGGCCACGGCCATCTTCTGCAGATCGGGAATGTTCTTTTCCAGGTACTTGAGCGCATCCTTGATCTGCAGTGCAAACAGGCGCCGCAGGCCCAGCGCGTGGCGGCTCGCGGCCACCTCGGGCTCGTCGAACACCTCGATGCCGACGGCGCTGCCATGGTCGATCAGCGCGGGAAAACCGATCAGGGTCTGGCTGCCCTTCTTGATCTCCATCAACTCAGGCAGCTCACCAAAACTCCAGTCCGTGTGGCGCGCCTCCGCTGGCATGCTGGGCGCCTGCTGCGCCTTGCGTGATTGGGCGGCTTCCTTTTCAGGAGCAGGCTGCGCTTTCTTTACGCTCGCTTCAGCTGGTTTTTCATCTGAACCCGCCAACTCACCGGCGCTGCCCGCTATCTTTAATGAAGCCAGTGCCTGGAAGGCGCCACGCGCCTTGGCGCCCCACTGGGCCTTCAATGCACCCAGGTTGCGGCCCTGGCCCAACTGGCGGCCGTGCTCGTCGGTGATGCGGAAGTTCATGAACAGATGCGGGCTGAGCATGTCGAGCTTGAAATCCGCGCGCTTGATGTCGAGCGAGGTCTCATCGCGCGCCTGCTTGAGCAGCACCTCCGTCAAGCTTCCGTCGCCAAAGCGCTCGCCCGCGCCCAGCAACTCGGCCAGGCGCTGCGCGTTTTCGGCCAGCGGCACAAAACGGCTGCGCGGGCGTTGCGGCAGGCTCTTGAGCAGGGCCTGGATCTTGTCCTTGAGCATGCCCGGCACCAGCCACTCGGCACGCTCTTCGCTCACCTGGTTCAGCACAAAAAGCGGTACGGTCACCGTCACGCCATCGCGCGGATCGCCCGGCTGGTGCAGGTAGCTGGCCGTGCAATCCACTCCGCCCAGCTTGATGGTCTTGGGAAAGGATGCCGTGGTGATGCCCGCAGCCTCGTGGCGCATCAACTCATCGCGCGAGAGCCGCAGCAGCTCCGGGTTCTGCGCGCTCGCGTCCTTGAACCAGCGCTCCAGCGCGCGGCCGGTGCACACGTCCTGCGGAATCTGCTGGTCGTAAAAGGCGTAGATCAACTGGTCGTCCACCAGCACGTCCTGGCGGCGGCTCTTGTGCTCCAGCTCTTCGACCTTGGCGATCATCTTCTGGTTCGCGGCGAGGAACGGCAGGCGCGTTTCCCAATCGCCTTCCACCAGGGCCTGGCGGATGAAGATGTCGCGCGCGCCCTGTGGATCAATCTTGCCATAGCTGATGCGGCGCTGGCTGTACACCACCAAACCATACAGTGTTGCGCGCTCGTAGGCAGCCACCTCGCCCTGCTTCTTCTCCCAATGCGGATCGAGCAATTGCTTTCGCAGCAGGTGTGCGCCCACCTGCTCCAGCCATTGCGGCTCGATGGCGGCAATGCCACGGCCGTACAGGCGCGAGGTCTCTACCAGCTCGGCCGCCACGATCCAGCGCCCTGGCTTTTTCGACAGATGCGCCCCCGGATGCGGGTGGAAGCGGATGCCGCGCGCGCCCAGATAGCCATCGCCCTCGTCGGTCTTGAAGCCGATGTTGCCGAGCAGGCCCGAGAGCATGGACAGGTGCACGGCCTCGTACCCCGCTGCGTCCTGGTTCACCGGCCAGCGCTGCTCGTTCACCACCGTGAGCAGCTGCGAATGGATATCGCGCCACTCGCGCACACGGCGGATGTTGATGAAATTCTGGCGCAGCAACTGCTCCCACTGGCGGTTGCTGAGCTTGTGCGTGGCTTCATCGGCCACGGCGTCCTGCGGGGTGAAGGCTGCCAGCGGCGCCTGCTGGGTCTGCGCCACGGCAGCTGCACCCGAGCTGCGCTGGGCCACCGGCAAAAAGGCGGCATTGCGCAGGTTGGCCAGGCCCTTGACGGGCGCAGCCTGCGCGGCCATTTCCTTGCGGGTCTTGGCCACCACCTTACCGCCGCGCGCATCCGCCAGCCATTTCCAAAGCCGCAGGTAGCCGCTGAATTCGCTTTTCTCGTCGTCGAACTTGGCGTGCTGCTGGTCGGCCTGCTGCTGGGCCTCCAGCGGGCGATCGCGCACGTCCTGCACGCTCAATGCAGCTGCAATCACCAGCACCTCGGCCAGCGCACCGCGCTCGCGCGCCTCCACAATCATGCGCGCCACGCGCGGGTCCAGCGGCAGGCGCGACAGCTCCTTGCCCATGGGCAGCAGCTCGCCCTGGTCGTCTACCGCGCCCAGCTCCTGCAGCAGCTGGTAGCCATCGGCAATCGCGCGGCCCGAGGGTGCCTCCAGAAACGGAAAATGCACCACATCGCCCAGGCGCAGCGCCTTCATGCGCAAAATGACGCCGGCGAGCGACGAGCGCAGGATTTCCGGATCAGTAAAGCGCGCGCGGCTGTTGAAATCTGCCTCGTCATACAGGCGAATGCAGATGCCGTTGGCTACGCGGCCACAACGCCCCGCCCGCTGGTTGGCCGCCGCCTGGCTGATGGGCTCAACCAGCAGCTGCTCCACCTTGCTACGGAATGAATAGCGCTTGACACGCGCCGTTCCTGCATCAATCACATAACGGATGCCCGGCACTGTGAGCGAGGTTTCGGCCACATTGGTGGCCAGCACGATGCGCCGGCCGGTGTGGCCTTCAAAAATACGATCCTGCTCGGCCTGCGACAGGCGCGAGAACAGCGGCAACACTTCGGCGTTGCGCAATACCGGCGAGTGCTGCAGGTGCTTGCGCAGGTGATCGGCCGCCTCGCGGATTTCACGCTCGCCGGGCAGAAAGATCAGGATGTCGCCCCCGCTGCCGCCTTGCCACAATTCATTGACACCATCTGCGATGGCGTCGTTCAGGTCATAGTCCTTGGCATCTTCAAACGGGCGGTAGCGCATCTCCACCGGGTAGGTGCGGCCAGACACCATGATGACCGGCGCGGGCCCGCTCTTGGACTCGAAGTGCTTGGCAAAGCGGTCCGCATCGATGGTGGCCGAAGTCACCACCACTTTCAGATCCGGGCGCTTGGGCAGAATCTGGCGGATGTAGCCCAGCAGAAAATCGATGTTCAGGCTGCGCTCATGCGCCTCGTCGATGATCAGGGTGTCGTACTGCCTGAGCAGCGGATCAGTTTGTGTTTCGGCCAGCAGGATACCGTCGGTCATCAGCTTGACGGAGGCGTCCTTGGACAGACGGTCCTGAAAGCGCACCTTGTAGCCCACCACCTCACCCAGCGGCGTGTTCAGCTCTTCGGCAATGCGCTTGGCCACGCTGCTGGCTGCAATGCGGCGCGGCTGCGTGTGGCCGATCAGGTGACCGCGCACTTCGCTTTTTCCATCGCCGGGCCGCCCCAAGATGGAAAGCGCCCCCTCGGGGGGCAGCGAATCACGCGCAGCGGAGGAGCGTGGGGGCCATTTATCATTGGGCGTTGCATTGAGCTTTCCACGCCCCAGCGCCAGCGCAATCTTGGGCAGCTGCGTGGTTTTGCCCGACCCCGTTTCGCCGCAAACAATGATGACCTGGTGGCGCTCCATGGCCTCCATGATTTCTTCACGGCGGGCGGAGACGGGGAGCGATTCGGGAAACGTGATCTGCAAAGACATAAGCGGCGTATTATCCGCGCCCGCGGCCCAGCCCGCAGGCGCGTACAGCCAACGCCCTGCGGCGGGCAGGCGTCTTGCGCCCGGAGCACCAACTCGTCAAGCAGTGATTGCTATGAAATTTGATAGCCATGCGCGCACAGGCTGTACGCTGCAGGCCGACTTTCTGCAGAACTAGCGTGGATAGAACCCCAACTGCGCCGACAGGCGCGCTGCGCGCTCGCGCAGCCAGTCAGCAGCCGGAGCGCTGCCCGCACGCTGGGCATAGGCCTGCCAGCGTGCGTGCGGGCCAATCACCGCAATGCACACCACTGGCTGGCCCAGGCCGTTGTACACCGGCACACCGAGCGCAGTCACCCCTTCAATCAGTACATCGCGCACCTCGGCAATGCCCTCTTTTCGCACGGCCTGCAGAGTTTGCGCCAATGCCGCGCTGCGCCACGGCCGCAGCAGGCCCTGGTTTCTGACCACGGCTTCCACTTCCGCCGCAGGCAACAGGGCCGAAAACACCTGGCCCGTGGCCGTCTCGAACAGCGCCGCAGTCATGCCCAGCCGCATGGTGACATTCACCTGCTGCGGCCCCTGCACGCTGTGCACGATGATGGGCCCCTGGCTGCTCCATACCGCCACCGATGCCGAGCAACCGAACTGCTGCGCAATCTCGGGCAACGCGCTGCTGGCCACCTGCACCGGATCGGCCTGCTGCAGTGCAATCGCCCCCATCTGCAACGCGAGCGGCCCCAGGCCGTACAGACCTGCGGCATCCTGCACCACCAAACCCAGCTGGCCAAAGCTGACCAGATACGGATGCGCCTTGGCAGGCGTCATGCCGGCCTGCGCCGCCAGATCCTTGAGCGCCAGGCTGCTCCCCGCACGCACCAGCGCCAGCAGCAGCTGGCCGCCCACTTCGACGCTCTGAATGCCCCGTTGCCGACTGGCAGGCAGGGGCGCGGAGTGTGTGGACGGATTTTGAAGGGACATCGCAGTCGTCAAGAAGATGGAAGAGAAGAATAAGGATGGGCAGCAGCGCAGATTGTGCAGCAATGCATTGCACCAACGCCCATGCCAGCTACCTGTGCCAGAGCGTGCCAAGGCAGCACCGACCGCGCACTAGGTATTAACCATTATCAAATGCATTACACAAAAACAAATATTTGATCGACAATTAATTCAACTAAACCAAATTGATTTGTCAAAAGCAAATTCACCACCCGCCATGAATACCAAAACCTTTGCCTCCCATGCCGACACCGAAGTGAAGAAGGTGACGTTCGAGCAACTGTCCGAGCATGCCTGGGCCTACACCGCCGAAGGCGATCCGAACACCGGTATCGTCATCGGCGATGACGCGGTGATGGTGATCGACACCCAGGCCACACCCGTGATGGCGCAGGACGTGATCCGCCGCATCCGCGAAGTGACCGACAAGCCCATCCGCTACGTGACACTGAGCCACTACCATGCGGTGCGCGTGCTGGGGGCATCGGCCTATGGCGCCGAGCACATCATTGCCAGCCAGGACACCTACGACCTCATCGTGGAGCGTGGCGAGCAGGATAAGGCCAGCGAGATCGGCCGCTTTCCGCGCTTGTTCCAGAACGTCGAGAGCGTGCCTGCAGGCATGACCTGGCCCACCATCACCTTCACCGGCAAGATGACCCTGTGGCTGGGCAAGCTGGAAGTACAGATCCTGCAACTCGGCCGTGGCCACACCAAGGGCGACACCGTCGTCTGGCTGCCGGGTGAGCGCACCCTGTTCAGCGGCGATCTGGTGGAGTTTGACGCCACGCCATACGCGGGCGATGCCTACTTCAAGGACTGGCCGCACACGCTGGACGCCATTGCCGCGCTGCAGCCCGCGAATCTGGTGCCTGGCCGTGGGGCGGCACTCAAGACCCCCGAACAGGTCGCAGCCGGTCTAGCGGGCACGCGCAGCTTCATCCAGGACTTGTACCAGAGCATTGCCGCCAGCGCCCAGGCCGGCAAGGACCTGAAGCTGGCCTACAAGGAAGCCTATGCCGCGCTGCAGCCCAAGTACGGCCAATGGGTGATCTTTGACCATTGCATGCCGTTTGATGTGACCCGTGCCTACGACGAGGCCACCCAGTACCCGGACCCTCGCATCTGGACAGCCGAGCGCGATCAAGCCATGTGGCAGGCACTGGAAGGCTGATTCCCCATCCACCGCCAGGAGCCGCCATGCCAGATGCCGCTGTCCGCCAATCCCTGCTCGATCAACTGCAGCACGCCGACGGCGATGCCCTGCAGGCGATGGAGTTTCCGTACCTGCGCAGCCCTGATCAGGATGCAGCAACCCCCACCCAGCACCCGATCGTCATCGTAGGGGCAGGCCCCGTTGGCCTGAGCCTTGCGATTGATCTGGCCCAGCGCGGCCAGCCTGTGGTGGTGCTGGACAATGACAGACACCTCTCCACCGGATCGCGCGCGCTGTGCTTTGCCAAGCGCACACTGGAGATCTGGGACCGCCTGGGCGTGGGAGAGCGGGCCGTGCAAAAAGGCGTGGCCTGGAAGGTGGGCAAGGTCTTTGAAGGCGCTGCCACCGATCCCGTCTACCAGTTTGACTTGCTTCCCGAGGCCGGCCACGAGCGCCCAGCCTTCATCAACCTGCAGCAGTACTATGCCGAGGCCTTCCTGGTGGAGCGCGCGCTGCAATTGCCGTTGATCGACATCCGCTGGCAGCACAAGGTGGAGCAGGTGCAGCACACGGCGGGTGGCGCAGCCATTGAAGTATCGACACCCGAGGGCAGCTACCACCTGCAGGCGCAGTGGCTGGTGGCCTGCGACGGATCGCGCTCCACCGTGCGGCGCGCACTGGGGCTGGAGACGCACGGCCAGGTCTTCAAGGACCGCTTTCTGATCGCCGATGTGCGCCTGAGCGCACCCTTCCCCTGCGAGCGCTGGTTCTGGTTCAACCCGCCCTTCCACCCGGGCCAGAGCGTGCTGCTGCACATGCAGCCCGATGGCGTGTGGCGTATCGACTTCCAGCTGGGCTGGGATGCCGACCCCGAGGTGGAAAAGCAGCCCGCGCGCATCATTCCTCGCATCGAGGCCATGCTCGGGCCCGATGTGGATGTGGAACTGGTCTGGGCCAGCGTCTACACCTTTGCCTGCCAGCGCATGGATCGCTTCGTGCATGGCCGCGTGGTGTTTGCCGGCGACAGCGCCCATGGCGTGTCGCCCTTTGGCGCACGCGGCGCCAACAGCGGAGTGCAGGATGCCGACAACCTGGGCTGGAAGCTCGACGCCGTAGTGCGCGGCGACGCACCTGCCCGCCTGATCGACACCTATGGCAGCGAGCGCGAATACGCGGCCGACGAGAACATTCTGAACTCGACCCGGTCGACCGATTTCATCACCCCCAAGAGCGCCATCAGCCACCTCTTTCGCAAGGCCGTGCTGCAACTGGCCCAGCACCATGGCTTTGCGCGCCGCATGGTCAACAGCGGGCGGCTGTCCGTGCCCGCGGTGCTGCAGCACAGCCCGCTGCACCAGCCGGGCAATGCAACGCCCGGCTTTGCCAGCGCCGCACCACTGGGCGCCGTGCTGCCGGACGCTCCCGTACAGTGCGCACGCACCGGACGCCACAGCTTCATCCTGCGCGAGCTGGGGCCGGATTTCAACCTGCTGTGCTTTGGCCCGCCGCCCGCCTGGGCTGCAGGTATTGCCGGCCTGCAAACCATCAGCATCGGCGACCAACCGAGCACCCAGACACACCAGGCAAGCCATGCGCTGCACGACACCCAGGGCCTGCTGGCGCAGCGCCTGGGTGCCCAGACCGGCACCCTGTACCTGCTGCGACCCGACCAGCACATCTGCGCCCGCTGGCGCAGTGCCGATGCCCAAGCCATCACCGCCGCCATGGCCCGGGCGCTGGGCCACGGTCTCTGCGATACGCCAACAGCCGCAGCGCAGGCCTGCGCGGTATGAAGGAAAAGCCCATGTTTGATACCCAGACGCCCTGGCCGGGCAGCGATGACTTCTACCAATCCCTGCTGGAAGCCCACCAGGGACTGACCGAAGAAGACAGCCACGCCTTCAACGCCCGCCTCATCCTGCTGCTGGCCCAGCATGTACGCGACAGCGAGGTGCTGCAAGCAGCCCTCGCAGCCGCGCGGCTGCCTGCTGGCGATGCACGCTGAAGGCCCGCATCAGTCACTGCCGCCACCGCCGCAACTGCTTCCACCACAGCTGCAGCCACTGCAGCTGGAGCTGTTGCTGTCACAGGAGCCAGCGCTGGAGCCACTACTGCCGCCATCATCGCCGCCCGCGCTGCGCGTGCTGGCACACGACTGATCGCTGGTGCTCCAATCCGAGTTCCCACTGCTCTGACTGTCTGACTGACCGGAGCCCGCACTGCCGCCTGATGCGTCTGCATTGGCGGCAGATGCCATCCTTGCATACTGCACCGCCCAATAGCGCAGATCGGCCTCGGCAAAGCGCTGCCCTCCTTCAATGCCGCTGTGGGCGTCCAGTGCAAACAGAAGCGGTATGCCTCCCAGCATGGCCAGTGGCAGCCAGCGCTTCGACGCCATTGCCGCATTCCAGGTGGCCTGCATGCGCTCTCGGCCCGCCTCGCCTGCGGCACCTGCCGAAGGGGGCATGTCATGCGATGGAATATGGTGGAACATCTGCCCGAACGCCTGGTGGCAGAACAGCTGGTAGCGCCGCGTATCCAGAATGAAGGTATGCCAGAGCGCATCTGCCAGGTTGGAAGGCATCAGCAAGCGCTCGCCAGGTGCCAGCAGATGCATGACGAAAAACTGGCGCAGCGCATGCTCTGCGTGCTTGTAGCCTTCCGCGTCCAGCCTCGGATAGGCAACGCGCAGCGCATCGTAGTAGCGTGGCTGAAATGCATAGGCCTGCACATAGCGCAGACGCTGCTGCCGCAAGCGAGAGCGCCCCATACGCCTGCGCCACCACACCCCAACGACCAGTGCCACCGCACCTGCCAGCCAAACCAGATACATCCAGAACACCTCTTTGAACAGGTTCTTAGCCTGTTGAAGCCCTTACGCGGTGCCTTCAACCATCGCCATTGCTCCTGTACAGGCTGCAATCATCGAAGCACGAAGTGAAAGACCGCTCCGCTACCGGCCTCCGGCACCAGCCGTATCTTACTGGCATGCAGCTGCAGGATGCGGTGCACGATCAACAGCCCGAAACCTCCTGCGCGCGCGCCCTGTGATGCGGCATCCATTGCAACCGGGCGCTCGAACAAATGCTTCTTCAAGGCGGACGATACCCCCGGGCCGGTATCGCGCACTGTCACTTCAATGCCTCCGGCCGCATGCGGCTGCAGCCCCACCGTGATCTCTCCGCCGGTTGGCGTGGCACGCACCGCGTTGTCGATCAGGTTCACCAGTACGCGCTCCATCATCGCAAGATCGGCTGTCACCGGGGGCAGATCGGGTGCGATGTCGGCCATCAGGCGCTGCTGCTTGGCCTGCACGGTCAACTCGAACTTCTGGAACACATCCTGCAGCAGATCGGTGAGAAAGAACTGCTCCATGTCCGGCTTGGCCACGCCGTACTCCAGCCGCGCGAGCTCGAACATCTCCTGCGCAAGGCGCCCCACCTTGCGGCTTTGCTCCAGTGCAATGTCAAGGTAGCGGCCCTGCTCGTGCGGCGCCAGCACCTCGGATTTCATGCGCAGCGTCTCCAGATAGCCGTGCAGCGACGTCAGCGGCGTGCGCAGATCGTGCGACAGATTGGCAAAGAGCTCGCGGCGCTGCTCGTCCTGCTGCCTCAGCGCCTGCCATTGCTCTTCGGTGCGCTCTGCGAGCCGCTCGAAACTCTGGCTCAGCAAGGCCATCTCGCCGCCGCCACGCGCCGCGCGGTGCAGCAAGGGCCTGGCCTGCGGCAGCCACGACAGGCCCCTGACTTCCAGCCCGCGCACACCATCGGCCAGTGCACGCAGTGGGCGCGTGATGAGGCGGAACGCCGCCAGCCCCGCGACCGTACCGAGCAAGGCGACCAGCGCCATCGACCACAGCATGGCGTTTGCCGCGCTGCCCGCATTCACACGCGAGGCCAATGTCTCGCGGTTCTCACCCTGCAGAATCACATACACATAGCCCGCGTCGCGGCCCGCCAGCTGCAGCGGTGCAGCGCTGAACACCTTGTGGCCCTGGGGACTGCGCGGGTCATCACCAAACACCGGCAATGCACTGCCACCCAGCAGGCGGTGTACAGGGGCAAGATCGATCTGCTCGCGCTTGACGGCACCTTCGGGTGCCGAATACGAACGGATGCGGCCTGCAGCATCCAGCAAATACACCTCAACACTCGGATTCACCGCCATGAGCTTGTCGAACAGGCCGCTTACTGCGGTGGGGTTGAAGCCCTGCGGCTCCATCAGCTCCGGATACAGCGCAATCTGCGGCGCAAGGTCCAGCGACAGGCGCTGGATGACCTCCTGCTCATGGCGCTCGCTGCCGCGCATCTGCAGGGCAACCGACGCCGCGCAGCAGGCCAGCAGCAGCGCCACGAATACGAAAGACAGCCGCTGCGACAGCGAAAGGCGCTGTAGACGGCGCGACAGGCTTTCAATCACAGGGCTTCCTCCACGAGTTTGTAGCCACGGCCCCAGACGGTGAGAATGCGTCGGGGATCGGCCGGGTTCTTCTCGATCTTGGTGCGCAGCCGGTTGATATGCGTGTTCACGGTGTGTTCGTAACCATCGTGCTGGTAACCCCAGACCTGGTTGAGCAGATCGAGCCGGGAAAACACCTTGCCAGGCTGGCGTGCAAAGAAGTACAGCAGATCAAACTCGCGCGGCGTGAGCTCGACCGCCTGCCCGTCCACCCGCGCCTCGCGCGCAATCGGGTCGATGCTGAGACCGCCCAGCGCCAGCACGCCAGCTTCCAGCCGAGCGTTGCGGGCCAGCGCCTCGCTGCGCCGCAACAACGCCCGCACGCGGGCCACCAGTTCCATGACGGAGAACGGCTTGGCCATATAGTCGTCGGCGCCCAGTTCCAGCCCCAGGATGCGGTGCACCTCGCTGGAGCGCGCGCTCGTGATGATGATCGGCACGTAATAGGCCATGGCTCGCGCGCGGCGGCAGATCTCGAGGCCATCCACACCGGGCAGCATCAGGTCCAGCACCAACGCATGCCAGCCGCCACGCTCGACGGCGGCCAGGCCCAGGTGGCCATCTGCCACATGCTCGACCTCGAAGCCCTCGTCGCTCAGGTGCATGCGCAGCAGCTCGGCGATGTGTTCGTCGTCTTCGACGATCAGAATGCGTTTGGGGGTGTCCATCGGCCCATTCTCTCGCAGAAGGGCGCGGGCAAGTATCACGATTTTTTGAACTTTTGGTGAGGACTTCGGGAACAGGCGCGCCGAACAATGTACCCATGCCAAAGCACACCCCATCAGCTTCGCCCCCTCATCACAGGCCACTGCAACCACTGTGGCTGCGCATCACCCACTGGCTCAATGCCGTGGCCGTCGTGGTCATGGTGATGAGCGGATGGCGCATCTACAACGCCTCGCCCATTTTTGGCGATTTCCGCTTTCCCGCCGGCATCACCCTGGGCGGCTGGCTGGGCGGCGCGTTGCAATGGCATTTTGCCGGCATGTGGCTGCTGGTTCTCAATGGCCTCGCCTACCTGCTGCTCAACTTGCTTACCGGCCGCTGGGCACGGCGCATGTTCCCCGTCTCGCCGCGCGGCGTGCTGCGCGATGCATGGCTTGCACTGACCGCACGGCTGTCCCACGCAGACCTGGGCCACTACAACCAGGTGCAGCGCGCGGCCTATCTGTTTGCCGTGGCAGACCTGGTGCTGTTGGTGGTGAGCGGCCTGGTGATCTGGAAGTCAGTGCAGTTTCCGCTGCTGCGCGAGCTGCTGGGCGGCTACGAGATGGCGCGGCGCATTCACTTCATAGCCATGGCCTTGCTGGTCGGCTTCATCGCGGTGCACATCGCCATGGTCGTGCTGGTGCCACGTTCGCTGCTCACCATGCTACTGGGCCGCTCCACATTGCGACGCAAAACACAACAGGAGAGCGCAGCATGAACCCATTCATCTGGCAGCGTAATAACGCGGACGCAGTCGTGTCCGAGGCACGCAAGCTGATCACAAAACAGCTGCCGCAGGATGCGCGCAGACAATTCCTCAGGCGCGGACTCACGCTGGGCGGCCTTGCCTTGCTCAGCGGCTGCCGCATCGACGACAGCGCCACTGCCGAAGCCGCGCTCACACGCATCTCCCGCGTCAACGATGCCGTGCAGGGCTGGCTGTTCGACGGCTCGCGCCTTGCGCCGACCTACCCCGACTCGATGATCGCGCGCCCCTTCCCATTCAATGCCTTCTATGCCGAAAGCGAGGTACCGCGCGTGGATGCGGGCAGCTACCGGCTGGAAGTCTCCGGCCTCGTCGCCGACAAGCGCCGCTGGCAGTTGCACGAGCTGCGCGCCCTGCCCCAGCACAGCCAGGTCACGCGCCACATCTGTGTGGAAGGCTGGAGCGCCATCGGCAAGTGGGGTGGCCCGCGTTTTGGCGACTTCCTGCGCGCCGTGGGCGCCGATCTGAGCGCTCGCTACGTCGGCTTTCAATGCGCCGACAGCTACTACACCAGCATCGACATGGCCACGGCCCTGCATCCGCAGACGCTGCTGGCTCTTGACTGGGACGGGCAGCCGCTGCCGCCCCGCTATGGCTTTCCGATGAAGCTGCGCATGCCGACCAAGCTGGGCTACAAGAACCCCAAGCACATCACAGCCATTTTCGTGAGCAACACCTACAACCGTGGCTACTGGGAAGACCAGGGCTACAACTGGTTCGGCGGCAGCTGATGACTGCCAGCGTTTCCGTTTCCCCACGGCACATGCCGTTTTCTCCCCACGGCTTCTGCCGTTTCCTGCAACCTCAGCTTTGAAAGTTCCATCATGAAAAACGCATTCACCACCACCGCGCTCACCCTGTGCCTGGCTCTGGGCACCGCTTCCGCATTCGCAGCCGATCCGATGGCCAAGGATGCCATGGGCATGGACAAACCATCGGCCATGGGCATGGACGCCATGAAGAAGGATGCCATGGGTAAGGATGCCATGGGCAAAGACGCCATGAAGAAGGATGCTATGGGTAAGGATGCCATGGGCAAAGACGCCATGTCCAAGGACAGCATGGGTAAGGACGCCATGAAGAAGGACGCCATGGGCAAAGACGCCATGTCCAAGGATGGCATGAGCAAGTAACCCTGGGTCTTGGCCAGAACGTCGCTATCGCAACGGTCCGTTCTGGCCGAACAACACCGCAGCCGCGCCTTGGCCGGGCTCAAGGCCCATCAGGGCTGCGACGGCACCACCACCGCTGCGCCCGTCGCGTAGAAGTGCCCACCTGCCACGTAATGCAGGGTGCGCAGCTCGGGCGGAGCGGTCTCGAACATCCAGTGGCCGTTGGCAAACACACGGCTGTCGGCCCAGGCGCCCGTCACCTCGCCAATGAACAGGTCATAGGCCTGCTGGTTGTGTGGCTCTGGGATCAGGCGGCACTCCAGCCAGGCTGCGCAACCGGCGACCAGGGGCGTGCCATGCCCAGGCGCAGAGAACAGTTGCACGCCCGATTGCGCCAGCTTGTCCGGCTGCTGCAGGGCGCTCACCGTACCCAGCTCCACCGTCATGGCAGCCTGCGGCACCGTGGGCAATTGCAGCGCAAAGCGCCCACTGCCTTCCACCAGCGCCCGGGTTCTGGTGGCCTTGTCCAGCACCACGGTCACCTTGGGCGGGCTGAAATCCAGCGCGCACGCCCAGGCGGCCGCCATCACATTGCATTCGCCCGCGTGCTGGGCAGACACCAGAACCGTCGGCCCATGGTTGAGGAGCCGGTAGGCCTTCTCCAGCGGAACAGATTGAAAATAGGCTTCAGCGCCCAGCTGTTGTTCGGTACCTGCTATTGAATTCATAGTTTTACACTGCTTTCAGATCGCCCTATTGTGCAGCGCAGATACCCTCTGGCCCCCACCCGGCCTCACCCGGCATGGGGCGCCCAGGTTCAGATCTTGATATCTGCCGCCTTGACCACCTTGGCCCATTTTTCCATCTCGGACTGCAGGCGCCTGGCCATGTCCTCGGGTGCGCCGGGGTCGGCCTCGGCGCCTGCCACATACAGGCGCTGTTTGACCTCCGGGTCTCGCATCACCTTGTTGAAATCAGCGTTGATTTTGGCGATCACATCCTTGGGCGTACCTGCCGGTGCAAACAGGGCAGCCCACGAGTATGCGTCGTAACCGGGCAGGCCCTGCTCTGCAATGGTGGGCACATCGGGCAGCAGCGCCGATCGCTGGGGACTGGCCACGCCCAGCACCCGCACCTTGCCAGTCTTGATGTGGGGAATGGCCGACGGCGCGTCGCTGAACATCATGGCCACCTGGCCACCCAGCACATCGGTCATGGCCGGAGCGCTGCCCTTGTATGGAACATGCAAAAGCTTGGTGCCCGCGTGCATGTTGAAAAGCTCGCCCGCGAGGTGCGTGCCACCACCATTGCCGGACGAGGCAAAGCTGAGGTTGCTGTCCGGCTTTTTGGCCAGGGCTATCAACTCTTTCACATTCTTGGCCGGCACGCTGGGGTTGACGACCAGGAACACCGGGAACATGGCGGCAAAGCTGATAGGCGCAAAGTCCTTCTGAATGTCGTAGCCCAGCTTGGCATGCAGCGAAGGGTTGACCGAATGGTGGATGGCGCCCACAAACAGGCCGTAACCGTCGGGCGCCTGCTTGGCGGCCACTTCGGCACCCACAATCCCGCCGCCGCCTGCGCGGTTGTCAACAAAGGTGGCCTGGCCCCACAACTGCCCCAACGGCACGGCAAAAGCCCGCGCCGTGGTATCCACCGGCCCGCCAGGTGGGAATGGCACGATGAATTTCACCTGCTTGCTGGGGTAGTCTGCCGCGTGCGCCGCCTGCCAGGGCAGCGCGGCAGCAAGGGGCGAGGCGCCGAGGGCCAGCAGTTGGCGGCGATTGAAGATGGCCATGGTTTGTCTCCGGTTCTGGTTTTTCAAAACCGCCATCATCGGGGCAGGCCCGCGCTTTGTGTGCACCGTGCGGTTTGCGTTTGCCAAACCTCCACTTCCGCAGGGCGAAAACGGCGTATCGCATAGGCTACAGTTTTTCCGCCTTTTCAGTGGCACAAAGCGCGGCGCTTGTGCACGCGGGGCCTGGGTTTGTATAACAATAGCGGCCAACGAATGTATTGACGAATTCCTGCAGTTCCCCACGCAGGCCAGGTCACTTGCCACCGAGATACTCCACGCCACCCAATGTCCGCTGTATTCAATTTCACCTTCGTGCCCTGGTTCCGCTCAGTGGCACCCTATATCCACAAGTTCCGCAACCAGACCTTTGTGGTGGGGATCACCGGTGAAGCCATCGCGGCAGGCAAGCTGCAATCGATTGCGCAGGATCTGGCGCTGATCCAGGCCCTGGGGGTCAAGATCGTGCTCGTGCATGGTTTTCGCCCGCAGGTGAACGAGCAACTGGCTGCCAAAGGCCACGCGCCCCGCTATTCGCACGGCATCCGCGTGACCGATTCCGTTGCGCTGGACTGCGCCCAGGAAGCTGCGGGCCAGCTGCGATTCGAGATCGAGGCCGCTTTCAGCCAGGGCTTGCCCAATACGCCCATGGCCGGGGCCACGGTGCGCGTCATCTCCGGCAATTTTGTTACCGCGCGCCCGGTCGGCATTGTGGATGGCGTGGATTTCATGCATTCGGGCCTGGTGCGCAAGGTCGATGTCGGCGGCATCCACCGTACGCTCGACATGGGTGCCATGGTGCTGGTGTCGCCCTTTGGCTTTTCGCCCACGGGCGAGGCGTTCAACCTGAGCATGGAAGAAGTCGCCACCCGCATTGCCATCGAGCTCAAGGCCGACAAATTGATGTTCCTGACCGAGGTGCCGGGCATCCGCCTCAAGCCGCTGGAGCCTGAGGGCGAGGACAACCCGATCGATACCGAGCTGCCACTGGATGTTGCGCAGAAGCTGCTGGCCGAACTGCCGCCTGCCACCCTGCCCACCGATGTGGGCTTTTACCTGCAGCACTGCGTCAAGGCCTGCAAGGACGGCGTGGAGCGCAGCCACATCCTGCCATTTGCCACCGATGGCGCACTGCTGCTGGAAGTGTATGTGCACGATGGCATCGGCACCATGATCATTGACGAGCGCCTCGAAGAACTGCGCGAAGCCAAGCCCGACGACGTGGGCGGCATCCTGCAGCTGATCGAGCCCTTCGAGAAGGATGGCACGCTGGTCAAGCGCAGCCGCACCGAGATCGAGCGCGACATTTCCGCCTACACCATCATCGAGCACGATGGCGTGATCTTCGGCTGCGCGGCGCTCTATCCCTACCCCGAGGCACAGACGGGCGAAATGGCGGCCGTGACCGTCTCGCCGCAAAGCCAGGGCACGGGCGATGGGGAAAAGCTGCTCAAACGCATCGAGCAGCGCGCCCGCGCCATCGGCCTCAAGAGCATTTTCGTGCTCACCACCCGCACCATGCACTGGTTCATCAAGCGCGGCTTCCAGCCGGTCGACCCCGACTGGCTGCCCGAGCAGCGCAAGGCCAAGTACAACTGGAGCCGCAAGAGCCAGGTGCTGGTCAAGTACCTGTAGACCTGCCAACGCTCCCCAGTGTCAGCCCCATTGCTGGACGATCTGCGCCGCAACGCTGGCCAGCACTGCATCGCGGGCCGGGGGTTCTGCCTTGGTGGCTGTCAGAAAGCTGGTGACCAGAATCGGCGCGCCGCCACCGGGCGGCCAGAGCAGGCCCACATCATTGCGGGTGCCCGGGCCTGAGCCAGTCTTCTCGGCCACCGTCCAGCCCTTGGCGCCTGCACGCAGGCAGTTGTCCCCGGTCTTGTTGGCCAGCATCCAGTCCACCAATTGCTTGCGCCCGGTCACGCTCAGGGCACGGCCCAGGGTGAGCGCGCGCATGCTGGTCAGCATGGCCTCGGGGCTGGTGGTGTCACGCACATCGCCCGGGCGCGACTCGCTCATGGCGGGTTCGATCCGGTCGAGCCTCGTCACCGTATCGCCTAAGCTGCGCATATAGCGGGTAAAACCCGCTGGCCCGCCTACACGGTCCAGCAGCAGGTTGGCCGCCCCGTTGTCGCTGATGGTCATCACCGCATCGCACAGCTGCGCCACCGTCATCGGCGATATGCCGGCGTGCTTTTCCGTCACCGGCGAATGCTCGACCAGGATGGAGCGGTCAAACCGCACTTCGGCGTCGAGCCGCTCGCGCCGCACATCGACCTCGGACAGCACCTGTCCGGCCAGCAGCATCTTGAAGGTGCTGCACATCGGGAACCGCTCACCCTGCCGCCAGCCCAGGGATAGACCTGAGCCCGTGTCCAGCACCGCCACGCCCAGGCGCCCACCCACGCGCTGCTCGATCGCCTGCATGGCACTGGTGAAGCTGCGCTGGGTCTCGCTGACCGCCGCCTTGGGCGCTGGAGATTTCCCATGCGCTGCAGCCACCATGCCGGCACTGCCGATAGCCAAGAAAAACTTTCTTCTTTTCATGATCTTCAATCCTTAAAATCAATCATTCGTTGAGGATGATGTGAATTTATAAGGAATAGGCCCCTTTGACCAACGATGAAAACCAAGAAGAACCCATAGAAAAACTTATACCAAATGCATTTGCCGCTGAACGCATTGCGCGCCTTCGAAGCCGCCGCCCGCCACCTCAACCTCACCCGGGCAGCCTTGGAGCTGCACGTCACCCAGGCAGCGGTGAGCCAGCACATCCGCCAGTTGGAAGAACAGCTGGGCAAGCCCCTGTTCCGCCGTCTGCCGCGCGGCCTTGCGCTGACCGACGAAGGCCTGGCCCTGGTGCCCGTGGTCAGCGGCGCATTCGGCAGCCTTGCCCGCGCACTGGAGCAGGTACACGACAGGCGCCCACGCGAGGTGCTGTCGGTCGGCGTGGTCGGCACCTTTGCCGTCGGTTGGCTCCTGCCCCGGCTGCGCGCTCTGCAGGAAGCCCACGCCTTCATCGACCTGCGCATCTTCACCCACAACAACCGGGTGGATCTGGCCGGTGAAGGGCTCGATTGCGCCATCCGCTTTGGCGATGGCGCCTGGCATGGCACCGCTGCCACCTTGCTGCTGCATGCCCCGCTCACGCCCATGTGCGCCCCTGCCATCGCCGCGCGCCTCTCCCAACCCGCCGATCTGGCCCGCGAAACCCTGCTGCGCTCCTACCGCGCGGGCGAATGGAACGACTGGTTCCGCCATGCGGACATGGAATGCCCTGCACTGCGCGGCACGGTGTTTGATTCGTCGCTGACCCTGGCCGAGGCCGCTGCCCAGGGGCTGGGCGTGGCCCTGCTGCCCATGCGCCTGTTCTCCCGTGACGTGCAGGCAGGCCGCCTGATCGCCCCTTTTCCCCAGACGCTGGACACCGGCAGCTACTGGCTGACCCAGCCCAAGGCACGCGCGCCCTCACTTGCCCTGCAGACTTTCGAGACCTGGCTGCAGCAGCAATGCACCCAAGGCCATGAATTGCACAGCGCTTAAAACCTTCCCGGAAAGCGCCGCAAATTCAGTTACAGTCGGTTCAGCCCGCTCCCCTCTCCTACACGAGAGGCGGCACTCGTCAGACAGAGTGCTGCCAGCGGGTCTCCTAGGATCAAGACATAACACCCTAGCAAAAACATCCCCTGCGGGATGGCTCACCTTGAGAGGATCACATGCTACCCATCCGTTACACCACTTCCCTGTCGGTCATTGCCGCTGCCTTGCTGGCTGCAGGCTGCGCCTCCACCGGCGGTATCGAAGACCTGCCCCGTCCAAAGTCCGGCCACTGGCAGGTCAGCTCGACCGACCAGACCGGTGAGACCGTGACGTTCCAGGACTGCATGGACAAGGACACCTTCTACAAGACCCGTGAGCTGCAAAAGGCCAAGCACGACGTCCAGCAGTGCCAGACAGGCAGCAACAAGGACAGCAATGGCTGGCAGTTCACCTCCAACTGCAAGGTCGGCCAGACCGAACAGCGCATCGAAACCAGCCGCAAGATCACCGGCGATTTCCAGACCAACTTCCATGTGCTCTCGGTCACCAAACAGCAGATGCCCGACGGCCAGATCGTCGAGACCACGCGCAACATCAAGGGCGAATACATGGGTGCCTGCCCGGCTGGCATGAAGCCCGGCGACCGCATGTTCCCGGATGGCAACAAGATCAACTTCTACGACATCACCGGGCTGCAGGCCAAATAAGCTGCCCGTACGCTCGCGCACCCAAGCCCGGCCTTGCCGGGCTTTTTCGTTGCCGTCAACTGACAATCAAAGCCCGTTCGATGCAGCGCAAACCAGTGGCAGATAGCGTGGCAGGCTGGGCGGCTTTTAAACCATGCAGACCACCCCAGCACGGCCCGGGCGCTATCATCTTGGCCCCATGTCCCAGCAATACCTTACCGCCGCGCTTTACCAGTTCATCGATTTGCCAGAGTTCGCGGACTGGCAGCAGCCCCTGCAAGACCTGTGCGACGCCCGCCAGGTCAAAGGCCTGCTGCTGCTCGCCCACGAAGGCATCAACGGCACCATTGCTGGCCTGCCCGATGATGTGCATGCGGTGCTGGACTGGCTCAAGCGCGATGCGCGCCTGTCCGATCTGGTGCACAAGGAGGCCTTTGCGGCCGCCAACCCTTTCTACCGCATGCGCGTGCGCCTCAAGCGCGAAATCGTCACGCTGGGCGTGCCAGAGCTCAACCCCGCGCTGAATGCCGGCCAGTATGTCAAACCCGAAGACTGGAATGCCCTCATCAGCCAGCCCGATGTGGTACTGGTAGACACGCGCAACGACTACGAAGTGGGCATTGGCAGCTTTGAAGGCGCGATCAACCCGCACACCAAGAGCTTTACCGAGTTTCCGCAATGGGTGGCCGAGCAATCGCAGCCGGGCGGCGTGCTGCATGGCAAGGACAAGATTGCCATGTTCTGCACCGGCGGCATCCGCTGTGAAAAATCCACCGCCTACATGAAGTCGCAGGGCTTTGACAACGTCTACCACCTGCAGGGCGGCGTCCTCAAGTACCTCGAAGAGATTCCGCAGGACGCATCGATGTGGTGGGGCGACTGCTTTGTGTTTGACGAGCGCGTCTCGGTGGGCCACGGCCTGCAGCGCGGCCCGCACCAGCTATGCCGCAGTTGCCGCATGCCCCTGGGCGAGGCGGACATGCAGCACCCCCACTATGTGCGCGGCGTCAGTTGCCCCTACTGCCATGGCACACGCACGCCCGAGCAGGAAGCCGCCCTGGCCGAGCGCCAGCGTCAGATGGATCTGGCCGCCGCGCGTGGCGAATCGCACCTGGGCCATACGCAGGCCAGCTCGCAGCAGCCGCGCCAGCAGAAGATGGCCGAGCAGCTCACCGCCCTGCAGGGCCTGCCGGTGCTCTACTCCTTCCGCCGCTGCCCCTATGCCATGCGCGCGCGCCTTGCCCTGGCCCAGGCGAGCGTAGAGTGCCAATTGCGCGAGGTGGTGCTCAAGGACAAGCCTGCGGCCCTGTTGGCCGCCTCGCCCAAGGCGACCGTGCCGGTGCTGGTGCTGGCCGATGGCACGGTCATCGACGAAAGTCTGGACATCATGCTGTGGGCGCTTGGCCAGAACGACCCGGACGGCTGGCTCGCCCCCACGGCAGGCAGCATGGACGACATGCGCGCCCTGATTGCCCGCAATGATGGCGAGTTCAAGCAGGCACTGGACCGTTGCAAATACCCCAACCGCCACCCCGAAGCGGACGCCGCTGCTGCACAAGACGCCGCCCGAGCCTTCCTCTCGGGGCTGAACGAGCAGCTTGCTGCCACCGGCTACCTGTTTGGCCGCGACCCGAGCCTGGCCGACATGGCGATCCGCCCCTTTGTGCGCCAGTTCGCCGGTATCGACGAAGCCGCCTGGCAGGCCCAGCCCTGGCCGCATCTGCAAGCATGGGTGACGCGCCTCACCGACTCTGCCCTGTTTGAACAGGTGATGAACAAGTACCCCGCCTGGCACCCGGACGAAGCAGGTGTGCTGTTTCCCGCAGACGCCGATACGCTGGAAGGCCAGGCATCCGCCTGACTCGGCGGCGTTCACACTACAAAATAAATAGCTGCTGGCGCTTGATGGTTGGGCGCTTGCAGCTATTTTTTATGCCATTTGATACCCGTTTGAACCCGAAACCAGCACCAAAAACGGGGTCAGAGCCCTCCCGCTCGGTCTTCACGATTGGCGGCATCCCAAGGGCGCATCCACACCTCACCCGTTCTATATTCCAAAAACACCATAAATAAAAAAGAATATATTCGTTTGAGTTTTAAAAACAGAAGTCCACAATTTGCTACATCAATCCATACAAGCGGGTAGCAGAACATGAAATTCGGTGGAATCAAGTCTTTGTTGGTAGCGGCTGCCGTGGTGGCCAGTGGTTCGGCCCTGGCCCAGAACCAGTTGCTCAACGTGTCGTACGACGTGGCGCGCGAGTTCTACAAGGACTACAACGCCGCCTTCATCGCCCACTACAAAAAGACCAAGGGCATCGATGTGAAGGTAGACCAGTCGCACGGCGGATCGAGCGCGCAATCTCGCGCCGTGGCCGAAGGGCTGGCCGCCGATGTGGTCACCTTCAACACCACGACCGACGTGGAGTATCTCGCCGAAAAGGGCGTGGTGGCCAAGGACTGGACCAAGAAGTTCCCCAACGATGCATCGCCCACCACATCGACCATGCTGTTCCTGGTGCGCAACGGCAACCCCAAGGGCATCAAGGACTGGGATGACCTCGTCAAGCCCGGCGTGCAGGTCGTCGTGGTCAACCCCAAGCTGGGCGGCAACGGCCGTTACGCCTACCTAGCCGCCTGGGGCCAGGTGCGTGAGAAGGGCGGCTCGGACGCCGATGCGCAAGCCTACGTCAGCAAGCTCTACAAGAACGTGCCCGTGCTGGCCAAGGGCGGGCGCGACGCAACCGCCGCCTTCCTGCAGCGCAATGTGGGCGACGTGCTGATCACCTTCGAGTCGGAAGTCGTCTCCATCGAGCGCGAATTCGGCAAGGGCAAGGTCGATGCGGTGTACCCATCGGTCAGCGTGACAGCCGAGAACCCTGTGGCGGTGGTTGAACGCACCGTCGAGAAAAAGGGCACCAGCGCCCTGGCCAAGGATTATCTGGACTACCTGTACTCCGACGAGGGCCAGGAAATTGCGGCCAAGCACGCCATCCGCCCCCGCAGCGAAGCCGTGCTGAAAAAGCATGCCGACGTGTTCAAGCCGATCAAGCAGTTCACGGTCGCCAAGTACTTTGGCAGCCTGGGCGAAGCGCAGAAGACCCACTTTGGCGATGGCGGGCAGTTTGACAAGCTGTTCACCGGCGACAAGAAGTAAGAGTCAATTTTGTCTATAGCGCCCGCCAGTCGGGCGCTATGCGCTCCTGCATTCATAGTAAATACCGGACTGCGATTCATGTCTGCTGCACTCACTGCCCCGGCCACCGCCGCGCCAGCCTCCCGCCGGGGTGCTGCCCGGCGCGTGCTGCCGGGCTTTGGCCTCACGCTGGGCTACACCATTTTCTACCTCAGCATCATCGTGCTGATTCCGCTGGCCACCCTGCTCGTCAAGACCTTTGAGCTGACCTGGGCGCAGTTCTGGAAAGTCATCTCCGACCCGATCGCCGTGTCGGCCTACCAGGTCACGTTTGGCGCCTCGGCCATTGCCGCCGTGGTCAACCTGGTGTTTGGCATGCTGATCGCCTGGGTGCTGGTGCGCTACAGCTTTCCGGGCAAGAAGATCATCGATGCGCTGGTCGATCTGCCCTTTGCGCTGCCTACGGCCGTGGCGGGCATCTCGCTCACCGCCCTGCTGGCCGACAACGGCTGGATCGGCCAGTACTTTGCGCCGCTGGGCATCCAGCTCGTGTTCAACAACGTGGGCATCGTGATTGCGCTGATCTTCATCGGCCTGCCTTTTGTGGTGCGCACCGTGCAGCCCGTGCTGGAAGATTTCGAGAAAGAGCTGGAAGAAGCCGCAGGAAGCCTGGGCGCTTCGCGCTGGCAGACCTTCTACAAGGTGATCCTGCCCGCCATCGGCCCGGCCCTGCTGACCGGCTTTGCCATGGCCTTTGCACGCGCCGTGGGCGAGTACGGCTCGGTTATCTTCGTCTCGAGCAACAAGCCGATGGAGTCGCAGATCACGCCCTTCGTCATCATGGCCAAGCTGGAACTGCACGACTACGCTGGCGCCACCGCCATTGCCATGGTGATGCTGGTCATCTCGTTCGTGCTGCTGCTGCTCATCAACGGCCTGCAAAGCTGGCAACGCAAACGCGCGGGGATCTGAACCATGCAACCCATGTACCTGTATCTACTGGCCGGTGTGGTGGCCGTGCTGGGCGCGGTGATCGCCAGCTACCTGTATGTATCGCACCGTGAGGGCCCGCAGCCCACCAGCACGGTCACCGAGCCGCGCTGGGTGCGCTGGAGCCTGATTGGCGCGGCCCTGGTCTTCATGCTCGTCTTTCTGGTGCTGCCGCTGCTGGCCGTGTTTGTGGAAGCCCTGCGCAAAGGCTGGGACACCTACGTGGCGGCGCTGACCGAGCCCGACGCCTGGTCGGCCATCAAGCTCACCTTGCTGACGGCGTTGATCGCCGTACCGCTGAACCTGGTGTTTGGCGTGGCGGCAGCCTGGGCCATTGCCAAGTTCGAGTTCAAGGGCAAGGCACTGCTCACCTCACTGGTCGATCTGCCGTTCTCGGTATCACCCGTGGTGGCGGGCCTCACCTATGTGCTGCTGTTTGGCGCCAACGGCTGGTTCGGCTCTTGGCTGGAGGGGCACAACACCAAGATCATCTTTGCCGTGCCCGGCATCGTGCTGGCCACCATCTTTGTGACCTTCCCCTTCATCGCCCGCGAGCTGATCCCGTTGATGCAGGCCCAGGGCAGCGACGAAGAACAAGCCGCCATCGTGCTGGGCGCCACCGGCTGGCAGACCTTCTGGAAGGTAACCTTGCCCAATATCAAGTGGGGCCTGATCTACGGCGTGATTCTGTGCAATGCCCGTGCGATGGGCGAGTTCGGGGCCGTTTCGGTGGTTTCGGGCGCGATCCGGGGCCAGACGGTGACCATTCCGCTGCAGGTCGAAATCCTGTATGCCGACTTCCAGTCGTCGGCCGCATTTGCCGTGGCCTCGCTCCTGGCACTGCTGGCATTGGTCACGCTCGTGCTCAAGACTTTTGCAGAGTGGCGGGCCGAGAAGGACCGCCAGGCCGCCGCCAGCCTGCCCCCCGAGCGCCCACGCGATGACAGCGCCGTGGCCACCTGAATATATAAAATTTTGAAAGTTTGGATATGAGCATCGAAATCCAAAACATCTCCAAGTCGTTTGGCAGCTTCCAGGCGCTGAACAACGTGAGCCTCGACATCCAGTCGGGCGAGCTCATTGCGCTGCTCGGCCCCTCGGGCTGCGGCAAGACCACCTTGCTGCGCATCATTGCCGGGCTGGAAACCGCAGACAGCGGCACCATCCAGTTCAGCGGCGAAGACACGACGGACGTGCATGTGCGCGACCGCAACGTGGGCTTCGTGTTCCAGCACTACGCCCTGTTCCGCCACATGACGGTGTTCGAGAACGTCGCCTTCGGCCTGCGCGTCAAGCCGCGCAAGGAACGCCCCAGCGAAGCACAGATCAAGGAAAAGGTGATGAGCCTGCTCAAACTGGTGCAGCTCGACTGGATTGCCGACCGCTACCCCTCGCAGCTCTCGGGCGGCCAGCGCCAGCGCATTGCGCTCGCCCGCGCATTGGCCGTGGAGCCCAAGGTGCTGCTGCTCGACGAGCCCTTTGGCGCGTTGGACGCCAAGGTGCGCAAGGAGCTGCGCCGCTGGCTGCGCCGCCTGCACGACGAGCTGCACGTCACCAGCATCTTCGTCACCCACGACCAGGAAGAGGCGCTGGAGGTGGCCGACCGCGTGGTCGTCATCAACAAGGGGCAAATCGAGCAGAGCGGCACGCCGCAGGAGGTGTGGGACCACCCCGCCAGCCCCTTCGTCTACGGCTTTCTGGGCGATGTCAACCTGTTCCACGGCCGCGCCGTGGACGGCCACACCGTGGTCGAAGGCGGCGTTCAGATCGATTCGCCCGAGCTGGCTGCCTCCAATGCAGCCAACGGCGCCCAGACCCTGGCCTACGTGCGCCCGCACGAGCTGGACGTGGAGCGCTACTCGCCCGGCCAGGAAAAGGACGCCCAGGGCCGCCCGCGCGGCATCATCGCCCAACTTGACCGTGCCATTGTCGTGGGGCCGATTGCGCGCCTGGAACTTATTCCAACGAACGGACACCAAGCCCAGGGTGCCGATGGAGAACGGTTGATTGAAGCGCAGATTCCTGCGCAGCAATACCGTGCCATGGGCCTCAAGGAAGGCGAAACGCTGGTGGTGACACCGCGCCAAGCCAAGGTTTTCGTCGATTACGCTGCCAACATCTAATCTGGCCTGGTCACTGCCCTTTTGATGCTTTGTTGCTGAAACCCCGCTGCTGCATTGCTGCAACAAGGTTTCCTGCCTTGCCTCAACTGCCTGTCTGTGACGGGTTGAGCGGAGTTGACCGCTTCGCTTAAGATGGCCGGATATCGGGCTCGCCCCGATAAGGCAGCAACAAGGACAACAACATCGTGAACTGGATCTGGAACGCACCGCGCCGCACCCTGGCGCTGATTTTTGTGGCCTGCGCGGCCATGCTGGGCTTTGGCATGTACCTGCAGCATGTGGTGGGCCTGGAGCCCTGCCCCATGTGCATCGTTCAGCGCTACTGCCTCATTGCCGTTGGCGTGTTTGCGCTGATCGGCAGCTTGAAGCCATCGACCGCAGGTTGGTGGAAGAGCTTTGCCTGGCTGGCGGTGCTGTTTGCCGGTTTTGGCGCCTTTACCGCTGCCCGCCAAAGCTGGCTGCAGTGGTATCCGCCCGAGTTTGCAACCTGCGGTCGCGATTTCTACGGCATGATCGAAAACTACCCCATCAGCCGTTCGCTGCCCATGATCTTCCGTGGCTCGGGCGACTGCACGGCGATTGACTGGACCTTCCTGGGCGGCTCCATCGCCAACTGGTCGTTCGTGGCCTTCACGATGTTCTTCATCGTGCTGCTGCTGGCCATCTTCAAAGCCAAGCGCTGATGCAACCTGGCGCAGAGAGCGCTAGCCACACACCCATCGCACGCACACCAAACGCCCCTTGCAAGGGGCGTTTTTCATTGCGCCTGCAAAAACACCTTGGGTGGCCCAGTCCATGGCACCAGGCAACCGCCATGGGTACTCTTCAACCACTTCTTGACCAAAATCGCCCGCACCGCTTTATCCCCTAGGTGACTGGTGCGGCACCGGGGCAGTTTCTCCGCAGGGCGGCTGGCACTACCATCAATTGTTGCAAGGCCCGCAAGCGGGTCGCACCATTACCGATTCGACTACGAAGGAGACAGTCCATGATCAGCTACGAAGTCACCGCCTTTGGTGAACCCCTGGTGCGCACCGAGCGCGAAACCCCAGTGCCCACCGGCGATCAGGTGCTGGTGCGCATCGAGGCAGCGGGGGTGTGCCACTCGGACCTGCACATCTGGCATGGCGAGTACGACCTGGGCAATGGCAAGAAGCTGTCGATGGCCGACCGTGGCATGAAGCTGCCGCTCACCATGGGCCACGAAATTGCCGGTGAAGTCATCGCCGTGGGCCCCGACGCCAAGGGCGTGGAAGTGGGCAAGAAATACGTGGTCTTCCCCTGGCACGGCTGCGGCCAGTGCAAGGTCTGCAAGCGTGGTGATGAGAACCTGTGCCTTGCAGGCAAATCGATGGGCGTGTACCAGCCCGGCGGCTATGCCGACCATGTGCTGGTGTCGCACGCCTACTACCTGGTCGATATTGGCGACATGCCGCCCGAGCGCGCAGCGCCCTATGCCTGCTCGGGCCTCACCACCTACAGTGCCATCAAGAAGATTGACCCGCAGGTGTTCAAGGACGAGAAGATCGTACTGTTTGGCGCCGGGGGCCTGGGCCTCATGGCCATCCTGCTGATGAAAGCCATGGGCGGCGCAGGCGTGGTGGTGATCGAGCCTGACGTGAGCAAGCACGAAGCGGCGCTCAAAGCCGGTGCCGACACGGTGATCGACCCCAAGTCGCCCACCTTCCTGGCCGATGTGAAGGCAGCCGCTGGCGGCGCCGTCTGGGCGATCATCGACTGCGTGGGTTCCAGCCAGACTGTGCAGGCCGGTATCGACCTGCTCACCAAGGGCGGCCACCTGGTGCAGATTGGCCTGTTCGGCGGCCATGTGGACCTGCCAACCCCCACGCACGCCATCCGTGCGCTGACCTACCAGGGTACCTACGTAGGCAACCTGCGCGATCTGCAGGAGCTGATCCAGCTGGTCAAGGACAAGAACCTGAGCCCGGTGCCCACCACCTGCATGCATTTCAGCAAGGCGTTCACAGCGCTTGTGGCGCTGGAACAGGGCAAGGCCGTGGGGCGCCTCGTGCTGACGCCAGAAGGAGAAGCGGCCTGACGCATTGCGCCTCGCTGCATCCTCTCTTCACCAACCACCGTGCAGCGGTGGTTTTTATTCAACGCAACACGGCCATTGGTCTCTCACTCCACGCGCCAGCTCGGAAGGCGCCACTGCCGCCACAGGGCAATGGCACGCAATCCTGCGGTGACGAACACGCAGGCCAGCATGGGTGCCATCTCCGGCACCGGGGAGTTGCGCAGCAGGATGTCCACCCAGCCGCCGATGAAGGCACACACGGCATAGGGCTGGTGGTCGCGGAAGGCCTGCGGAATCTCGCCGCACAGCACATCGCGCAGCACGCCGCCAAATACGCCGGTGATCACGCCCATCATCACGCACATCAGTGGCGACATGCCCTGCTCTGCCGCCATGTCCACGCCCACGGCAGCGAAGAGGCCCAGGCCCAGCATGTCGGGCCAGAGCATGGCGCGCTCGGTGACTGCAAAGTGCCGCTGACGCATGAAGCCCACGGCCAGCAGGCTCACCAGCATGACGACCCAGACGAAGTTTTCGTGCCGCACCCAGAAGAAGGGCCGCTGGTCGAGCAGAAGATCGCGCAGGGTGCCACCACCGAACGCTGCAATGAAGGCCACCACGCACACGCCCACCACGTCGAGTTTCTTGTGCGCGGCCTTGATCACCCCCGAGAGCGCAAACGCAATGGTCGCCGCAATCTCCAGCACCTGGCGGGCGGTGTCAATGATCTGGGGCGTGTTGATGGCCATGGCGGCATTGTCGGCGCAACGCCAGCAAATGCACGCCCGTGCTGCCCCTGTGTCGCAAGCGCGAGACAGGCAAGGCGCCCGCTTTGCAGGCCAGCCAGCAACTCAGGCCGCCGCCCGTATGGGCGCCCGCACCCGTGCCTGCGCCACCAGGGCGCCCAGCAGGGCCCAGCCCAGCGGCCATTCGCCGTGGCCCGATTCGATGTTGATGTGCCCGCCATCGGGCACCCGCACAAAGGTGCTGGCCCAGCTTTTGGCATAGGCGCTGGCCATGCGGATGGGGCAATAGGGATCGTTGCTGCCAGCTGCCACGATGCTGCCAAACGGCAGCGGCTGCGCTGGCACGGGGCTGAAATCCTCAAACAGCGCACGGCGCTCCGGATCGGCCGGCGCCACGAACAGGGCCCCCGCCACACGTGCCAGGGCCTCGGGCGGCAGGCTGGCGAGCGCATGCACGCTGGCAATGCAGCCCAGCGAATGCGCTGCAATCACCACGGGATGCGGCGCGCCCAGAATCGCCTGCTGCACGGCGGCTGCCCAGGCGGCGCGGTGGGGTTTGGCCCAATCCAGTTGCTGCACCCGGATCGCTCCTGGTATGCGCTCGGCCCACAGGCTTTGCCAGTGGCCAGGGCCGGAATTGCGCCAGCCCGGCACGATGATGACCGTCACAGGCTGAGCGCCCACATCCGCGCCGTTGTCTTCAGCGCCTCTGGCACTCTCAGCCGAGGCGCCGCGCACCAGCGGGCGCGCCAGCAAGGCGGAACCTTCCAGTGCGGTGCGGGCGGCTTTCAAGCCCGTGGAGCCAGCGGCAGCGGAGACAGACATGGGCGCATTGTCCGGCCCAGCCCTTCAAACCACAACGAATTATTTTTTGTTTTGTTATACCTAATTGATATTTGAAAGCACCTACGCCAGCCGGTTGATGAGGCGCGGGTGCTGCTGCGGCAGTTTCTCGCCCAGATAATCGAGAAACACGCGCAGCGCCGGTGCCATGTTACGGCGCGACACGAAAGTTGCGTGGAAGATGCCTTCCGGCAAGCGCCAGTCCTTGAGCACCTCCACCAGATCGCCGCGCTCCAACTCCTCGCGCACCATGTAGTCGGGCATCCAGTACACGCCGATGCCGTCCATCACCGCGTATTTCAGCGTCACCAGATCGTCGGCCACATAGCGCGCCTGGTGGTGCAGCACCATGGGCTCGCCCGCGCTGGTCTGCAGTTGCAGCGTGGAGTGGCCATCGGCACTGTTGAGCGCCAGTGTGGGAAGCTTGGTGCCCAGATCCTGCGGCGAGGTGGGCTCACCATGGATGGCCAGCAGCTCGGGGCTGGCCACGAGCACCTGGCGCGTCATGCCCAGGCGCTTGACGACGAGGCTGCCGCTGTCGTCGAGCGACACGCGCACCCGCAGCGCCACGTCGATCCCCTCTTCCAGCAGGTTGATGGTGCGGTTGCTCACCATCATTTCGATGCGCACCTTGGGGTGGCGGCGTAGAAACTCCGGCAGCAGCGCACCAACGATTCCCTGGCTGAGCGTGACCGGGCATGAAACACGCACGGTGCCCGATGGCTCGCGCTGGGTCTGCTCGATGGCGGCCTGCGCGTTCTGCGCGGCCTCCCGCACCGACTGGCAGTGGCGCAGAAAGGTTTCCCCCGCGTCGGTCAGCGACAGGCGGCGCGTGGTGCGCTGCAGCAGGCGCACGCCAAGCTTGCCTTCCAGCTCGGCAATGCGCCGCGACAGGCGCGATTTGGGAATGCCCAGCGCGCGGCCCGCAGCAGCAAAGCCGCCGCGCTCCACCACTTCGGCAAAGTAATACATGTCATTGAGGTCGTGCATCATGGTGGTGGCTCAGAAACAATGAATAAGAATGCCTTGAAACTCAATATAGAAAAGCGCCAGAAGCTACATTTTTAATAGCGAAATCGATACCAATGCAAAGCACTGCACCGCATCGCACCCACGCGGCGCGTGGCCAAGACAGTTGGCTAGATTTTGCCACCATGGTTCTAAAAATAGAACAATCTATTTCCTTTTTACGGGTCAATTGCGCGAGGCAAACCTGACAGAATTTCTAGGTCAAGGCGCAGCATGCTGCCGCGACGGCAAGCCCGCTTATTTCCATCTTTGACTCTATTTTTGAGACCATGAAACTGCTGCACATCGATTCGTCCATCCTGAGCGCCAACTCCGTATCCCGCCAACTGACAGCGGAGACCGTGAAGGCCTGGGTCGCCATTCACCCCAACACCGAGGTGGAGCACCTGGATCTGGCCGTGAACACGCCACCCCACCTGAATGAAGATGCCCTGGGCTTTCGCACTGGCCAGCAGGCCACAACCGAAGCGCAGCGCGCGCAGAACGCCATCAGCGAACAGCTGGTCAGCCAGTTCCTCGCTGCCGACGTGGTGGTGATGGGCGCGCCCTTCTACAACTTCACCATTCCAAGCCAGCTCAAGGCCTGGATCGATCGCGTGCTGCAGGCGGGCCGCACCTTCCGCTACACCGCCAACGGCCCCGAAGGCCTGGCAGGCGACAAGAAGGTGATCGTGGTGGAATCGCGCGGCGGCCAGTACTCGGCCACCGAAGCGGGCCGCGCCATGGAGCACCAGGAAACCTATCTGCAGACCATTTTCGGCTTCATCGGCGTGACCGACGTGCAGTTTGTGCGCGCCGAAGGCCTGGGCATGGGCCCCGAGGCCCGTGCCGCCGGCATCGCCAATGGCCAGGCAGAGATCGCCCGTGCCGTGGCCACGCCTGTTCTGGAAGCACAAGCCGCCTGACGCTGACGAAATGCCCGGGGTGGCGAGCCCCTCCGCCCCCCCGCGCACGCTGCCGCTCCCATTGCGGCAGTTTTTTGGCCGCCCGGCATTGCCCGGCGGCTTTTTTGCCACTGCCCCCCTCATCCTGCATAATGCGGCGCCATGCAAGCCCTTCGCTCACTCCGCCTGACCGCCCGCCTCGTGCTGGTGTGGTTTGCGCTGACGCTGGGCGTGGGCATGGCCTCGCCCATCGTCGCGCCACAGCAGTGGGATGTGGTCTGCTCCAGCAGCGGTGACATGAAGCTGGTGGTGGTGGGCGACAGCGCGCTGGCGCCGCACCACCTCGATTGCCCGATGTGTTTGACCACGCTGGCACTGCCCGGGGTCGATACCATGCCCCAGCTCCCCCAGGCCCAGCCGCTGGGCCGGGCCGCGCAGCCCATTGTTGCCGCGCGTCTTGCAGCCGTGGTGGGGGCGCCGCTGCCCCCGCGCGGGCCGCCTCCGTCCGTGTAAGAACGTGTTTACGATCTCCTCGCGCCGCGACAGCGGCTTTGCGGGATGGGATGCGAGGCGCAGTGCGCAGCCAATAGCCAGCTATTGGCAAGCGCTGCAACGACGCAGACCGCCCGCAAAGCCACTGTCCCTACGGGTTGGAGTGAAATCGGGCGATTTCTTCGCGCTCGCCCTTGCTTGCACCCCGGTGCAAGCTGCGGCCCAGCGCTTCGAACTCATCCCAATTGCACTCCAACGCGGCTGCGTAGAGATCGTAAACACGTTCTAAAGCCGTTTCCCCTGCCTGAAACCAACCGGGCCCTGCCGCTGTGCGTGGCTGCGCCCTGCTTTACCCGGATGAACCATGTCTTCCCTGATCTCTGTGGCTGCGCCGCCTGCGCCAGCCCGCACCGCTTTGCGCGCGCCCCATGGCGTTGCTTTTTCGGCCCTTGGCGTGGCGGCCTGGATGGCGCTGGGCGCCTTGCCCCTTGCAGCCAGCGCGCAATCTCCATCGCAACCGCAATCAGCCTCCACTCCTGAAACACCCGCCCATGAAGCAGAACTGCCCACCGTCACGGTGCAAGGCAGTGCCGAGCGCCTCAATGGCACGCTGAACCTGGGCGCCCCTGCAGCCACCGGCAGCCGCCTGGGCCTGACGGTGCGCGACACACCGGCTGCGGTGACGGTGGTGGACCGCGCGACCATCGAAGAGCGAGGCGCCACCAATACACAGGAGATGCTCAAGAGCATTCCCGGCGTGACCGCGCACGATGCGCCCGGAAACGTCGGGGTGAGCTGGCGCGGCTTTGGCGGCAGCTCGCTCAACCAACTCTTCAACGGCATCAATGTGCAATACGGCATTGCAGCGCGCCCGGTGGACAGCTGGATCTACGACCGCGTCGAAGCCATCGGCGGCGCCAGCAGCTTTCTGTATGGCGCAGGGGGCGTGGGCGGCACCATCAACATCATCACCAAGTTGGCCGAGCGCAGCGATTTCAGCGAAGGCCAGCTGCGCCTGGGCAGCCACGCCGCCAAGGAAGCGTCCGTCGGCATCAACCGGCGCGTGGCAGGCGACGGTACGGGCGCTGGCGACCACTACCTGCGCCTGGACCTGAACCACCGCAACGCCCATGGCTGGACGCAAGGCACCCGGGCCGAGGCCACGCAGCTGGCTGCCTCGCTGCTGTCGGACCTGGGCAGCGGCGTCACCCACACCCTGGCCTACGAAGCCCAGCACGAGCGAGTGGACCGGCCTTACTGGGGTACGCCACTGCTCAACCCCATGGTGGGCACGCTGCGGATCGACCCGGGCACGCGCTTCAAGAACTACAACAGCCAGGACGGCCTGTACGCCCAGCGGGTGCAGTGGCTGCGCTCGCTGACCGACTGGCGGGTGAATGACCGGCTGCAGTTGAAAAACACCTTCTACGCCTACGACGCACTGCGCGATTACCGCAATGTGGAGGTCTACCGCTTCAACCCGGACAACACCGCCGTGCTGCGCTCGTCCCCCCTGCTGCAGCGCCACCAGCAGCGGCTGGTGGGCAACCGCATCGATGGCCAGTACCAGGGCGAGCTGGCAGGCCTGCGCAGTGACTGGGCCTTTGGCCTGGATGTGAGCGTGAACCGGCAGACGCGCTTTCCCAATAGCCTGTCCACCACCGTCAGCACCGTCGATCCGTACGATTTCAGCACCGAGCATTTCTTCGACATTCCGGGCATGGCACCGGGTTTTCGCCCGGACCGCGAAAACCGCGTGACCACCGTGGCGCTGTACGCCGAAAACCGCACCCAGCTCGCGCCCACCCTGCACTTGGTGAGCGCACTGCGGCACGAGCGCATCGATCTGGACCTGACCAACCGCCGTGAAGTGACTGCCACCAACCCGGCCGAATTCTCGCGCAGCTACCAGCCCACCACCGGCCGCCTCGCCCTGGTATGGGATGTAGCACCGGGCGCCAACCTGTACGCGCAGTACGCCACAGCGGCCGATCCGCCCTCGGGCGTGCTCACCACCGCATCGTTTGCCGACGTGCGCAACAACAGCGCCCTCACCACCGGCCGCCAGGTGGAGCTGGGCAGCAAGCTGGATTTCTGGCAGGGCAAGGGCACGGCCACGGTGGCCCTCTACCACCTGCAGCGCAACAACATCGCCACGCAGGACCCGAACCAGCCGAGCCAGACGCTGCTGGTGGGCCAGCAGTCGTCGCGCGGGGTGGAACTGGCCATGGGCCTGCAGCCCACCCGGGCCTGGTCGGTGCAAGGCAATGTGGCGCTGGTGGATGCGCAGTACGACGATTTCACGCAGGGCGGCATATCGCTCGCAGGCAAGACGCCCACCAATACGCCGCGCGTGGTCGCCAACCTGTGGACTTCCTACCGCGCGGGCCCGCGGTGGCAGTTCAACGCCGGCCTGCGCCATGTGGGCAAGGTCTATGCCGATGCCGCCAATACCCAGACCTGGAGCGCCTACACCCTGCTCGACCTGGGCGCCAGCTACCAATGGAGCCGCAACACCACCGTGGTCGCCCGCGTGCGCAACGTGACCGACAAGGTCTACGCCGCCAATGTGGGCACGATGGCCTACCTGGGCGCGCCGCGCACGGCCGATGTAACGCTGTGCGTGAGGTTCTGAGGCCATGGCACGATCCCTCAAGCGCTGGTGGTATGTGACGCACCGCTGGCTGGGCATTGCGCTGTGCCTGCTGTTTGCGATGTGGTTCGTATCGGGCGTGGTGATGATGTACGTGGGCTACCCCAAGCTCACCTCGCACGAACGTCTCGCCCACCTGCCTGCCCTCCAGGCCGAGGCGGGGCTTCTGCCACCGCGGCAGGCGCTCCACCTGGCCGGGTGGCAGCAGCCCTTGGGGGAGCTGCGGCTGTCCGCCAGCCGCGCAGGCCAGCCGGTCTACCAGCTCACCCCGGCAAAAGGTGTGCATCAGAAGGCAGGCGCGGGAACTGTGGTGGTGGATGCGCGCACCGGCCGCGTCCTGCCTGCCGCCGACGAAGCCACGGCCCTCGCCAGCGCTGCAGCCTGGGCGGGCGGAGGCGGCCAACTCACGTACCTGGGTGCCCTGGAGGAAGACGCAGCCACCCATTCACGCGCGCTCGATGCCCACCGGCCACTGCACAAGGTGGCGCTGGCCGATGGCACCTGGCTCTATGTATCGGGCCCCTCGGGCGATGTGGTGCGCGATGCCACCCGCAGCGAGCGCGCCTGGAACTATGCGGGCGCCTGGCTGCACTGGCTCTATCCGCTGCGCGGCGGCGTGCTCGACAAGTACTGGAACGATACGGTCGTGTGGCTCTCCATCCTGGGCATCGCAGGCGCCATCACCGGCAGCGTGGTGGGGGTGATGCGCTGGCGCTTTGGCACCCGCTACCGCAATGGACGCCGCACGCCCTACCCCGGCCGCCTGATGCGCTGGCACCACATCAGCGGTCTGCTGTTTGCCGCCGTCACCCTCACCTGGATCTTCAGCGGCCTGATGTCGATGAACCCGTGGAAGGTGCTGAGCAGCGGCGCGCCTCCCGTGCAGGCAGCCGCGCTGCATGACAAGGCACTGGCAGACCTGGGCGCCAGCGCCACCCCGGAGCAACTGCTGCAGGCCGCAGGCCCCGGCACGCGCGAGCTGCGCTGGACCATGGTACTGGGCCAGCCCGTGGTACAGGCCTATGGCGCCAGCACCACCGCGCAACTGCTCGATGCCCGCACGGCGCAGCCCTGGCATGTGGATACCGACGCATTGCGCGCTGCCCTGCCCCGCCTGCTGGCTGCGCCCGTGGCGCGCATCGACACACTGAGCGCCTACGACCTGTACTACTACACCCGCACCGAACACAGCATGACGGGCGGCAGCGACAAGCCCCTGCCCATCTGGCGCGTGGTGTTTGACGACGCCAACCGCACCTGGGTACATGTCGATCCGCGCACCGGAGCGGTTCTGGGCAGCCTCGACAGCCACCGCCGCGCCAACCGCTGGCTGTTTGCCATGCTGCACAGCTGGGACTGGCTGCCGCTGCTGGAGCGCCGCCCGCTGTGGGATGTATTGCTGATCGTGCTGAGCCTAGGCGGGCTGCTGCTCAGCGCCACCGGCGTGGTGGTGGGCTGGCGCAGACTGCGGGCAACGCTGCGCCGCTAGCGCTGTAGCCGTGGCTGAGTGAGCCTGCCTCCAGACAACCCTGCGACTTCAACCGCAGGGTCATGGCGTATGGCGAGTTTTCCAAATTCACCATTAGAATTCGCTATTCAAAAATAGAATAGCGAATTCTTCAACGCACAAAGGCACACCGCTGACGCAGCGCGCATCCGCGCCCGTACATGGCCGCGCCACACCATGCGCTCCAGCCATTTCCAAGCCCGAGCGCGCTCCCTACCTCTTTCAATCCGATTCATGACCGATATCCAATGGGGATTGCTGGCCCTGTATGCCGCGTCCGTCGTCTCGCTGCTCGCCACGCCCGGCCCCGTCACACTGCTCGTGGTGCAGACCGGGCTTTCCTCGGGAATGCGCCCGGCGCTGGCTACCATTGCTGGCACCAATCTGGCGTCGCTGGTTCTGATTGCACTGGCGGCCTTGCTGATTCAGGGCTTTCTGGTGATCCACCCAGCAGTGTTTGCCCTGGTGCGGCTGCTCGGGTGCCTGTATATCTGCAAAATGGCGTGGGACATGCAGCGCGATGCACGGTTACCCGCCTCGGGCACCTTGCCTGCTGCTGGCAGTGCCCTCCCTGGTGGCTTTGGGCGCGGCTTTGCACTGGCCATCTCCAACCCCAAGGACATCATCTTCTTCTCGTCCTTTCTGCCGCAGTTCAGCGGCGTGATGCCGCAGGTGGGGCCGAGCCTGGTGCTGCTCACGGTGGTGTGGATCGTGCTGGATTTCTCGGTACTGAGCATGCTGGCCCTGGCCATGCGCAAACTCGTGTCACCGCGCCTGCAGCGCCTTTTGCTGCAGGTTTCGTCATGGCTGCTGCTGTTGATTGGCGTGGCAGGCCTTGTCATGGCGCTGCGCGATCTCCTCGGCCCACAGGCGTAACGCAGCGGACAGGCGACTACAAAATTCATAGCTACAATGCCGCCCTCGTCTTGCGCTAAGGCCTTGCAAAGCCATGAATATCGTCGGTATCGCCCTGCATGTGTGCGGTTTGTGGATTCTCTCCAGCCTGGACGCCAGCGGCAAGCTGCTGGTGATGGCGGGCGTACCGGTGCTCATGGTGTCGTGGTTTCGCTATGTCGGCCACGTGGTGCTGATGGCGATTTTTGTGTTGCCCAGGCGCGGTCGCAGCCTGTTCACGACCCAGTCGCTGCCGCGCCAGCTGCAGCGCGGGGTACTGATGATTGCCACCACCCTGCTGTTTTTCCATGTGCTGAGCCTGGTGCCGCTGGCCGAGGGCACGGCGATGAACTTCATGGCGCCGCTGCTGGTGATGGTGTTGGCGCCGTGGCTGCTGGGCGAGCGGCCCCGCTGGCACCGCCTGGCAGGCGTGCTGCTGGGGTTTATCGGCATGCTGATCGTGGTGCGGCCGGGTGGCCAGTTGTCGACTGAAGGCGCGATCTGGGGCGCCATCACCGCCGCTACTTTTGCGCTCTTTCAGATCAGCACGCGCCGCGTGGCGGGCGATGACCCGCTGACCAGCAATTTCTACGGCGGACTGCTGGGCGCCATCGTGCTGACGGCCCTTTTGCCGTTTTTCTGGAAAACGCTCGACCTGAGCCCCTGGCAATGGGCGCTGCTGCTGTCGACGGGGCTCACCGGCTTTGCGGGCCACTGGTTGCAGATCACCGCGTACAGCAAGACCAGCGCCACCTTGCTGGCGCCCTTCAACTACCTGCAGATCGTCTCTGCCACCACCCTGGGCTGGCTGGTGTTTGGCCAATTGCCGGGTGCAACCACTGCGGCCGGCATGGCACTCATCTGCCTGGCGGGCCTGGCGGTGGTGCTGATCGAGCTGTGGCAGCAGCAGCGGCGCCGCCGCGCAGGCGCGGCTGCCTGATCGCGCAGGCGTGGCCTCCTGATGTATGTGAGCGGTTGCGGTAGCAGCGTGCACTGACACGCCGCTGACAGCCACTGCCAGCAAATGGCCCGCTGCGTGGTGGCCTGCCGCAAAACCCCACTGATTTGTTGCGCCATCACCGACCCTTCACCGATGCAGAAGGCTCTCTTCACCATTGGCGCACCTAGGGAAAACCCATTCTCAAAACTAATAGCTGGAAGCGCACTACCGGTATACAAATTACGCTATTTCCCGATTGAATAACGGCCCCCAAATGGGGAAATTTTCCTTTGTCGGCCCTCCTACGATGTCAGACGACAATTAACAATTCACCGGCAATGCCTTACATTCGAGCGTGACCGTCGCGCAAGCGACAAAACAAAGAACTTCAGTCACTGAGACGACACGCCATGGACGATCCCATCCTCACGCAAGAAGAACGCGAAGCCATCAACACCGGTCGGTGGTTTCAGACGCTTTCACCCACCCTGCGCCACGACATCCTGCGCTGTGCGTATGTCAAGCGCTTCAAGGACGGCGCGCTGATTTTCTCGCGCGGCGATACGCCGGAGGAATGGGTATCGGTGGCGCGCGGCTCGGCCCGTGTGAGTTCTGCCTCGCTCACGGGCAAGCAGATCACGCTCACCTATGTGGAGCCCGGCACCTGGTTTGGCGATGTGGGCCTGTTTGACGACGACAGCCGCACGCACGATGTGTACGCCCACGGTGAAACCACCCTGGTATGCGTGAGCAAGGCCGATTTCCAGCGCATTCTGCAGACCCATGTGGAGTTTTACCAGGCGCTCTCGCGCATGCATGCGCGCCGCATCCGCAGCCTGTACGGCATGGTTGAAGACCTCAACACGCTGCCGCTGCGCGCGCGCCTCGCCAAGCAGTTGCTGCACCTCTCGCGCAGCTACGGCGTGCCGGGCAAGGAAAGCACCGAGACCCGCATCGGCTTGCAACTGGCGCAGGAAGAGCTGGCCCAGTTGCTGGGCGCGTCGCGCCAGCGCGTGAACCAGGAGCTCAAGTCGATGGAGCGTGAATCGTCGATCCGCATCGAGCCCTCCGGCCTGATCGTGCGCGATACGGACGCGCTGCGCCGGATTGCCGCTGCCGAGTAAGCGGCGCATCCCTCAAAAAACAAAGCCTGATGACCTTCGTCATCAGGCTTTGTTACGTTGGATAAGCGCTCGTCTCTTTAAAAGATACCGTAGCGGTAGGCCACGTACAGCGCAGCTACCACTCCGATCACTGCCAGAATCTGCATTGCCCGTCCCATGGCTGCTCCTTCGTAAAATATGACTTGAATCAAGCCCGACCCAGCGCTACATCCACGCCCTTGTTGGCCAGGCTGTCGGCTCGCTCGTTGCCCGGGTCCCCGGCGTGGCCTTTGACCCAATGCCAGCTGATGCGGTGCGCGCCGCCGTGAACGAGCGCATCGAGGCGCTGCCACAGGTCGACATTTTTCACCGGTTCCTTGCTCGCGGTACGCCAGCCCTTGGCCTTCCACCCGGCAATCCATTCGGTGATGCCCTTGCGCACGTACTGGCTGTCCAGGTAGAGCGCCACGTCACAAGGGCGCTTCAGCGCTTCGAGCGCCTGGATGACGGCCATCAATTCCATGCGGTTGTTGGTGGTGTTCAACTCGCCGCCATACAGCTCTTTCTCTGCCTGGCCAGCGCGCAGCAATGCGCCCCAGCCGCCAGGCCCGGGGTTGCCCTTGCAGGCACCGTCCGTATAAATCACAACTTGGTTCAAACCAGCTCCTTGGCGCATGCCACTGTCAGTTCGGCAACTATAAGCGGTTTTCAGGAAGGAATGGCGCCAGAAGTCGCTTCACAATTGATAGCTATCTGCGCTTGACAGACAAGTGCCAGGCGGCAAAAAGCGCTTAAACGGGCCTTTCCCAGCCATCCCCCTTCGGCGGGCTGGCGTCTCCTGTGTCCCTTTTCTCTAGCACGCCATCGCGCGCCGCCACGGGCCGGCCCATGGCGGCAGGCGCAGCCGCCTTCCAGGGCGCTGCCAGCATGTGCACGCCCGCGACTTTCTTCACCGCCTCCACAAAGTACACACCGCCCAATATCGGCCATGCGCTGGCCCCCACGCTGTCCATCCAGTCCCAGCGGCGCAGCCAGGCATCGGTGCGCATGGCCGGGCGGTAGCAGCCAAAGCTGGCGGTCTGCAGTTCCAGATCGAGCAGCTTGAGCCAGTCGCGCAGGCGGCCATAGCCGATCAGGCTGCGGTCATCAGGCATGGGAGGGAGCTTCTGCAAGCCTGGGAGACGGCGGCTCCAGGTGTGCATGCCCCACAGGCTGGCGGGGTTCACGCCGCTGATGAGCACCCTACCCTCGGGCACCAGCACGCGGGCCACCTCGCGCAGCACGGCGTGCGGATCGGCGCTCAGCTCCAACGTGTGGGGCAGCAACACGAGGTCGAGCGAGTCGTTGGGAAAAGGCAGCGCCTGCCCGGCGCACAGCAGCACAGCCGTCTGCGGCGGCACCTGGGAGCCCTCGGCCTGTACCGCACCGGCACCTTCTTCGAACGCCCCCGGCGCAGGCCCCGGATCAGGGGGCGCGCCCTGCGGGCTTTGTAAACCCTGTGCAAAGCTGTTTACATTTACAGTTTCCAGCGTCTGCCATTGCGCCTGCTGCTCCACGGAGTCGAGCGCCAGCCACCGATGGGGCATGCGATTGGCCCGCAGCCCCTGCAATGGGAAAAGCCCGATCTGCAGGCTGTGAAAGCCAAAGATGTCGGCCACCGCATCGTCGTAACATGTTTGCTCCCAGGCCAGCATGTAGCGGCCCAACGGCATGTTCCACCAGTTTTGCGTGCCTATAATTTGTTCATTCATGCACTTGCACCCTTTGCCCGCCTTTACCGATAACTATATCTGGCTGCTGCACGACGGCAGACAGGCGCTGGTGGTCGACCCCGGGCAGGCCGCGCCCGTGATGGAAGCGTTGCAAGCGCTCGGGCTGCATCTGCAATCCATTGTAGTGACCCACCACCATGGCGACCATGTGGGCGGCGTTGCCGAGCTGCGCCAAGCCACCGGAGCGGCGGTGTACGGCCCGGCACGCGAAGACATTCCCGCCCCCTACCACCCGTTGCGGGGCGGCGATACCTTGCCGCTATTGGGCCACACCTGGCAGGTGATCGATGTGCCCGGCCATACCGCCGGGCACATTGCTTATTACTGCCCCCTGGTGGAGGGCGAGGCGCCCCTGCCCGCCCCCGTTCTTTTCTGCGGCGATACCTTGTTTTCTGCAGGCTGCGGCCGCCTTTTCGAAGGCACCCCGGCACAGATGCATGCATCGCTGTCTGCATTGGCAGCCCTGCCTCCCCATACCTTGGTGTGCGCCGCGCATGAATACACGCTCTCCAATCTGCGCTTTGCGCAGGCAGTGGAGCCGGACAATGCCGATATCGCCCGGTACACGGCGCACTGTGAAGCGCTGCGTGCCCAGGGCACCCCCACCTTGCCTGCCCAGCTTGGCAACGAGCTGCGCATCAACCCGTTTTTGCGCAGCACAGTCCCCGCCGTGGCACATGCTGCTCAGCAATTTGATCCATCCACCCCCAGCGGCGATTCCGTATCGGTACTGGCATCGCTGCGTCGCTGGAAGAACCAATTTTGAAGAATTACCTGCACCTGTGGAGCCTGAGTGCGCTCCTCGTTCTGACCGGCTGCGCCACCACCAGCCCCCCTGAGGCCAACAAGAGCGAAGCAGAGGCGCAAACACAAAGCACCGCCTCCCACACCCCCAGCTACCCCCGTGGGCCGCTCAGCCCCATCAACTCCGCCAGCGTGCAGCGCAATGGCGTGGCCAACCTGGCCGTGCCCGATGACCTGTGGGACCGCATCCGCCGTGGCTTTGCCATGCCCGATCTGCAAAGCGACCTGGTGAGCAACCAGGAGCAATGGTATGCAAGCCGGCCCGATTACATCCAGCGCATGACGCAGCGCTCCTCCAAGTACATGTTCCACATCGTCGAGGAGCTGGAGCGCCGTGGCATGCCGACCGAGCTGGCGCTGCTGCCTTACATCGAGAGCGCGTACAACCCTCAGGCAGTCTCCAGCGCCAAGGCCGCCGGCATGTGGCAGTTCATGCCCTCCACTGGCACGTATTTCGAGCTCAAGCAGAACATGTTCCGCGACGACCGGCGCGATGTGCTCGCCTCGACACGTGCCGCACTCGACTATCTGCAAAAGCTCTACAACATGTTTGGCGACTGGCACCTGGCCCTCGCCGCCTACAACTGGGGCGAAGGCAGCGTGGGCCGCGCGCTGGCACGCAACCAGAAGCAGGGCCTGGGCATGGGCTACACCGACCTGAACATGCCCGATGAAACGCGCAACTACGTGCCCAAGCTGCAGGCGGTCAAGAACATCATCGCCCGGCCGGAGAGCTTCCAGACCGAGCTGCCGCTGATCGAGAACCACCCATACTTCCAGGCCGTCACGCTGGACCGCGACATCGACACTGCGCAGGTGGCCGAACTCGCCGGCGTGACCATGGATGAGCTCAAATCGCTCAACCCCTCGTTCAACAAGCCCGTCATCTTCAAGGCCGGAACGCCCCAGGTGCTGCTGCCCTGGGACAACGCCAATGTCTTCCGCCGCAACCTGCAAGCCCATGAAAAAGGCCAGTACGCCAGCTGGACGGTCTGGACCGTGCCCAGCACCATGACCGTGGCCACCGCCGCAGGCATGGTCGGCATGAGCGAAGGCGACCTGCGCGCGGTGAACAACATTCCGCCACGCATGATGGTCAAGGGCGGCTCGGCACTGATGGTGCCCCGATCGGCCGCCGTCAAGCAGGACGTTTCCAGCCACCTGGCCGACAACGCGCACATTGCCCTCACGCCCGAGATCGTGACGCGGCGCACCACCGTCAAGGCCCGCAAGCACGACAGCGTGACCGGCATCGCGCAGCGCTACAAGGTCACCGCCGCCCAGGTGGCGGACTGGAACGACGTGGGTGTAAAAGCCGCCTTCAAGGCGGGCCAGCAAGTGGTGCTGTACCTGCCGGTGCGCGTGGGCGCAGAACGCCACGCGGGCAACCGCAACAACCATGCAGCCAGCCGCAGCAGCAAATCGAGCAAGGGCAGCTCTGCACAAAAGGGCACGGCCCGCAACACGCCCACCAAGGCGGCGCCCTCCAAGCGCAGCACGGCCACGGCAAAGAAAAAGCGCTGAGCCTTTGACAGGCATGCCGCAAAGCGCCCCACGGGGCGCTTTTGTTTTTGATGCATAGCACCCACGCGCGTTGCGGACAAGCCCACGCCGCTATCCTCCATGGCATCGAAAGGATGAGCGATGCGCGAAGGTCTCGAAAAACTGCTGGCCAGCGGCCAGGACAACGCCCTGCTGCGCTTTGGCCTGGGCAACGCATTCCTGCGGGAAGAAAACCATGCCGCAGCCGCAGAGCATCTGAGCCGGGCGGTGGAACACAACCCGCAATACTCTGCCGCCTGGAAGCTGCTGGGCAAGGCCTGGCTTGCACTGGGCGAGCGGGCAAAGGCGGAATCGGCCTGGCAGCAAGGCATGCAGGCGGCAGATGCCAATGGCGACGCACAGACCGCCAAGGAGATCACGGTCTTCCTCAAGCGCCTGCACAAGGATGCGGCGCAATGAGATGAGCTGATCGAATATCCATGAAAAAAGCTGCTGGCGCTTATGCATCAAGCGCGAGCAGCTTTGTTTTTGATAGCAGACTGCGTATCAGCCCGTGGTGGTCAGTTGTTGATTGTCGATTGTCAATTGTCCAGCTTGGGGTCGAGCGCGTCGCGCAGGCCGTCGCCCAGCAGGTTGAAGGCCAGCACGGTCACGAAAATGGCCAGGCTGGGGAAAAGCGCCACATGCGGGGCGTTGAGCATGTCGCTGCGCGCCTCGTTCAGCATGGCACCCCACTCGGGCGTTGGCGGCTGGGCACCCATGCCCAGAAAGGACAGGCTGGCCGCCGTGATGATCGATGTGCCGATACGCATGGTCAGATACACCACCACCGACGACACCGTTCCGGGCAGCAGGTGGCGCAGCATGATGACCCAGTCGGGCGCGCCGATGGAGCGCACCGCCTCGATATAGGTCTGCTGCTTGAGCGCCAGCACATTGCCGCGCACCAGGCGCGCAAACGCCGGCACGCTGAACACAGCCACGGCCATGATGACGTTGATCATGCCGTTGCCGAGAATGGCCACGATGCCAATGGCCAGCAAAATACCGGGAAAGGCGAACAGCACATCGGACATGCGCATGACGATGCGATCCCACCAGCCTTCGTAGTAGCCCGCCAGCAGGCCCAGCACGGCGCCAATCACCGCACCGATGGCCACCGACACAAAGCCCGCTGCCAGCGAGATGCGGGCCCCCACCAGAATGCGACTGAAAATGTCGCGACCCAGCGAATCCACGCCAAACCAGTGCTTGGCAGTCGGCGGCGAGTTGAGCGCGTCGTAGTCGAAGAAATTCTCGGCGTCGAACGGTGCAAGCCACGGCGCCAGAATGGCCACCAGCACCAGCACGATGATGAAGGCCCCGGCCCACAGCGCCAGCTTCTGGCGCTTGAACTTGCGCCAGAACTCGGCCATGGGCGTGCGCATGCGTGTCGACGCGGTCAGGTTGGCGGGCAGCGTGGCAGTGGCGGCGTTGGCAGGTGCGGTGCCTGCCGGAGCGCTGGCCTGGGTTTGGGGAGCATTTGGAGTAGTCATGCCCATGCTCCTTACTTGTAGCGAATGGTGGGGTTGATCCATGCGTACAGCAGGTCAACCACCAGATTGATCAGAATGAATTCCAGCGAGAACAGCAGCACCAGGGCCTGGATGATCGGGTAGTCGCGCATTTCGACCGCATCGACCAGCAGGCGGCCCATGCCGGGCCAGTTGAAGACCACCTCCACCACGATGGAGCCGCCCAGCAGAAAGCCGAACTGCAGGCCCATCATCGTGATGACCGGAATCATGGCATTGCGCAGGCCGTGCTTGATGACGACCACGGTCTCCTTCAGCCCCTTGGCGCGTGCGGTGCGCACGTAGTCTTCCTTGAGGATGTCGATGAACGAGCTGCGCGTGAAGCGCGCCATCACGGCGGCCACGGCAGCCCCCAGCGTGAGCGATGGCAGCACGTAGTGCTTCCAGGTATCGGCCCCCACCGTGGGCAGCCAGCCCAGGTTGACCGAGAAATACTGCATCAGCAGCATGCCCAGGGCGAATGACGGGAACGAGATGCCCGACACCGCCAGCGTCATGCCCAGGCGATCGGGCCACTTGTTGCGCCAGACCGCCGAGACGATGCCCAGGAACATGCCCAGCACCACCGACCAGGCCATGGCCACCACGGTGAGCCAGAAGGTCGGGCCAAAGCGCTCTGCGATCTCCTGCGAGACCGGGCGCTTGGTGCGGACAGATTTGCCAAAATCGCCCTGCAACGCATTGCCGAAGAAACGGATGAACTGCTGGTGCAGGGGCAGATCGAGCCCCAGGTCCTTGCGGACGAGTTCAATCGTCTCGGGCCCGGCTTCGGGGCCTGCCGCCAGGCGCGCGGGGTCACCAGGCAGCATGTGCACAAAACCGAACACCAGCACTGCCACGATGAGCAGCGTCGGTATCAGCCCCAGCAAGCGTTTGAGCAGGTAGCGATGCATGGATTACTTCAGGTCCAGGTCAACAAAGTTGAAGTTGCCGTCAGGAATCACGTAGAAGCCGGACAGGTTCTTGGCGCGCACGGACACCAGCTGCTCGGTGTTCAGGAAGATCCAGGGTGCGTCCTTCCAGATCTTCTGCTGGGCATCGGCGTAGATCTTGCCGCGCGCAGCCGTGTCGGTGGTCACCAGCGCCTTGGCGATGTCGGCGTTGACTTCGGGGTTGTTGTAGTAGGCGGTGTTGAAGCCACGGGGTGGCGCGCTTTCACCCGCCAGCAGCGGGCGCATGGCCCAATCGGCTTCGCCGGTGGACGACGACCAGCCCACGTAGTACATGCGCACGCCCGCCTTGACAGGGTCCTGCACCGATTCCACTTCGGCCACGCGCTGGCCTGCTTCCAGGGCGCGCACGGTCACCTTCACGCCGACCTGGGCGAGCTGCTGCTGCGCAAACTGGATCACCTTCTGGGCGGTGGAGTGGTTGTAGGCCGACCACAGCGTGCTCTCAAAACCGTTGGGGTAGCCCGCTTCCTTCAGCAGGGCCTTGGCCTTGGCGGGGTCGTAGGGCCATGGGCCGAGCTTGGTGGCAAATTCCACGCCCTTGGGCAGCACGCCTTCGGCAGGGATGGCAGAGCCCGCAAACGCCACCTTGGACAGCGCTTCCTTGTTGATGGCGTAGTTCAGCGCCTCACGCACCTTGGGGTTGTCGAAAGGCTTCTGCGTCACATTCATCGAGATGTAGCGATGGATGATCGACGGCGCCTTGGTGATTTCGAGGCTCGGCTTCTTCTCGAGGTTGGCCACGGCTTCTGGCGGCACCGGGAAGGCGAAGTGCGCCTCGTTGGTCTGCATCATCGATGCGCGGGTGTTGTTGTCCACCACCGGGCGCCAGGTGATGGTATCCACCTTGGGCAGGCCCTTTTGCCAGTAGCCGTCAAACTTGGCGACCTTCATGTAGTCGGAAGGCTTCCACTCGACGAACTTGAACGGGCCGGTACCCACGGGGTGCTGCACGATCTCCTTGCCGTACTGCTTGAGCGCAGCGGGCGAGATGATCACGCCCGAAGGGTGGGCGAGCGAGTTGACGAAAGGTGCAAATGGCTCCTTGAGCGTGAATTTCACCGTCAGATCGTCCACCACCTCGGTCTTGGCGATGTTCTTGTACAGGTTGTAGCGCTTGAGCTTGTTGTCCGGGTTGGTCACGCGGTCGAAGGTCGCCTTCACCGCTTCGGCGTTGAAGGCGGTGCCGTCGTGGAACTTGACGCCGCTGCGCAGCTTGAAGGTGTAGACGAGACCGTCCTTGCTCACGTCAAAGCCCGTTGCCAGCACGGGGATCATCTTCATGTCCTTGTCGAAACCGTACAGGCCTTCATAGAAGGACTTGGCCACGGCCTGCGACAAGGTGTCGTTGGCGTCGTAGGGGTCGGTGGTCGTGAAGGTGGAAGCCACTGCCACCACCACGTCCTTGGCCGCATGGGCCGAAAACGCAGTACCCGCCAGCAGCATGGCGGCGGCGATCGAAGTCAAACGTCGTTGCATATCAACTCTCCTCTTCAGGTTTTGCATACTCTGGCACGCCACCGTGGCCGCCAGACCCCTTCAAAAATGATCCGTTCGTGGCGCTTTTCAGGCCACCGCCCGGCCCGCAGCCGCGCTTTGCGCCGCTGCGGCAGATACATCGGTCGCCACCCAGTGGCCCGGCCCCACTTCGCGCATGGGCAGCACCTTGGGTGGGTCATTCACCGCACGCACGGGGCTGGGTATCTCGGTCACGTTCAAGGTGTGCGCGCGCCGGCGTGTCGGATCGGCAATCGGCACTGCCGCCATCAGCCGCTTGGTGTAGCTGTGCTGCGGATTCTCGAACACGGCGCGGCGCGGGCCAATCTCGACGATCTGGCCCAGGTACATCACCGCCACCCGGTGGCTGACGCGCTCGACCACCGCCATGTCGTGCGAGATGAACAGGAAGGCAATACCGAACTCCTGCTGCAGATCCATCATCAGGTTGATGATCTGCGCGCGGATCGACACATCGAGCGCCGACACTGCCTCGTCGGCAATCACCACCTGAGGGTTGAGCGCCAGCGCGCGCGCAATCGCAATGCGCTGGCGCTGGCCGCCCGAAAATTCGTGCGGATAGCGGTTGGCCGCTGCGGCAGGCAAGCCCACCTTCTCCAGCAGCCACTCCACTTTCTTTTCTGCCTGCTCGCGCGGCAGGAGCTTGTGGATGAGCATGGGCTCCAGAATGCTGTAGCCGACCGTCAGGCGCGGGTCGAGCGAGGCAAACGGGTCCTGAAAAATGAACTGGATGTCGCGGCGCAGAGCCTGCAGATCGCCGCCCTTGAGCCGCGCAATATCGCGCCCCGCCACCTGCACCTGGCCCGACTGGAAATCGATGAGCCGCGCCAGCGCCCGGCCCGTGGTGGATTTGCCGCAGCCCGATTCGCCCACCACCGCCAGCGTTTCGCCCGGCTGCAGGCTGAAGCTCACCTGCTCCACCGCATACACCTGCCGCTTGACGCCGCCCAGCAGCCCTTCCTTGATCGGAAAGCGCGTCACCAGCTTGTCCACCTGCAGCACCGGCGCGCCCGCCTTGACGGTGGCCTGCGGCGCAATCTCTCCTGCAGCGCCACCCGCCCCTTGCCCCAGCAAGGCAAAACGCTCTGGCAGATCCTTGCCGCGCATGGCTCCCAGCTGCGGCACCGCCGCGAGCAGGTTGCGGGTGTAGGCCTGCTGCGGGTGGGCAAACAGCTGCACGCAGTCCTGCTCTTCCACCTTGTCGCCACGGAACATCACCAGCACGCGGTCGGCCACCTCCGCCACCACGCCCATGTCGTGGGTGATGAAGATCACGCCCATCGACATTTCGCGCTGCAGCTCCTGGATCAGCGCCAGAATCTGTGCCTGGATGGTCACATCCAGCGCCGTCGTCGGTTCATCGGCAATCAGCAGCGACGGCTTGCACGACAGCGCCATCGCGATCATCACCCGCTGGCGCATGCCACCTGAGAGCTGGTGCGGGTGGCGCGTGAGCACGTTGCGCGCCTCGGGAATGCGTACCAGCTCCATCATGCGCAGCGCCTCGGCCATGGCCTCGCTGCGCGATTTTCCCTGGTGCAGGCGAATGGATTCGGCAATCTGCTCGCCCACGGTGAAGACGGGGTTGAGCGATGTCATCGGCTCCTGGAACACCATAGCCATGTCCGCGCCGCGCACCTGGCGCATCTGCGCGTTGCTGGCCTTGGCCAGATCCAACTGGCCCACGTGGCGCCCGCGCAGCAGCATGGAGCCGCTGTCGATCTGACCACCCCCGTTTTCCACCAGGCGCATCAGCGCCAGCGAGGTGACGGATTTGCCCGAACCCGATTCGCCCACCACGGCCAGCGTCTGGCCGGCATGCACGTCAAAACTCAGGTTCTTGACCACCTGCACCCGGCCCTGCTCGGTTTTGAAGCTGACCGACAGGTCACGAACCTGCAACACCGCGGGCAACGCAGCATTCTCGGCGGAGGAGTGTGCAAGGGTGGACATAAAATTGGGCTTTAGCGCACAAGCAGCAAGCGCAATGTGCTATGAAAAAAGGAATAGCCGCAGCAGATGCGGCACCCCGAAGACTGGGTTCCACTTTGGCAAGATCGCACGGATCTGCGCACTCACTTCGGTGACAGTCCTCGCATTGTAGAAAGCGCCGAAAGCGGTTTCATATGAAATTACCCTAGTGTTTTCACCTAAGTAAAACCCGTCATTGCATGAAAAAAAGGCTGCCCAAGGCAGCCTTTTTGCGCAGGTTGGCCGCAGCGGCCTAAGCGATTGCCAATGCGTCGTTCTCGTAAATTGCCACCAGCGGTTCGCCAGCAACGCCCACTTGGCCGCGGTACATGCCTTCGGAGTTGAAGCACAGCGACACCTCGCCGCTCGCGCCCACGGCAATCAGGCCCCCGTCGCCCCCCAGTGGCGGCAGCACGCGGTGGATGACGGCGCTTGCCGCATCGGCCACACCGGCGCCCAGCAGCTCAATGCGCGCAGCCACGGCATGTGCTGCCGTTCCGCGAATGAAAGCCTCGCCCACGCCGGTGCACGATACGGCCACCACGCCGTTCTTGGCGTAGGTGCCAGCACCCACCACGGGCGAGTCGCCCACACGGCCGGGCTTCTTGTTCGTCAGGCCGCCAGTCGATGTGGCTGCCGCCAGATTGCCATGTACATCAAGCACCACGGCGCCCACGGTACCCATCTTCTTGCGCTCATCCAGGGGGGCATCGCCCTTGCCTTGCGGGGCAGCCAGGCTCTGCGCAGTGTGGTCCAGCGCCATGGTGTCGCTGCCCGATGCCCGGGCGGCTTCCTGCACCGTGCGCAGCTGCGCGAGGCGCTGCTCGGTGGAGAACCAGTCCCTGGCCACCATTTCACAGCCCTGCCGCTGGGCAAACTGCTCGGCAGCCGCGCCGATCATGAAGACCGGCCCGCCCGCCTCCATCAGCGCCTGGGCAGCGATGACGGGGTTGCGCACGGTGCTGACCCCTGCGATGGAGCCGCAGGCCAGATCGTGCCCGCGCATGACGCAGGCATCCATCTCGTGGGTGGCGTCCGCAGTGAACACCGCTCCACGCCCGGCATTGAACAGCGGGCATTCCTCCAGCAGGCGCACGGCTTCCACCGCCACAGCCTCTGCTGGCGCGCCTTCTGCCAGTTTGCGCTGCGCGCCCAGCAGAATATCGCGCAATGCATTGCGGTACGCCTGCTGCTGCACGGGCGTGATCGACGCACGGGTGATGGTGCCTGCGCCGCCATGGATGGCAATGACGGGGGTGAACTTGGTTGGACTCATATTTTGATAGCTGCCAGCGCTTTACTATCAAGCGCCAAAGGCATTATTTACATCAATAGTTGAGGAAAGCAGCGGCAGCAGGGCCGCCATGAATGCGTGGGGTTGCTCGTATTGCACCCAATGGCCGCTGTCGGGCACGAGCACAAAGTCCAGCAGCTGTGGCGTGACCGCCCGAAACTTGTCGCCCAGCGCACCCATATAGGTTTTGTAGAGCGCATCGTGCGCGCCGTAGATGGCAGCCACCGGAGCCGCAATCTGCGGCAGCGACTGCGCCAGGATATCGGTATTGGCCAGGCGCCTGCGCGGCAGGCGGTCGCGCTGCACATTGTTCTGGTGCAGGGCCAGGGCCTCGTCGTCAATGCGGGTGGCGTCCCACAGCATCAAGGCACCCAGGTTGTAGCGGTGCACCTCGCGCTGCTCGGTCGCATTGGGCAGATGGCGCCAGCCACGCAGCACAAACTGTTTCTGCGGCACTACGCCCATGGCGGGGGCGCCCACCACCACCAGACGTTCGGCCGCATCGGGATGGACCGCCGCCAGCATGCCGGCGGTCATGCCACCAAAGCTGAACCCGATCAGCTTGCAGGGCAGCAGGCCCAGCTGCTGCATGCCTTGGTACAAGGGCTCGACCATGGCATCGGCATCAAAACCGGCAGGGGGCGCGGCAGAATCGCCAAAACCCGGCAGGTCAGGCAGCCAGATCTGGTGGCCCGCAGCCACCAGCGCGTCAATGTTGCGAATCCAGTGCGTCCAGCTGCCGCTGCCGCCATGCAGCATCACCAGCGGCAAGGCGCCCGGCTGGCGCGCGCCCCATGTGTGCCACACCATCTCGCCGTCGCCACAAGGCGTGGTCAGGCGGGTTGCGCGCGCCAGCAAGGCTGTGCAATCCGCAGGCATGTCGGAGGGCATGGCAGCGGGTATAGGCTCTGCCGACGTTGGCGCATGGTTCACCATGGGCCGCTTTCAGGCAGGCTGCGCCAGCAGCACCTGCGCCACGGCATCGATGGCAATGCTATAGCCCTGCACGCCCAGGCCGCAGATCACTGCCTTGGCCACCGGGGCGATGTAGGAATGGTGGCGAAAAGCCTCACGCGCATGCACATTGCTGATGTGAAGCTCGATCACCGGCAGATCGGCCCCTTTGATCGCATCCATCAGCGCCACGCTGGTGTGGGTGTAGGCGGCTGCATTGAGCACGACACCGGCGAGTTGGCCGTCGCGCTTCATCTGACCGGCTTCATGTAGCCAGTCGATCAGCGCGCCCTCGTGGTTGCTCTGGTGAAAGCGCAGGGCCAGATGGTTGCGCGCGGCCGCCTGCTCGCATAGCCGCTCCACGTCCTGCAGGGTATGCGCGCCATAGATGGCAGGCTCGCGCAGCCCCAGCAGGTTCAGGTTGGGTCCATTGAGTACGAAGACGGTTTTCATGCAGGCTCCACAAGCGGTCTTTGCTATCGATTATCAGAGCAAAAGCAGCCGTCTTCATTGCTGGAGGCGACAGGAGGGCCAACAAAAAGCCCCGGCAGGCCGGGGCTGGTGCATACCCGCGCAGCACAGGCGCGGATGGGGGCGGGATCAGTAGCGGTAGTAATCGCGGTCGCGATCCCAGTGGCGGTGGTGGTGGCGACGGTGGCCAGGAGGCGGACCGTAGTACACGGGTGCGGGACGGTAGACCGGTGCCGGGCGATACACCACAGCCGGTGGCGGCGGCGCAACATAGACGGGTTGCGGTGCCACATACACAGGTTGTGGCGGCATGTACACGGGAGCAGGCGCCACATACACGGGCGCTGGCACATTGATGCCCACCGACCAAGAAACGCGGCTGGCATGTGCGGCGCCGGACACCAGGCCCAAGCCCGCCAATGCTGCGGCGGCAGCCCAGCGAGAGCACTGTTTCAGCGTTGAATTGGTCATTTGTTTCTCCTTGCGAGGGTGACCTTGAAAGATTGTCATCACAACCTTAACGTACGCCAACCCTCAAAAGATACCAAAGCGATTGCAAATTGTGGTTTCAAGACAGGATATCGTGTTGCCAATCGTAAGAACGTGTTTACGATCTCCTTGCGCCGCGACAGTGGCTTTGCGGGATGGGCTGCGAGGCGCAATACCGCAGCAATAGCCCCGCTATTGCGAGGATTTGCAACAACGCAGACCGCCCGCAAAACCACTGTCCCTCCGGGTTGGAGTGAAATCGGGCGATTTCTGCACGCTGGCCCTTGCTTGCACCTCGGTGCAAGCTGTGGTCCACCGCTTCGAACTCATCCCGATTGCACTCCAACGCGGCTGCATAGAGATCATAAACACGTTCTAAGCACCAGGGTAGTCCCTTAGAATAACCCCTTATGAATGCACCTGTCTCGAGCGCTTCGCACAGTGGTAGTGACGAAGTGGTCAAACCCACCAATTTTCTGCGACACATTATCGAGTCCGACCTGGACAAAGGCACCTACGCCAGCCGCCACTGGGGTGGTTCGCCCGGCGACGCCCAGCACCACCAGCAGGGCCAGGTGGACGAGGCCAGGCTGCGCACCCGCTTTCCGCCCGAGCCCAACGGCTATCTGCACGTGGGCCATGCCAAGTCCATCTGCCTGAACTTCGGTCTGGCGCGCGACTTCGGCGGCGTGTGCCACCTGCGTTTTGACGACACCAATCCCGAAAAGGAAGACCAGGAATACGTGGACGGCATCATCGACGCCGTCAAATGGCTGGGCTTTGACTGGAAGGACCCGGACGGCCACGAGAACCTGTATTTCGCCAGCAACTACTTCGACTTCATGCACCGCTGCGCGGTCTACCTGATCGAGCAGGGCCTGGCCTATGTGGACGAGCAGTCTGCCGACGAGATGAAGGCCAATCGGGGCGACTTCACCCGTCCCGGCGTGAACAGCCCGTTCCGCGACCGTTCGGTGGCCGAGAACCTGCAGCGTTTTGCCGACATGAAGGACGGCAAGCTGGCGGACGGCGCCGCCGTGCTGCGCGCCAAGATCGACATGGCCGCGCCCAACATCAACCTGCGCGACCCGGCCATCTACCGCGTGCGCCATGCCGAGCACCACAACACCGGCAACCAATGGTGCATCTACCCGATGTACACCTTCGCGCACCCCATCGAGGATGCGTACGAGCACATCACCCACTCCATCTGCACGCTGGAGTTCGAGGACCAGCGCCCGTTCTATGACTGGTTGCTCGACAACCTGCGCACGGGCGGCCTGATCGACGCGCCGCAGCCGCGCCAGTATGAGTTCTCGCGCCTGAACCTCACCTATGTGATCACCAGCAAGCGCAAGCTCAAGCACCTGGTGGACAACCACTTCGTGACCGGCTGGGACGACCCCCGCATGCCTACCGTCGTCGGCCTGCGCCGCAGGGGTTACACGCCAGCATCCATCCGCAATTTCTGCGAGCGCATCGGCGTGACCAAGGATTACGCCTGGATCGACTACGGCACGCTGGATGGTTGCCTGCGCGAAGACCTGGAGAACAAGGCCCACCGCGCGATGGTGGTGCTGGACCCCGTCAAGCTGGAGCTGACCAACTGGGCCGAGGTATTTGGCAGCGCAGACCATCTGGAGCAATGCACGCTGCCGGCCCTGCCCCACCACGCCGAAGGTGAAACCGTGCCCGAGCGCCATTTCACACTGGGCCGCGAAGTCTGGATCGAGCGCGAGGATTTCGCCGAAGTGCCTCCCAAGGGCTACAAGCGCCTGTTCCCCGGCAACAAGGTTCGCCTCAAGGGCGGCTATGTGATCGAGTGCACGGGCTGCGAGAAGGATGCCGACGGCAACGTGAGCAAGGTGCTGGCCACGGTGGTGCCTGATACCAAGAGCGGCACGCCCGGCGCCGACAGCGTCAAGGTCAAGGCGGCCATCACCTGGGTGGGCGTGCAGGACGGCATTGAGGCCGAAGTGCGCCTCTACGACCGGCTCTTCACCGATCCCCAACCCGATGCCGGCGGCAAGGATTACCTCGCCCTGCTCAACCCCGACAGCCTGAAGGTAGTCACTGCCTATGTCGAACCGTCGCTGAAGTCGGCCCAGGCCGATGACAAGTACCAGTTCGAACGCTTTGGCTACTTTGTGGCAGACCGCAAGGACCACACAGCCGCCAAGCCGGTGTTCAACAAGATCACCGGACTGAAGGATTCCTGGGGCAAGTGATTCGGAATCACGCCTTGTCTGCCTCGGAGGGCTGCCATCTATGGCAGCCCTTTTTCATTCCCTGACTGCCCAATCCCCCCGTTTGTTGTCGTATCGCGAGGTCAAACAAAAACACCTCGCACGCAGACCTCCACCGCATACAATTCCCGCTTCATCAATTGCTGCGCCGCAATAGAACTCACACAACAACAACGCAGGCGTGCGACACCAGTGGAAAACACATGAAAAAGCTTGGAATCGGGATTGCAGCCGCTGTGGCTGTGCTGTTGGCGGGCAGTGTTGCCACCAGCTACGTGATGGGCGGCAAGGTACAGGAGGGGTTTGAGTCGACCGCCAAGGAGTGGAGCAAGCCGCCGCTGATGGTGCAGGTGCAAAGCTATGAGCGCGGCCTGTTCACCTCTACCGCCAAGACCCTGTGGACGGTAAATACCGGCGAGGAACAACTGAGCTTCACCGCCAGCCACGACATTTCGCACGGACCCTGGCCACGTGGCCACGCCGCAGAGATCGCCTCGCGCTTTGCCTGGAATGACGATGCGCCCCCCGAGCTGCTGAGCCTGTACAAGGACAAGTCGCCCCTGGAGTGGAACACCCAGGTCGGCTGGACCCACACGTCAAAGCACCAGATGAGCTCGCCCGCCGTGACCGGCCAGTTCGACAAGGACAAGGTCAGCTTTGCAGGGCTGACGGCAGATTTTGAAATGTCTGCCGACCTCAAGGGCATGAAGGGCACGGCCACCATGCCCAGCCTGCAACTGGACTCGACCGCATCGCCGGTGGACGATGAAGAAGGCGACAGCAGCGGCCCTGCCAAGATGCTGCTCAAGGGCAACAGCATGCGCTTTGACCTGTTCCAGCCCCAGGGGCAGGAATTCATGGTGGGCAGCGTGAACTGGAAGCTCGACAGCCTGAACACCGAGCCCAAGAATGGCGGCGAACCCGTGCAGATCGATGGCCTGACCATGGACATCGACACCAAGCAAGAGGGTGATGTGGTCAACACCGGCGTCAACACCGCCGTCAAGCTGGTGACGATTCCGGGCAAGAAGATCAACGACATTGCTGTGGACCTGGCCTTGCGCAACCTCGATGCTGCCTGGCTCAACCAGTTCACCAAGCAATCGCAGCAAGCCCAGGGCAATCCGCAGGCGCTGCAGGCCTTGATGATGGGCGGCCTGCAGCAGTTGCTGGCGCGCAAGCCGGAGCTGGAAATCAAGCGCCTTGCCTGGCGTTCGGATGAAGGCGCAGCCGAACTGTCGGCTGGCGTGTCCTACCAGGGCGACGCCACCAAGGGGCTGAACCCGGCCACCGACATCAAGGCCCACGCCAAGCTGAACATGCCCAAGCCCGTGCTGGAGTCGCTGATGAGCAGCAGGGTGCGCGATGCCCTGATTGCCGACAATGAAGGCGATGAGGACTACGACGTGCAGCAACTGGCCACGCTGGTGCAGGACGATGTGAAGCTGCGCATCGACACCCTGATGCAAGCGGGCGTGCTGCAGGAAAAGGACAACCAGATGAGCGCACTGATCGAGTACGCCGGTGGCGAAGTCAAGGCCAATGGCAAGAAGCTGGGCGGCGAAGAAATGATGGGAGTGATGGCGGCAATGCCTTAACAGCGGTTGCCGCAGCCAATGCTGCCTCGCACCCCATGAATCGGCCTGCCTTGCAGGCCTTTTTCATGTGTTTCAGGCCGTCAGCGCACACCCACAGCGCGCATGCCGCTATCAAAACTCCATCAAAACGCTATCATCGTGCACTTTCATTCCCCCCGCCGAACTGCCCTCGCCCCATCATGATCCAGTCCATCCAAATGCTGCGCTTTGCGGCGGCCATGTGGGTTGCGGTCTACCATGCGCAGCTGTGGGGCTGGTTTCCCCATGCGCCCTCATGGTTCCAGACCATTGCAGCGGGTGGCTATGCCGGGGTGGATATCTTCTTTGTCATCAGCGGCGTGATCATGGCGCTGGGCACGGCACGCAGCGCGCCCGGCATCCGTGCCGCCAGCCAGTTTGCGCTGACGCGCTTTGGCCGCATCTACACGGGTTGGTGGCCGGTAATGGGCATCAGCCTGCTGGCACTTGTCGCAATCGGCAGCCTGCCAGCCAATGTCAACCTGCTGTCATCGGCCCTGCTCTACCCCAGCAATTTCTCGCTACATATCAGCAATGTGATCTGGACGCTGGTATACGAGCTGTATTTCTACCTGCTGGTCGCTGCCAGCCTGTTGCTGGCCCCGCCGTGGCGCCAGCGTGCCATGGCGGCCCTGGCAGGCGGCATCGCGACTCTGGTGCTCCATTTCTGGTTCACGGGCCGGTATGCCCCCGGCGCGTTTGATCGTGCCACGCTGCTCGTGTGGTTCTACGCAGCGCCGCTGGTGCTGGAGTTTTTTGCCGGGTATTTTCTTTACCTGCTGGTGCAGCGCTTTCCGCGCCAGCACTGGGGCTGGTGGTTGCTGGCAGCAGCTGTGCTGGCCGGCATGGCCACCTATGTGGCCTGGTTCCACAGCCCGCACGCGCCCGGAATGAGCGGCTTCTTCCATTGGCCCGAACGCGCCCTGTGGGCAGGTTCAGCCGCCGTGGCACTTGTCGGTGCAGCCCTCTTGGCCCCCGTGCCTCACAGCCCTCGCCTCCAATCGCTGCAGCACGGGCTGGGCCGCCTGGGCGACTACTCCTTTGCCATCTACCTGCTGCATCCCCTGGTGCTGTTGCTGGCGGGCCGCGCGCTGCAGGCGCTGGGCTGGCAGGCCCTGCCCCGCGCAGGCGCAGCGGTGGCCGTGCTGCTGCTGTTGGTCGCCTTTGCCGCGCTGTACCATCACTCCATCGAACGTCCTCTCTACCAGGCTTGCCGGCGCCAGATCGCCCGCTGGCTGGGCCCTTCTGCATGACCACACCGCATATCCACCTCATCTACGCCCGTGCCGCCAATGGCGTGATCGGCATCAACAACCAATTGCCCTGGCATCTGCCAGAAGATATGGCCTTCTTCAAGCAGAAGACCACCGGCGGCACCGTCATCATGGGCCGCAAGACCTGGGATTCGCTCCCACCGCGTTTTCGCCCCTTGCCCGGCCGCCACAATGTGGTGGTGACGCGCCAGGCAGACTGGCAGCCAGACCCGGCATCCGCGCATGTCACCGTCGCGGGTGATGTCGCCCAGGCGCTGGATGCAGCCCGTGCCATCGGCAAACCGGCCTGGGTGATCGGTGGCGCGCAGATCTATGCCCAGGCGCTGCCCCTGGCCGACGAGGTGTGGGTGACCGAAATCGCCCAGGATTTTGCCGGTGACGCCTACGCGCCCAGCCTGGGCGCCGAGTGGCAGCAAGCCTCGCGCGAAGCGCACACCAGCGCCAGCGGATTGCCGTTCAGCTTTGTTTGCTATCGACGCACTGTCGCCTAGATGTGTCGGGCAAGACAAGGCTATCAAAATTGATAGCTGATAGCACTTACAGGTAAAGCGCCAAGGCCTGCTTTTGTCCTGCAACGGCTTGCGTGCACCCTCTCTGGTGCAGCGCAACATAATCGGGCACAATGGGTCATCCGTTTGTAATACGCCGCAGCGCATGCATGACATGCATGAATTCGCGCTGCACTGTTGATGGAACAGCGACGATGAGCCTGGTACATACACTGCCCCCCGGCCCGTTGGATGTGATCGGTGATGTGCATGGCGAGCGCCAGGCACTGGAGCAGCTGGTCAGGCATCTGGGCTATGACGACGACGGCCGCCATCCGGCAGGCCGCAAGCTGGTGTTCGTCGGGGATTTCTGCGACCGCGGCCCGGACAGCCCCGGCGTGCTCGCCCTGGTGCGCCGCTGGGTCGAGGCAGGCCATGCCTACGCCGTGCTGGGCAACCACGAGATCAACCTGCTGCGCGACGACGCCAAGGACGGCTCGGGCTGGTTCTTTGACGAGCGCATTGAGGCCGACAACCGCAAGTACGCCCCCTACCAGCGCGCAGACCGTGACTTTCCGCAGGCCATGTTCCCGTTCCTGCGCCAGCTCCCCCTGGCGCTGGAGCGCGACGATATCCGCATCGTGCATGCCGCGTGGATGGACGAGAAAATCACCCAGGCCCGCCAGTTGCAGACCGGCGAGGTGGCAGACGACTACGACCGGCTGGAGGAAGGCGCAGCCGTCCATGCCCGCGCCCAGGGCATTCCGGCCCGCTCCGCTGCCGAAAGTGCCGCCTGGCCTTACAGCCTGGAAGATGGCGCGCACCAGCCCCCTTTCATGCCCGCCCATGCCGACAGCGAACTGAACAAATCGCAGTACAACCCGCTCAAGGTGCTGACCTGTGGCGTGGAGCGCCGTGGCACCGAACCCTTCTTTGCCGGCGGCAAATGGCGCTTTGTGGAGCGCGTGGCATGGTGGGACCGCTATGCCGATGCCACCCCCGTGCTGATAGGCCACTACTGGCGCCGCATCACGCCGGTCGACCGTGCCGTGCTGGGCAAGGGCGACCAGGATCTGTTTGCAGACATCGCCCCCACGTCATGGCATGGCCTGCGCCACAATGTGTTCTGCGTTGATTTCTCCGTCGGCGCACGCTGGACGGCGCGCCTCGCAGGCACGCGGCCCGAAGACGACTTCAAACTGGCTGCCATGCGCTGGCCTGAGCGTGAACTGGTGCTTGACGACGGCAGCCGCCACGCCACTACCGGCTTCATGACCAGCCCCGAATCCATCGCAGCCTGATACGGCAGCAACCAGAAACGGGTCCACGTGATCGCCACGCCACATCGCGCCCCAAAGGCCCGATGGCCCAATGGCCTAATGGGCCCTCAAGCCGCTGACTTGCCTGTCAGTTGGGCCAGCGCCGCGGCCAGGCTGGCATACCGAAAGCGGTAGCCACTGCGCAGGGCCTGCGCTGGCACCACATTCTGGCCACAAAGCAGCAACTCCGACATCTCGCCCAGCAGCAGGCGCAGTGGCCAGCCGGGCATCCGCAGCCACAGGGGGCGCCCCACCACAGCCGAGAGGCGACGGGCAAATTGCCCCTGCGTGACGGCCTGCGGGGCCACAGCGTTCAGCGGGCCATGCAGCGCGGGCTCCGCCAAAGCATGGCAGACCAGACCCACGGCATCGTCCAGGTGGATCCAGGGCATGGGCTGCAGGCCGCCGCCCAGCACGGCGCCCAGGCCGCAGCGGACTGCAAACGCCAGCGCAGGAAAGGCCCCATCGCCCTGGCCCAGCACAATGCCGGGGCGCAGGCAGACCACGCGCACCCCCAGCGCGCTGCTGCGCAAGGCAGCGGCTTCGACCAGCCTGCACAGATCGGATTGAAAGCGCCCCGGCTGCGGTGGCGCAGCCTCGTCCAGCAGCGCAGCATCCGGCGGCACGCCGTAGTAGCCCACTGCCGATGCACAGACCAGCACCTCGGGCTTGTGGGACAGGCGTGTCATCAGATTCTGCAATTGCGCCATCACCTGCAGGCGGCTTTGCAGCAGCAGGCGGCGGCGGCCGGCCGTCCAAGGCGCGCCCAGGATGCCTGTGCCAGCCAGGTGCACCACGGCGTCGATGCGGGTTTCGCAGGGAATGTCGTCCAGCCTGTCCACCACCCACACGCCATCACCCAGCGCTGCACGCGCCTGCAAGGGGTCACGGCTCAGCACCAGCACCCGACGGCCTTCGCGCAGCAGGCGCTGCACCAGCGCCTGGCCGACAAAGCCGGTACCACCGGTCACCAGCACCGTCTGCTGCCCAAGCCCTTGCAGGGCAGCGCCCTGGGCACGAGGGACCGAGCCGGTCTGCTGCACGGCCGCACCCAGCTTGCGCACCGCCAATGCATTGCGCACGCTCCAGGCCAGCACGCAGACCGATGCCACGCTGAACATCGCTGTCCACCCGCCATGCGTCACCACCGAAACACCCGCAGGCAGTTGCGCCGCCTGCCAGAACAGCGGCCCCACCAGCCCCACCAGCAGGCCATAGCTCACCGCCAGCACCGTGTGCAGCGCGCGCTCGAGCGGCGGCAGCTTGCGGCTCCGGTCTTCTTCCAGAAAATCGGCAATGGTGATGAACATCTCGGCCACCAGCAGGCCCGCAGGCAGCAGCACCCACCATCCGCGCCACTGCAGCCATGCAAAGCTGGCAAACAGCAGGCCGTAGATGGCTTCACGCGCGGCGTGCAGGCGCAGTTCGTAGCGCGCCGATGTGCGCTGCGGCAGGCGCGCTTCGCGCTCGTGGTGCCAGAAGTTGTCAAACGCGCCCAGCAGCGACTGCACGGTGAGCAACACAAAAACGATAGTCATCTCAGGACTCCAGAGGATCGGAAAAAACGCCGGTTTGGTAGAAGGTGCGGCCCCACAGCGGGTGCGTCATCTCAAGCGTGAAGCGAAAGCGCCTTGGGCCTTCGTCGCGGTGCTCGACACGGCACACACCGGGCGTCAGCAGCGCTGGCACCGGCAGCCGCCACCGGCCCAGCAGCCAGAAGTAGCGGCGGCTGTAAAACACCAGAGCGCCCTGCTCCACACACACCTCCAGCGCCATCGACAGGCCGCCTTCGGTGCACTCTTCGAGCTGGCCACCGGGCCCCAGGCGCTTGGTCGATCGCACGGCCTGGCTACCCGCACTGCCGCACTCGCCCAACTGGCGCGACCACACCACGCCACCCCGCCCGTCGCTTGCCACCTGCACCTGCGTGGGCACCAGGCCAGCGCGGCTGCCAGCCAGCGGGCTGCCCAACAGTTGCGCAGCCCACGCAAACAACCGGCCGATACGCGATGTGCGCAGCTCCATGTGCCCGGCATAGGCCACTGGCGCATGCTGGCTGGCAAAACGGCGACGGATGGCGGGGGAGAGCTGCTGCCAGGCAGCGGGCCCGACCAGCACGCTGATATCCAACGCATCGGCATGGGCCAGATGGATGTTCGGATGGGGGGAATGCAAGGTGCTCATACTTACACCAATGCAGCATCCATGCCATTCAATAGCATGTTGATTTTATTGAAATTTTTCTTTTACCTGTAAACGCCAGATACAACACCGTTGCCGGAGGCGTCAACGCCGTATACAGTCCTGCCATGGCCATTCACCTTGCCCTGCTGCTCACCCTGCTCGAAATCCTGGCCCTTGGCAGCGTTCTGCTGCTGTGGGCCAAACAGGTGGCCGGTGCCCGGTTGCTGGTGGTGTTCCTCCTGGGTGTGGCGACGTGGATCGTTGGCAACGAATTGCCCAACTGGGCAGGCCTGGGCAGCGTGCCGGTCGCCATGGCCCTGCTGTCTTCGCTCACCTTCACCTCTGCCGCCTTCTTTCACTTCTGCGTGATCTTCTGCGGCGCGCCATTGCACCGGCACTGGGTGCGCGCGGGTTATGCCATGGCGATGCTGGTGGCGCTGTTGTCGCTTGTGCGTTCACCGGGCGACTTCGTCCACTTTCCGCCGTTCACCGGCTTTCAATGGGTGGTGGTGCCCAATGCAGTGGGCTGGGTTCACAGCCTGGCCTGGGGCATCCTCGCCACTGCGGGCCTGCTGGTGCTGGGCTGGGGCTGGCTGCATGCGCCCTCGCCGCTGCGCCGCAAGCAGTTCGCCTCGATTGCCATCTCGTGTGCCTGGGGGCTTCTGGCCATTTCCGGCTTTGCCTTTGCGGCACTCGGTTTCGAGCACTATCCCTGGCCGGTGCTGACCATGCCGGTGTTTCCGCTGCTGCTGGTGTATGGCGTGCTGCGCTACCGGGTGTTTGTCGTCAACGTCTGGGCACGGCGCGCGCTGGCGTCTGCCATCTTCATCGTGCTGGGGCTGGCGGTGGTGTCGCTGACCGTGCTGCTGCCGGTTGAATCGAAATGGCTCAACGCCGCCGCCGTGGCAACCGCATGCTTCATCCTCAGCGGTCCGGTGTGGCGGTTCGCCTCGCGCCTGGTGTACCCGGGCGGCACACCCTCTGCGGGCGATCTGCGCCAGTGGCGCAGTGCCATGGGGCAAGCCGAATCCATGGCAGCACTGGAGGCGGTTGCCGCCACCCTGCTGTCCACCCGCATGGGCACGCCGCTGCAGATGCAGGTACAGGCCGATGGCGCGCCACCCGCCACCACCGACCGCAGCCAGCCGGGCCTGCTGTGCCATAAGGGCCCTCAGGGCGACTGGCAGACGCACTTGCTGGGTTTTGAAGAAGCGCCGCCCGGCCAGCGCCATCTGGCGGCGCTGTTTGGCGATGCTCTGGCCGATGCGGCAGCGCAGGTCGAGCTGGCCGAACTGGCCCAGCAGCGCGAGCGCGAGCGCCAGTTGCAGGCGCGCCTGGCAGAACTGGGCTCGCTGGCGGCCACGGTGGCCCACGATGTGCGCAATCCGCTCAACATCATCGCCATGGCCGTGGCGATGGCCCCGGCCGAAACCCGGCAGGAAGTGGGCGAGCAGATTGCCCGCATCTCGCACCTGACCAGCGATCTGCTCGACTACGCCAAGCCCTGGCAGATTGCACCGGTGGCAACCGACTTGCACGCCCGCATCCAGGCCCAGGTACGCCATCGCCCCGAGGTGGAGCTGGGCGCCGCGCTGCAGGAGCCACGCATGGCCACCATCGACCCGGCCCGGTTCGACCAGGCACTGGGCAACCTGCTCTCCAACGCCTGCACGGCCGCAGGCAAACGGCGGGTGCTGGTGGATACCGAACTGCTGCCCGATGCGGTGCTGGTGCATGTGTGCGACGACGGCCCGGGCATTCCTGCCGATCTGCGCGAACGCCTCTTCGAGCCCTTTGCCTCACGCAGCCCCGGTGGCACCGGCCTGGGCCTGGCCATTGCGGCGCGCATCATGGCCGCGCATGGCGGCGCGGCCTCCGTGACCGAGCGCGCGCCATGGCGAACCTGCTTCACACTGCGCTTTCCACGGATTGCGTCCACTGATTCTTCGGCCTCCGGCCTGCTTGCACCATGACTTCTGCCGCCCCATCCACACCCTCGGTATCCGGCCACGTGCTGCTGGTGGACGACGAACCTGCCTACCAGCGCCTGGGCGCGAGCTTTCTGCGCCAGCTGGGCTACCGCGTGTCGGTAGCAGGCGATGTGGACAGCGCGCTGCAGGCCTTTGCGGGCGACCGGCCGCATGTGGTGCTGCTCGATCTGGCCATGCCGCCCAGCATGGACCCGCAGGCCGGGCTGTCGCTGATTCCGCACTTTGCGCAATCGGTCGTTGTGGTGCTGAGCGGCCATGGCGAGCGCGACATCGCACTGCAGGCGGTGGAGCGCGGCGTCTGGGATTTCCTGACCAAGCCCATCGACCCCGATGTGCTGCGCCTCGTGCTGACGCGCGCCATGCACAAGGCCCGGCTCGACGAGCAGGTGCGCGCCCTGCGCAGTGCCCAGCAGGGGCAGGACCCGGGCGAGATGGGGCTGATCGGCCAGACAGCAGCCATGCAGCAGTTGCGCACACTGGTGCAGCGCGTGGGTGCCACCTCGGTCAACCTGATCGTGCTGGGCCCCACGGGTACCGGCAAGGAGCTGGTGGCGCGCGCCCTGCACCAATGCAGCCCGCGCGCCGACGGGCCGTTTGCCGTGATCCACTGCGGCGCGCTGTCGGCCGAGCTGCTGGAGAGCGAACTCTTTGGCCACCTCAAAGGCAGCTTTACTGGGGCCCACCGCGACCAGCCTGGGCTGCTGGAGACTGCACACGGCGGCACCCTGTTTCTTGATGAAGTGGGCGAAATGCCCGCCCCCATGCAGGTCAAGCTGCTGCGCTTCTTGCAGGAAGGCAGCTTTCTGCCGGTGGGCGGGCGCGAACTACGCCGCGCCGAAGTGCGCGTGATTGCTGCCACCCACCGCGATCTGGAAGCCATGGTGCAGGCAGGCACCTTCCGCGAAGACCTGTTCTACCGCTTGAAAGGCATGGTGCTGCGTACGCCATCTCTGGCCGAGCGTGCGGCAGATGTTCCCGTTCTGGCAGCACGTTTTCTGAAGAATGTGGCACCGCAGGCGCGCCTGTCCGCCGACGCCATGCAGTGGCTGCAGTCGCGTGACTGGCCGGGCAATGTGCGCCAGCTGCGCGCGGTGGTGGAATCCGCTGGCGCGCTGATCACCCCGGGCAGCGCCCTCGTAGATGCCGAACTGCTGAAATTTGCCAACGGCGACACCACCCACCTGCCCGAATCCCCCGGCGCCGACGCAGCAGGCACCCAGGGCACTGCCGCCGATGGCCACGGCGCGCTCGATGCAGCCATGCTGGAGCTGGAGACCCGCATGCTGCGCGATGCCATGGCGCAGGCTGGCGGCAACCAGTCCGAGGCGGCGCGGCGCCTGGGCATCTCGCGCGTGGGGCTGATCAAAAAACTGGGCCGGCTGGGCCTGAAGTAAGCATGGGTCTGCGATCCGAGCCGCCTGCGGCAATGGCACGGCGACATTCGCATGGCCCTTAGCTGCAAAATCGATAGCAAATAGCGCTTTCTGAACAAGCGCTGCAAGCCATTTTCATCAAACATCTGCAGAATCAGGCCTCGGCCACCATGTAGACCTTCTTCACAAACTCCTCCACCTCCCAGTGGCCCGTCCAGCCTTCGGGCATGATGAAATGGTCACCCACGCCAAACGCATGCACCGTGCCGTCCGGGTCTACCAGGCGGCATGCGCCTTCGACGATGTAGCAAAACTCGATGTAGCCGACGATGTTGGAGCGGAAGGTGCCAGCGGTCGACTGCCAGGTGCCGGAGCTCACCTTGCCGCCCAGCCCTTCAAACACATGCATGGTCTGGTACTCGGTATCGCCGCTGATCGGACGACTGGGTTTGCCGATAACGGGGTTGACCAGGGTCCTGGCGGGCCAGTGAACGATGGAGACGGTTTTTTCAGAGGTGCCGGACATGATCGCGAAAACTCAAAAAGGGAAAAGAAGTGATTATCGACGGGGCAGCGCATGCCCCACAGCGATTGCATCTACAGCAATTGGCTGATGCGTATCAGCGTTTTTTAGCATGTACCGACTGCCCCGAGCCAGATCCGCCCTCCGCAGTTGATCCCGGCGCATCGGTAGGCGCTGTCAGGTGTCCGCGCAAGGTGGCCAGTATCTCTTCAGACAGTTGCGGGTTGCCCGCTGCCGTGGCGCGCGCCAGCACCAGGGCGCCCACCATGCTGCTGAGCGTGACAATGGTCCGGGTGCGGCGAGCGGCCGTATCCTCGCCCGGCAACACGTCCATGAAGCGCGCGATATTGCGCTCTACCCCCTGGGCAAACACTTCCGACATTTCCGGCCCGGCGCGCGCGGCATCGGCAGCCAACGCCGCAGCGGGACAGCCCTCGCCAGGGTGATCGCGGTGGTCTGCAGAAAGATAGCCCTGCACCAGCGCGTGCAGCCTGGCGGTAGATGCCGCATCCGCATCCCCTGCCCCCGCCGCGGCCAGGCCATCGAGCGGTGTGATCGTCCAGTCAAAGGCGCGCAGGCAAGCCTCGCGTGCCAGGGCGTCCTTGGATTCGAAGTGCCGGTACAGGCCGCCATGCGTCAACCCGGCGTCGCGCGTGATCTCGGCCACGCCCACACCATCCAGACCCTTCTGTCGGTACAGGCGCGCTGCGGCATCCACGATTCCTTCGCGATTTTCGGCGGCCTGGGCTTTGCTGACTTTCATACGTTAGATGATAACCATCATCAAAACTCAGTATGATGACGATCATCATCAATACTGCAAAACAGGCCTTGGCCACTGCAGACGAAAGGTGCGATATGAATCGACGGGTGGTCATCACAGGCCTGGGCCTGGTCTCCCCTCTGGGGTGCGATGTGGAGATGGCATGGCAGCGGCTGCTGGCAGGCCAGTCGGGCGTGCGCGCCCTCGCCAGCGAGGTGGGAGAAGGCACGGGGGTCGCCATTGCCGGACGGGTTCCCGGCCTGGACGAAGACCCCCAGGCCGGCTGGAATGCCGAGGCCGTCATCTCCGCCAAGGAGTTGCGCCGCATGGACCGCTTCATCGCCTTTGCCCTGGGCGCGGCAGACCAGGCGCTGGCGCATGCGCGCTGGACGCAGGGCGGTGCCGACCAGCAGGAGCGCGCGGCAACCATCATCGGCTCTGGCGTGGGCGGCTTTGGCACCATTGCAGAAGCAGTGCGCACCACAGACACCAAGGGCCCGCAGCGCCTCTCGCCTTTCACGGTGCCTGCCTTTCTGGCCAATCTGGCAGCAGGCCAGGTGTCGATCCGGCACCAGCTCAAGGGCCCGCTCGGCGCGCCGGTCACCGCCTGCGCGGCCAGCATCCAGGCGATTGGAGACGCGGCACGCCTCATTCGCAACGACGAAGCCGACATGGCCCTGTGCGGCGGCAGCGAAGCCACCATCGACCGCGTGGCCCTGGGCAGCTTTGCTGCTGCCAAGGCGGTGGCCACCCGCTTCAACGATGACCCGGCGCGCGCGTCCCGCCCTTTCGATCAGGCACGGGACGGCTTTGTCATGGCTGAAGGCGCGGGCCTTCTGGTGCTGGAGTCACTGGAGCATGCACTGGCGCGCGGAGCCACGCCGCTGGCCGAAGTCGTGGGATACGGCACGTCGGCAGACGCCTACCACATCACCTCCGGGCCGGAAGATGGCGCGGGCGCCGCGCGCTCCATGCGCAACGCCTTGCGCAATGCGCGCCTGCAGCCCGGTGACATTCAGCATCTCAACGCCCACGCTACCTCCACGCCCGTGGGCGACAGGGGCGAGCTGGCGGCCATCCGCGAAGTATTTGGTGGCGGTGCAGAAGCTGGTTCAAGTGCAAGCGCGGACGCAGCGGCAGGCCCCTCCATCACCGCCACCAAATCTGCCCTGGGCCACATGCTGGGCGCGGCGGGCGGTGCGGCGGCCATCTTCACGGTACTGGCGCTGCGCGACCAGGTCGCACCGCCCGTGCTCAACCTCGAAAACCCGGACCCGCTGACCGAAGGCCTGGACCTGATCCGGGGCGAGGCCCGGCCGCAGCATATCGAGCACGCCATGCTCAATGGTTTTGGTTTTGGTGGTGTCAATGCCACGCTCATTCTGAAGCGTTATACGGGTTGAGGCCTCGCGCCTGGGTTTGTCACCCGCGCAAACGCCAAAAGCCCATGAAAAAGGCGGTCCGCAGACCGCCTTTCTCTCTTTTGCCCACCGGGGAGACCAATCCCCGGTGTGTCTTGCAGACCCGCTGATCAGTGGAATTGCTCTTCCTCGGTCGAGCCCGTCAGCGCCTTCACGCTGGAGCTGCCGCCCTGGATGACGGTGGTCACGTCGTCGAAGTAACCGGCGCCCACTTCCTGCTGGTGCGACACAAAGGTGTAGCCCTTGTCGCGAGCGGCGAATTCGGGTTCCTGGATCATTTCCACGTAGTGCTTCATGCCTTCGCCGCGAGCGTACTCGTGGGCAAACTTGAAGGTGTTGTACCAGTTGCTGTGAATACCGGCCAGCGTGATGAACTGGAACTTGTAGCCCAGCGCAGACAGGTCTTCCTGGAAGGATGCGATCTGGCTGTCGTTGAGGTTCTTCTTCCAGTTGAACGAAGGCGAGCAGTTGTACGACAGCAGCTTGCCGGGTGCAGCCGCATGCACTGCCTGGGCAAACTCGCGGGCAAAGCCGATGTCAGGCACACCCGTTTCGCACCACACCAGATCGGCGTATGGCGCGTAGGCCACACCGCGGCTGATGGATTGCTCCAGACCGTTCTTGACACGGTAGAAGCCCTCTTGCGTACGCTCGCCGGTCAGGAAAGCCTGGTCATTCGCATCGTGGTTGCTGGTGATCAGGTTGGCGGCTTCCGCATCGGTGCGGGCCAGGATGATGGTGGGCACGCCCATCACATCGGCGGCAAAACGTGCGGCGATCAGCTTTTCGCAGGCTTCGCGGGTCGGCACCAGCACCTTGCCACCCATGTGGCCGCACTTCTTGACGGCGGCCAGCTGGTCTTCAAAGTGAACGCCTGCAGCACCTGCGGCAATCATGTTCTTCATCAGCTCGAAAGCGTTGAGCACGCCGCCAAAACCGGCTTCCGCATCGGCCACGATGGGCAGGAAGTAGTCGATGAATTCCTTGTCGCCAGGATTGACGCCCTTGCCCCACTGGATTTCATCGGCGCGCTTGAAGGTGTTGTTGATGCGGCGCACCATCGTCGGCACCGAATCGTAGGCATACAGCGACTGGTCGGGGTACATGGTTTCAGAACTATTGCCGTCGGCAGCCACCTGCCAGCCCGACAGGTACACCGCTTCCAGCCCAGCCTTGGCCTGCTGCATGGCCTGGCCGGCAGAGATGGCACCAAAGGCGTTGACGTAGCCCTTCTTGGCGCCGCCATTGATCTTTTCCCACAGCACATCGGCGCCGCGCTGGGCCAGGGTGTACTCTGGCTGCAGGCTGCCGCGCAGGCGCACCACGTCGGCTGCGCTGTAACCACGCTTGACGCCCTTCCAGCGAGGATTTTGTGCCCAGTCCTTTTCCAGGGCGGCAATTTGCTGTTCGCGGCTGAGTTGTTGGTTCAGTTTCTGAGACATGGGGAACTCCTATCAAAAAAAGGTGGTAGTTGAAAACTGTGGGAAGAACCGGAGGACCGCTGTGCTGTCCATGGCTTTAACTGTACGCCCGATCGTCCACTATTTTTTGTCTTATGTCTTATATAAGACCAAAATTAAATCATTTAAAATCATAAAATTATGTATTTAAAACCACATTATGAAATTCAATTTCTCGTATTGAGAAATTTTTGCGCAATGCAGCATTTTGAAATTTCATAATGCAAAAAGCCATTTTCATTGCTGAAAAATCATGCTGCCGCGCAGCAATTTCGATAGCAACCGGGCGCCCGCGGCAGGCATCCATCCGCAGAGCATCGCCTCTTCATTGCCAGGCACGCCGCACCGGTCGCCTGCGCGGCGCATCTGCCACGGATGGCTCTGGCATGATGATCGCCCGGCCCCATGGCAGGTCGGTGACAGCCACCCCTGCACACCCCGCAGAAAGAGCCTCCAGCGGCTGTCGCACTATTTCTTTCAGCTATTGATTTATGAGCAATATCAGCAAACCGCTGGCCTATACCTACCTGGCACTGAGCATGTCGCTGGTGGGCGCCTATGTCGCGCTCTCCAAGCCACTGGCAGCCGTACTGCCGGTGCTGCTGCTGGCCTGGCTGCGGTTTGGCATCGGTGTCGTGGCCATGGCAGGCTGGCTGCGGCGCCCTGCGGGCGAGCCACGGCTGTCTGGCCGAGAGCGCGGCCTGCTGTTCCTGGAATCCTTCTTCGGCAACTTTCTCTTCACCATCTGCATGATCACCGGGGTGTCGATGACAGGCGCCGTGGCGGCGAGCGTGACCATGGCGGCCATTCCGGCGGCCATTGCGCTTTTCAGCTGGCTGTTGCTCAAGGAGCACATCACCGGCCGCGTGCTGTGCGCCATCGGCCTGGCTGTTCTGGGCATTGCCTTGTTTGCCTTTGCCAAACCTGCACACGCACCCGCGCAGGGTGAGGCCGCCCAGCACAGCTGGATCGGTCAGTTGCTGCTGATTGCTGCCGTGTTCTGCGAAGCCAGCTACGCGGTCATCGGCAAGAAACTCACGGCCAGCCTGAGCCCCAAGCGCATTGCCGCGCTCATCAACCTGTGGGGCTTTGTACTGACCATGCCATTTGGCCTGTACCTGGCCTGGCACTTCGACTTCGGCAGCGTGGCAGCACCGCTTTGGCTGCTGCTGCTGGGCTATGCGCTGGCAGCCTGCGTGTTCACCGTGTGGCTGTGGATGACGGGCCTGCAGGCGGTGCCTGCATCGCAAAGCGCGGTGTTCACCGTCATGCTGCCGGTCTCCACGGCGCTGGTAGGCGTGGTGTTTCTCGGCGAAACGCTCACGGGCCTGCAGCTTCTGGCGTTCGCGATAGCGGTGTCTAGCCTCGTGTTGGCCACGGCTCCGTTGCCCGGGCGCGAACGCAGCCCTGCCTGAGCCTCCTTTGCACACACCCCGGCAAATGGAATGTGCATGGACCGCGCCAGACCGCGTTCAGACCTCGGCAGGGCATTTTGCAGCAAGCGCCACTCACACAACCCAGCAAATCGTAGATTTGCGGTTGAGACGAAGCGCCCCCGGCAAAGCAACGACGTATCAAGAGAAAGAGTTGTAGTTGTGTTAGCGGCTCCAAATGCCCCAGGCATGACCCCACGAGTCGGCAGGTGTTGTTACCTCGCAAGGTCTTCCTCGCCAGCAGCCGGTATTACAGAAGAGATGCGAAAAAGACGCAATTCTTTATTGAAATCAAATAAAAACTGTTTTTGATTGATAGTTGTAATCCATCAACAAAGGTCAGCGGGCCTGAAAGAAGCAACATTTCGAGGCAAAAAATTGCTCCCCTCCCTTGGAAAGCCCTTTTTTTACCGTTAGCATGGCTGTAACCAGCGGAGGGAATCTCTGTCTGGCAGACAAAGATATTGATACAAGGAAACCAACACATGGCAACTGCATCCAAGACCGCTGCAAAGACTGCTGCTCCTGCCAAGAAGCGCACCCCTAATGCTGCTTTCATGAAGCCGCTGACTCCCAGCGCTGAATTGGGCGCCGTGGTGGGCACCGCTCCACTGCCACGCACCGAAATCATCAGCAAGCTGTGGGTCTACATCAAGGCGCACAACCTGCAAGATGCCAGCAACAAGCGCATGATCAATGCCGACGACAAGCTCAAAAAGGTATTTGGCAAGCCACAGGTTTCGATGTTCGAAATGGCTGGCCTGATCGGCAAGCACGTCAAGTAAGTCCTGTACCAGTTACCGGCCCCGCAGGCCTGCCGCACAAGGCAGGCGCTGCCAAAGAACCAGCCGCTTCATGCGTGCTGGTTTTTTTATGCGTGCACAAAGACGCTCTCTTTCGGGCGGATCTCCTGATTCCGGCAAAGCGGTTCCCCGGCCACGCAACCCCGCTTCACCCCATCACCTGGCCCTTCTCCACCATTGCACCCTGCTTCGCGGCTGCTGTTTTGGTCTGCGGCCACCCGGTTCCGGTTACATATGGGCAGCGCAACTTGCGCACACTCCCCTCGAAAGCTCCATTCCGCAGCGCACAATTGTGAAGATTTTCAGGTTTTTTGTTGCTTTTGTGCAAAATTCAAAATAAGAATCAGACTCATTTGGCGTAGCATTACGACCCGAGCGAGTGAAGAAGAGCGCGAGGGTCTGCGCTGCGTACTGATGGCGCCGCCTTCGCCTTTTCCCTCTGCCAGCCAACATCTGTCATGCCAGCGTCTTTTTGGGACGCTGGCATTCCCGTTTGAGAGCTTCATAACATCCTGCCTTAGGAGAAAAACTTGTCCAAGAAACGCCAAAACCGCCAGCGCGCACACCAGGCGAGCCTCGCTGTGCGTGCCTCTGCAGCGCCAGTGTCCAACGTGGCTGACAAAGCCATACTGCCTCTGGGCGCACTGATGCTGGCCGCCTCCGTCAGCAGCTGGGCCCAGACGCAGCCCGCCCCTGCAGCCCCAGCCGCAACCCCGGAGACCACGCTGGGCACGGTGACGGTTAAGGATGCAGCCGAAGTGCAGAGCAAGGACACGATCATGGTCAAGAAGACCACGGTCGGCAAAGGCAACCAGGACATCAAGGACATTCCGCAATCGGTAACGGTGTTCACCGAAAAGCTGATGACCGACCGCAACCAGGATGACTTCCGCGACGTGCTGCGTACCACCGCCGGCGTGACCTTCCAGGCGGGCGAAACCGGTGAAGAAGATGTGCGCCTGCGCGGCTTCTCGCTGGGTCAGGCTGGCGACATCTATGTGGACGGCATGAAGGATGCCCCTCTCTACGAGCGCGACACCTTCAACCTCGACCGCGTGGAAGTGCTCAAGGGCTCGGCCTCGATGCTGTTTGGCAAGGGCTCGACCGGTGGCGTGGTCAACCAGGTCAACAAATCGCCCCTGCTGATCGACCAGAAGGAAGTCAGCTACACCTTCGGCACCGGCCAGTTCCATCGCGCGACCGGCGACTTCAACTTTGTGACTGGCGAGAACGCAGCCCTGCGTCTGAACGCCATGATCAACAACGATTACAACTATGGTGCCTTCCAGAAGAAGCGCGGCATTGCGCCCACCTTCTCGTGGGGCATCGGCACGCGGGATGAGTTCTCGATCGGCGCCTACTATCTGGACATCAAGGGCCGTCCCAGCTACAACCACCCCTGGCTGACGGCTGATGGCAAGATCATTCCAACCCTGCCAGCCAAGAACTTCTATGGCTTGAACGGTGACCACCTGAACACCTCGGCCAAGTACCTGACCCTGGGCCACATCCACCGTTTTGACGACGGCGGCGAGCTCAAGACCCGCGTGCGCCACGGCAAGTACGAGCGTGACCTGCTGGCCTCGACCATCGGTTTTGCCAACCCACGCCCCACCGTGCTCAGCGATATCACCGACAGCACCCAGCTGACCCGTGGCTCGAAGGGCCGCATCGGCGAAAGCACGATGACCCAGCTGCAGAGCGACTACACCAACAGCATCAAGCTCGGTGGCATGAAGCACGACATCATCACCGGCTTCGACTTCTATAACGACGATGCCGACCGCAACAGCAACGTGGCCAACACCGGCACGCGCCCCAACACCAGCGTGGGCACGCCCAACAATGGCGACTGGGTGCCTGACAACCGTGGCCCGATTGCCTTCAACACCTTCAAGGCCCGCAACCTGGGTCTGTATGCCCAGGACACCATGTCGCTGACCAACACCGTCAAGCTGGTCGGTGGCCTGCGCTATGACCACTTCAAGGCTTCGTACCGCAATGCGGACGGCAGCCTGTCGAGCGAGCGCAGCGACGGCCTGTGGAGCCCCCGCATCGGCCTGATCTTCCAGCCTGATGAGCTGAGCAGCTACTACATGTCGTACGGCACCTCGTACAACACCTCAGGCGATACCTACCAGTACGCCGTCAACATCAGCAACGGAACCAGCCGTACCGCCAACACCGACCCTGAAAAGAGCCGCAACTTCGAAATCGGCGGCAAGTGGGAGCTGTTCGATCGCAAGGCACTGGCCGGCGTTGCCCTGTTCTACAGCGAGAAGTACAACGAGCGCAACACCGACCCGGACACCACCGCCACGCAAGAGCTGCTGTCTGGCAAGCGCCACGCTGCAGGCATGGAATTCAACTTCGCCGGCCGCATCACACCTCAGTGGGAAGTGATGTGGAACCACACCTGGATTCCCCGTGCCAAGATCGACAAGAGCAATGTGGTGTTGGCTGCCAATGGTGGCGGCGCCCAGGTGGAAGGCGACCGCCCAGGCCTGACCCCCAAGCACAGCGGCAGCGTGTGGACCACCTACCAGGTTCTGCCCAAGCTGCGCATTGGTACCGGCCTGACCTATCGCAGCGCGCAAAGTCCAGAAGGCGCCCGCCAGGTGCAGGCATCGGGCTTCACCACGATCGACGCCATGGCCGAATACACTTTCGACCAGAAGACTTCGCTCAAGCTCAACGTCACCAACCTGACCGACAAGCTGTATGCTGATACGCTGTACCGTGGCTTCTACCAGCCAGGTGCTGCGCGCGCCGTACAGATGACTCTGAAGCACCGCTTCTAAAGTCAGCCAGTCTCCAAGGCCTGAGGGCGTGCGCATCCAGCGCACGCCCTTTTTTCATCGCCGGATTGCCCATCGATTTCTGCCATGTTTCTTCACGTCCCCAAGCTGCTGACCCCAGATGAATTGAACCGCGCCCGCGCACTGCTGGACCACAGCCCTCACTGGAGCGATGGCGCCACCAGCGCCGGAGCGCAGGCCGTGCACCAAAAGCACAACCAGCAGCTTGCGCAGGACAGCGATGCCTCGCGCGAGCTGCAGGATCTGGTGCTTGCAGCGCTCAAGCGAGACCCGCTGTTCTTCTCTGCGGCCCTGCCCAAGCGCATCTTCAACCCGCTGTTCAACCGCTATAGCGGCGCCAGCAACTTCTATGGCGAGCACGTCGATGGCGCGGTGCTGCATTCCAGGGCCACGCAGCAGTGGGTGCGCAGCGACATCTCGTGCACCCTGTTTTTCAGCGAACCCACCGAATACGAAGGCGGCGAGCTGGTGATGCGCGAGCATTTTGGTGAAAAAAAGATCAAGCTGGCCGCTGGCGACATGATCCTCTACCCCGGCAGCACCGTGCACCAGGTCATGCCGGTGACGCGCGGCACACGCCTGGCGAGTTTCTTCTGGGTGGAAAGCATGGTGCGCTCCACCGAGCAGCGCCAGATGCTGTTTGACATGGACATGCAGCTTTTGCGCCTGCGCCAGCAAGTGGGTGAGCAGAACCCGTCCATCATCGGCCTCACAGGCACCTACCACAACCTTTTGCGCCTTTGGGCAGATGTATAAAGCGCGATTAGCTACATTATTCATAGCAAACTGAAGCTTTCAGGACATGACCGCCCCTACGCCCACCCTGCTTCCCATTCCACCGGGTACCATCAACCTGGCCGATTACGAACGCCATGCACAGGCGCGCATGGATGCCAATGCCTGGGCCTATTTCAGCGGCGGTGCAGGCGATGAAATCACCCTGCGCGCCAATGCCAGCGCCTGGCAGCAGATCGAGCTCGCGCCCCGCGTGCTGCGCCCGCTGGCCCACGGCAATACACAGATGCAACTGCTGGGCCAGCGCCTGGCACACCCCTTGCTGGCAGCTCCCATGGCCTTTCAGTGCCTGGCGCAGGAATCGGGTGAAATCGGCATGGCCTATGCCTGCGCCGCCATGGGTGCGGGGATGGTCGTCAGCACCCAGGCCAGCCAGCCGCTGGATGCCATTGCCGACAGCTACCTGCAGGACGCGGCCCGTGGCCCGCTGTGGTTTCAGCTCTACCTGCAGCATGACCGCGCTTTCAACATCGACCTGCTGCGCCGCGCAGAAGCGGCGGGCTACCAGGCCCTGGTGGTGACGGTAGATGCCCCGACCAGCGGCGTGCGCGACCGCGAGCGGCGTGCCCAGTTCAGGTTGCCCGCAGGCATTGGGCCCGTCAACATGGCAGGTCTGCCTGCTGCCGAGTCGGTACAGCTCACCCCTGCCGACAGCCCCTTGTTTGACGACCTGCTGCGCCATGCACCCACCTGGGATGACATTGCTTGGCTTCGCAATCAGACGACTTTGCCGATTCTGCTCAAAGGCATTACCCATCCGCTTGATGCGCAGCAAGCCGTGGAACTGGGGGCCAATGGCATCATCTGCAGCAACCATGGCGGCCGCACCCTGGACACCATGCCTGCCACCGCCCGCGTGCTGCCAAGCGTGGTGGCTGCCGTGGGCGGCGCTGTTCCCGTGCTGGTGGATGGCGGCATCCGGCGCGGTACCGATGTCTTCAAGGCCCTGGCGCTGGGCGCATCGGCCGTGCTGGTGGGCCGCCCCCTGGTGTATGGGCTGGCCACCGCCGGTGCAGCCGGTGTAGCCCATGTCATCCGGCTGCTGCGCGATGAGCTGGAGGCCGCCATGGCGCTCACCGGCTGCCCCAGCATCGCCGATATCGGCCCTGCCCTGCTGGCTGGGGACTGGCGCAGCTAGCAAAGCAGGACTTTTCCACTTCAAAATAAGGAGCAAATATCGCACATCCTGATTGGGATTGACATCAATTTCATCCAGAAAAGGTCATAGCCAATGCGCATTACCGCAACACAGCATCCCTATCGCTTTCATGTGATTATTGCGAATGCGACAAATTCTTATTTATAATTCACCCAACATTTATCACTAGCCAGCCACCACGCTGTTCATCACACCATGATCGTTTGTGTTTGCCGTCGGGTCTCGGATCGAGAGATTGCACGCCACGCGCATGCAGGCATGTCGTTTGATGAAATCCAGTTCGAACTGGGTGTTGGACTGCAATGCGGTTGCTGCGAAGGCTGCGCCCGCGATGTGGTCGAACAGTGCAGCGCGTCGCGCCCGGTTGCCGCTTTACGTAACGAAGCGATGACACAGCCGGTCCAGCTTGCCAAAGCCATTACGGAAAGCAAAGCATGGAACTCCTCGCCGCTGTCACAGGCAGCCTGATCCTGGTCGCTGCCTCCATCTGGTGGGTCTTTCAGAAGTAAACCGCCATTGATTTGCCGTGCTGCGGCACTCTGCCCGCAGCACTTTTTATCGCCTTATGCATCCTTCAGACCCTACCAGCCCCCCCAAGAATACGGGGCGTAACATCATGGTCGCGGGATCAGTGCTGGCAGCACACGTTGCCGGCCTGTGGGCCTTGCAGGCGGGCTTGCTCAAAAGCGCTGCCGTCGAACTGCCCAAGCCTGAACCCGTGGTGGTGCAGCTGATCGCGCCTGAGCCCATGCCCGTGGTGGCCCCGCCTCCACCGCCTGCGCCCAAGCCGCCGCCTCCCGCACCAGCACCCAAACCACAGCCCAAACCCACGCCAGCGCCCAAGCCCATGCCCAAGCCGCAGGCGATCAAGGACCCGACGCCAGCGCCCAACGCCGTCAAGGGCAGTGCAGAGCCGCAACCGCCAGCGCCGCCCATTGAGGCGCCGACGCCGCCCGCGCCGCCGACCCCACCGTCTCCGCCGCCAGCGCCTCCTGCGCCGCCTGCCCAGCCGGTGATCCGCCTGCCCGATGTCAATGCCGCCTACCTGAGCAATCCGCTGCCGCCTTACCCGAGCATCAGCAAGCGCATGGGCGAGACGGGGACGACCATCGTGCGCGTCCACATCGACGAAGAAGGCAAGGTGCTCGACATTCAGCTGAAGAAATCCAGCGGCTATGACCGCCTGGACCAGGCTGCACTCGATGGCATCCGCAAGTGGCGCTTCAAGCCCGGCACGTCCAACGGAACCCCTCAACCCATGTGGGTCAATGTGCCCATGAAGTGGGAACTCAATTAAATATTTCGGAAACAGGAAAAGCTATGGACTCGCAATTCGGCATCGCCCACGTCTGGGCCCAGGGAGATTTCGTGACCAAGGCAGTCGCCTTGATTCTGGTCGGCATGTCGCTCGCCTCTTGGATCGTGATCATCATCAAGGCGCTGGACATCGTGCGCTTCAAGAAGTACGCCCGCAGCGCACAGGACTTCTGGCACAGCGCCGACTTCGCCGCTGGCCTGGACAAGCTGGGCGCCCAAACCGACAACCCCTTCCGCCAACTGGCCCTGGAAGGCCGTGAAGCCACTTCCCACCACCGCAAGACGGCCGAGCACCTGCATGACTCGCTCGACATCAGCGACTGGGTGACGCGCTGCCTGCGCAACGGCATCGACGAGTTCACCGCCCGTGCGCAATCGGGCCTGGCCGTGCTGGCCTCCGTCGGCTCCACCGCTCCCTTCATCGGCCTGTTTGGTACCGTCTGGGGCATTTACCACGCGCTGGTCGCCATCGGTCTGTCGGGACAGGCGTCGATCGACAAGGTGGCCGGCCCCATCGGTGAAGCACTGATCATGACGGCCCTGGGCCTGGCAGTCGCCATCCCCGCCGTGCTGGGTTACAACGCGCTGGTGCGCGGCAACAAGTCGGTGCTCAACCGCTTGAACAGCTTTGCCCATGACCTGCACGCCTTCTTCGTGACCGGTGCACGCCTCAATGTGGAAGGTGGCAGCGCCCGTGCCGTGGTGACGCCGCTGAAGAAAGGGGCCTGAACATGGCCTTCGGAACCCAAGACGAATCCGATGAGGTGATGAACGAGATCAACATGACGCCGCTGGTCGACGTCATGCTGGTGCTGCTGATCATCTTCATCATCACCGTGCCGGTGATGAAGCACTCGGTGAACGTGGATCTGCCGCGCGCCGAGAACGTGCAGGAGGAGACCAAGCCCGAAACCATCCAGCTGGCCATCCTCTCGGACGGCAGCTACAACTGGAATGGCCAGGCCGTCACCGACGCCGAGCTGGAGCAGAAGCTGCAGGCAGAAGCCACCAAGGAACCGCAGCCCGAGCTGCACATCCGTGGTGCGCGCGATGTGCTCTACGAAAAGGTGGCGCAAGCCATGGCCGCTGCCCAGCGCAGCAACATCAAGAAAATCGGCTTCATCACCGACCAGGCCGCCAAGTAAGCAAAATTGGTATCGCCACCACAACAAGGGCTCCTGCAGGAGCCCTTTTCTGTTTTGCACTGCAGTGGCCGCAGCTCGCTCTTGCCGCGCTCATCGCGCCCATGCCCTGCCCCTGTTCACACCCGTGCGGTGCCCGCAAGGCATTTCAACGGCATTTCAACCATTTCCTGACGCATGCGCCAATGCAGCATACGCATATAGCTATTATTTCGATAGCAATCAATGCCATTGCGCTTCGTCAGGGCCGCTCGCTCCACAACACCGTGCCCTCAGGTTTACCCCAAAAGCAGCCTGCCGGACCAGCCTCTACACTGGTCTCAGGATCCTGGGCGAGCTGCACTGGCCGAAGCAGCGGCTGGCATTCACTCTCCAGCGCCTCCCCTGACCTGTTACCGTGCAATGAGGAGACATTTTGAAGACTGAATCCGGCCAACCATTCCCCTCCCTGAGCCGCCGCCAACTGCTTCGCCTGGCAACGGCTGCCTCCGCTGCAGGCACCACCAGCTGGACCCTGGCCTCTGGTGACAAACCAGCGTTCCCTACCAAGCCTGTGCGTGTCATCGTGCCTTTTGCCGCAGGGGGCGCCACCGATGTCCTCGCCCGCGCCGTCTGCGACAAGCTGGGACAGCAGATAGGCCAGCCATCCATCGTGGACAACCGCCCGGGCGCCGCAGGCCTGCTCGCATGCGACGCCGTCGCCAAGGCGGCGCCCGACGGCCATACCTTGACCCTGGGTACCACCAGCACCATGCTGTCCAACCAGTTCATGTTCAAGAAACTGTCCTATGACCCGCAAAAGGACCTGGTGCCGGTGGTACGCATCTGCTGGGCGCCGATCGTGCTCGTGGTCAACAGCAAGCTGGCCGCACGCAGCCTGCCGGAGCTGATGGCCCACGCCAAGGCCAACAAGGGCCAGCTCACCTACGGCAGCTACGGCATCGGCTCGCAAGGCCATCTGGCGCTGGCCACCTTGAGCAAGGTCACGGATTCGGACATGACCCACATCGCCTACAAGGGCGAGGCCCCCATGGTGCAGGACCTCGTGGGCGGCCAGTTGATGATCGGCATCGGCAGCATCCTCTCGCTCAAGCAGCATATCGACAGCGGCAAGCTGCGTGCCATCGCCTTCACCGGCCGCACCCGTGTGCCTGCCCTGCCCGACGTTCCCACCTTTGCCGAGCTGGGCCACCAGCAGGATGCGTTCACCGTCTCGGGCTGGCTGGGGGTGGCGGCCACTGGCAGCACACCGGCGGCCGTGGTAGACCAGTTGGGCGCACAGATTCGAAAGACATTGCAGACCCGCGAAGTCAACGCCCGTGTGCTGATGGCTGGCTTTGTGCCACTGACCGACGACAGCCCGCAGAAATACCAGGCTGACTGGAAGCGGGAGCTACCGATCTGGAAGCAACTGCTGCAGGACGCGGGCGTGCAGCCCACCTAAGAACCTGTTCTAAGCCGAAGCACAGGACGGCACGCGGGGATAGCGACAGATACGTGCCGGACGGGCGCACCCCCTGCAGGCCAGCGGTTCAGGCGGGCTTGCCTGCGTGCCCCTCTTGTGCTGCGCCAGCGTGTGCCGCCACAGCCATATCCGGGCCCGGAAAAACAGGCGCCCACTGGCTGCGCATGCTCTGCGCCTGCGGCTTGCGGCGAGCCGGAGGCGCTGCAGTGATGCTCCCCAGGCTGATGAATCCAGCAAGAAACTCATGCGGCCCAACACCCAAGGCCGCTTTGAGCGGGGGGTCAAAACAGCGATCACCGCTGAGCAAAATGCCGCCAAAGCCCAGCTGGTGCGCCGCATTGAGAAAATTGCCGATTGCGGCGCCAGCGCCAAGCCATTGCTCACGGAAGGGAACATTCCTGCGCTCCTGCAGCGACACGATGAAGGCGAGCAGAACGGGGCTGCGCGTCGCATGCTCCATGGCGCGGTCGAGATCGGCCCGGGAGGCGAGCGGGTCGCGGCGCAGCTTCTCCTCCATGAACAGACAGGCCAATGCCTGGCGCTGATCCGGCTCGAACGTGAGCACGCGCCAGGGATGCAGGCTGCCATGGTCGGGGGCGCAGAGCGCCGCTTCAATCATCAGATCCATGTCCTCCTGCGAAGGCCCTGGCTCACCCAGGCGCTTGGGCGAAATGGATCTGCGCCCCGTCAGCGCGGCCAGCGCCGCCCTTTTTCTGGATGCCGCAAAAACCTGCTTGAGCTCTTCGACGGAATCGGTCAGGCTGCGGGCCCATTCCAGCACCTGGAGACCCGGCTCGGTGAACCCTGCAAATGGGTCTCCCCAAACCACCAGTTTCTGCCCATATTCCGCCTCTGCGCGCGCAATCGACTCCTGCAGCCCCTCGCGGGAGAGCGCGCAAGCGCGTGCCGCACCGCCCCAGTCGAGCGTGCGCTGCAAGGCCAACAACTGAGGCGCAATATCCACCAGGTGGAGATCTGTGGGCAACGATTCTGCGCGCATGGGCATGGCATCTCCGGCATGGGAACTGGCTTTTAGGGTTCAACGACGAAACCTCAGCGGAAGGCCGAGATCCCGCCACCCCCTGCAACAGAATCCGTCCTTGCATGAGGTCGGCAGTGAACCATTCGGCAATCGCTATTATATTTTGGAATAGCGATACAAGAAAAGGCCTTCCAGGCCCCATCAGCCATGAGGCTTGAACCTGCTGCCTCTTGATTCCAGTCAATGTCGCCAAGCACGCTGCGTATGGGCAGCCCTGCACCTTGACGACGAGCAAGCGGCAAACACCTCCTACCGGCACTGCACCTCCCACTCAGAGAGCCGGGCTCTTGAAACAAACCGCGCCTTTCGGCGTCAGGGGAATACCTGGGTGTGTCTGGCTCTCAGCCTGAATGGTCGGCCTGTTCAGCGGCCATCGTCAAACAAGGCACCATGGGGAACCCGGTGCATGCGGCTGATGTCCACTCCATTGGCCGCAGCCACTGAAAGCAGGCCTGTATAGAGCTTGTCGTCCATTTCCGGTGTGCGTGACAACACCCAGCAGTACCTGCATCCATCTCCGACGACAACCGCGTGCTGATAGTCGTCGTCCACATGCACCACGTAGTACCCGGAGTAGAACGGACGAAAGAACGAGACCTTCAAAGAACCATCCGTTGGTGCCCCGATGAATTGGGCTACGGCCTTTGCAGACTTCCAGACGCCCTTCTCGGGATCAAACCCCTGGTTAAACACACGCAGCGAGCCATCAGCGCCAAGGCGGTAGTCTGCAGTGCATGATGTGAGCCCTTGTTCAAAGAAGTAGTCGATCCGGGCTATCTCATACCAGTGTCCCAGGTAGCGCTCAAGGTCAAAATCCTCGACCGGAAGCACATCGTCCGGTACCGAAACACGCTGCGCAAAGTACCATCCGGCGACGATAGCGGCGCCTCCCGTGAGAATGCATGTTGCAGCGCAAGACGTGGAGCGACGCGAAGAAGGCAGCTTTCTTTCCATGGAACTCCCTTTCGAAACCTTGTTTATAGGTGCTCCAGAGGCGGTTTCAGGTAGGAAATCCTCCAGAAGATCTCTGTGCAAGCCTGCCTGGTGCTCCAGAAAACAAGCCGGTACCAGCGAATTTTTTTCCTCATCAGGTTCGCTGCACTGTAGGAGACCCCATGCAGGATGGCGTGTGGAGTAGCGATTCATCGAGATATCCAGCCAAGCAACTGAGCGATAGACCTACGCCCCCTGCGCTCGGGCCCCGGCCTAATGGTTCTTTTGAGGAGGCTCCATGACTCGAAAACCAGTCAAAGGCACAACCACGCCAGAAGTTGAAGTCGATACAACCTCGCAGCAGACACCATCCAACCCTGGTTCGTCTGCAAAACTTCCCCATGAGCGCGACCAATCGATTGGCGCGACCCGCAAGGAACCGCACCCGGAAGTCCAGCAGGCATTCAAGGATGTCAAGCGCGGGCTGGAAAACACCGACGCCCGGGGCACGGATGGACGCCCATTGGGCAGCAAGAAGCCCGCTGAAGGATAGGTAGAGGAATGCACCCGCATTCAATGAAAACCGCTGCGAGCTGCAGCCCGCATTGAGAAAGCCGCCCATGTGGGCGGCTTGGTTCGCAATTTCGATTTACAACGCTGGTACTGGCTGCTCTGCTTTCAACTCAGATAGCTCTCGCTCAACTATTTTCATCCGATCATGCTGTAAAGATCCTACCAAAGGCTCCAAAACCTGCAATTGCCTGAACTCTTCCTGCAAGCGTTGCAGGTACTGGAAGACTTTGATTCCTGTTCTGTCTGGATTTGTCATTTTGTCCCCCTTTGCTGCAGGACTCCCCTGCTTGGGCAAATGACCCATTCACTGTATGCCTATCTGCGCCCAGGAGCATCAATTGTTTCAACTTCGAACAGCCGTTCTGGCCAGATGGCACTACGTCGGTGCGGCCCGACGGACTACAGCGGCATGTCCGGGCAAGGCGTACTCTGAACTTGCAGTGTCCGCCAGCCCTTTATGGGGCGAAACAGCGGAGATACTGCGTCATCCACCGCCAGTTCATCAGGAGATCGACATGACGAACCAACAGCAACCCAACCAGCACGACCAGAAGCCCGGTCAAAAACAGCAAGACCAATCGAATCCCCAGAAGCCCGGTCAACAGACCGATCAACAAAAGCAGGACCAGCAGAAAAAGCAGATGTAGCTGATGCCACCTTTGAGGAATCCATGCCCGCAAGGGCGAGCGACCTCCGGGTTGCGCCCAGGGCGGGCTGCTTCCAACGACTCGGTCTCACCCACCTGCTCTACCCTGGGTTCATCCGGGAGAAGCGAAAGTTGCAATGGCTTGCCCCGCTTGCCAGCGTTTGGGTTCTCTCCAGGTGCACACCGCGCGTCGCATAGTCGTCGAAATCAAGGCCGCAGATACTCGACAGGATTTCCCTGTCTCCATGTTTTGCCGCGAACTTGCAAAAACCGCAGGCCTGGTAGTTGATGCCAAACTCAAAGTTCTCGCCAGGGCCTGGCTCCACAAACTCGTAGGCGAAGTCATCCGGAAACTGTTGGCGATGCGCCTGCGTCATGCTCATTGCCGCCTGCTCCTTGATCGCGGCTTGATTCTCCGGCGACAGATACTGTCGCCCAGCGGCAAGCCTCTGTGCCTCTGGCTGCAAGAGCCCTTGCTCCTTCAGCGTCAGACGGCCAATATCACTGATGACCTGCAGCGGTACACCGTGCCGCTGCAGCACACGGCCTATTGCCAAAAAGCCGATGAGCCTCATGAAAAAGTGGCTCATACGATTGGCGTTGCCGCCTACATACGGCAATTGCGTGAGCACAACCTCAAACTCGGCCAGTACCTCGTGCTGAATGCCCTCGGTGTCGGTGAGCTGCGTGCGTTCACGTATCAATGGTGCTGCCAAAGCCATGCGCTGGACCATGCTGGAGACCATGGCGTCACGGTTTTCTTCATAGTACGGATGGGTGGAGTGAGCCATGGGATGCCTTCCGGATCAAGATGCAGCAGGTGAGCAGGCTGCCATCTCAGAGCTTATGACGGATCATGTGCCGCAAGCAAGCAGCTATTCCAACTCTATCAATGCTCACTGGGGCTTTTGTTTGTCCCTTGGCTTCACGGGTACCTGCATGAATCGCCGAAGCTCCTCTTCGCTCAGAATGTATTCAGGGTTACCCACAAGTCGCTGCACCGCCAGATCGATAAATGCGCGTGCGCGCGCCGGCTGAGAGGTTCTGCTGCCAAAGTACACAAAATAGTGGATGTACTCTGCCGTGTGCTCCACCAGAATCGGCACCAAGCGCCCATCCCGGATGTAGGGAGCGGCGGTCACCCCAGCCAGCTGCCCCAGCACCTTTCCTGCCAGCACCGCCTCCAGCTCAAAGCCTTCATCATTGCTGCAAATGGCGGGTACCACTGGCAGGTCCACAATCTGCTCGCCCATGAGCACATGCCAAGGCACCACCTTGCCCGTAGCAGGGTGACGGTACGCACTGCATCGATGCGCTTCCAAAGCGCTGAGCGATCGCGGCACCCCGTGGCGCTGAAGGTAGGCGGGAGAGCCGCATATCACCATCTGCAGCGCAAACAACTTGCGCGCAATCACCCCCTCATGCGGTGAGGCACCCAGTCTGAAGCCCACATCCACGCGGTCTTCCACCCAGTTGCCCACCCGGTCCTCCAGCAACACATCGGGTTGAATCCCTGGGTGAAGATCACAAAACTCCTCCACCAAGCGCCACAGGATCGGCCCAAAGGTACTGCGCGGCCCGGCAATGCGCAATGGGCCGGTGAAGTCGTCCTTTCCTTTGCGGGCATTTTCCAGCGCACGTTGCATGCCTTGCACGGAAGGTTGCACCTCCTCCAGTAAACGCTGGCCCGCATCGGTCAGTGACATCACTCTTGTGGTGCGGTGGAACAGGCGCGCATCCAGATGCGCTTCCAACTGAGCAAGCGCTTTGCTCGCAGCCTGAGGGCTGATGCCCAAGTCCATGGCTGCCTTGCGCAGGCTTCCGAGTTCGGCAGCTTTGATGAAAGTGGTGATGGATCGCAGCTCGTTCATGGCCATAGGTATCTCCCTGCACACCTATTGTCATCAATTTGATGCGAATAAATCAACCTATTCACCACTATCCATACCTAAATCCTTTGCTTAAAGTTCATCCCACCGAGCGTCTGGTGACGAGAAATAACCTTCGTGCGCCCACGTATCGCCGCCTACATTTGCAGGAGTTATCACCATGAAATCACTGCTATGCATCGCCCTGTCTGGTGCAGCAACCAGCGTTGGAGCGCAGTCGCCAGGCACCGCCTCTAGCCTCCCTGTCGTGGAGATCCGCGCTGCAGCCAACCAGCCCATGGCAATGGGATCGGCAGACACCTTCACAGGCATGGTTCGCATCACAACGCCTTTTGCGGCACAAGCGCCTGGCCGCGCTGGCGGTGCGACGGTGAAATTTGAGGCAGGCGCACGCACGGCGTGGCACACCCATCCCTTGGGGCAGACGTTGATCGTGACAGATGGCCTCGGCTTGGTGCAGCAACAGGGACAGCCTGTGCTTGCGATGCGAGTGGGCGACGTGGTCACCATTCCTGCCAATGTCCGTCATTGGCACGGAGCAGGCCCCCATGGCGCGATGACCCACGTTGCCATTGCAGAGAAGCAAGATGGTCAATCCGTGGCCTGGCAAGACAAAGTGAGCGACCAGGACTACCAGACAGCCTGGCGCAGCGCGGGCCTGCAAGAGTTCAATGCGGCTCAGCCTCCCAGCCCAGCACGCAGCTACCCCAGTTCAGACACGCTGACGGCCAGGCAAAGGGCGATTCCTTTGATTGCTGCATTTACCGCAAGCAGCGACATGCCGCAGCTGGATGCGGCCTTGCACCAAGGCCTGGATGCAGGCCTCAGCATCAGCGAGTCCAAGGAATTGCTGGTGCAGTTGTATGCCTACGTAGGATTCCCCAAAAGCCTGAACGCACTGGGTCAGTTGCTCAAAGTGGTTGAGCTACGCCAGCAGCAAGGCATTCAGGATACCCCTGGCGCAGAGCCCAGCCATACAGTCGCCACAGGCCCGGACCTTGTCGCCGCAGGCCGCAGAAACCAGACAGAAATCTCGGGTGGACCTGTTCAAGGCGCAGTGTTTGACTTTGCGCCTGTCATCAACCAGTTTTTGCAGGCGCATTTGTTTGGTGACATCTTTGAGCGCGACAACCTCGATTGGCAAAGCCGCGAGCTGGCCACTGTCGGTGCCCTTGCTGCCACGCCTGGAGCGCAAGCACAGCTGCGCTCACACATGCTGGCCAGCCTGCGCGTGGGACTGCGCCCTTCGCAATTGCAGGAGCTCACACAGGAGCTGGCCCTGCGAGGCCAGACGGCAAGCAGCGACCGCGCAAATGCCGCGCTGACGCAAGCGCTTGCCACTGCAATGAAAGGAACGCAATGAACATCCCCCAGCTGTTATGCGCCACGGCTTTGGCGACCGGATGCGCTACGCACTCAGGAATCACCCCCGGCCCCCTGACCATCCAATCACAAGGAAGCTTCTCAGTGGGAGGCGTTGTACAGCAGACCCCGGGAACCTATGACAACAACAAGCCCACTGCAGCTGGGCAGAGTTTTCATGGGGACCACCTCTATACCTTCTACCAAATCCCGACCCACCCCAAACCACTGCCCATCGTCATGCTCCATGGGGCTTTCCAGTCGGCGCGCAGTTGGGAGAGCACACCAGACGGTCGCGAAGGTTTTCAGAACTTGTTTTTGCGACGCGGCTTTTCGGTGTATCTGGTTGACCAGCCTCGCCGGGGACGTGCAGGCAACAGCACCGTTGCAACAACCATCGAGCCCACGCCGAACGACCAACTGTTCTTCGACCAGTTTCGCATTGGCAAATGGCCCAAGCACTTTGACAACGTGCAGTTTGACCGGTCCCCTCAAACGCTGAACCAGTTCCTGCGCTCGATCACTCCCAATACCGGCCCCTATGACGCCGGCGTGATTGCACAAGCCATGTCCGCCTTGTTCTCCCAGGTAGGGCCAGGCATCCTTTTCACGCACTCCCAGGGAGGTGGCCCCGGTTGGTTGACGGCCATCAAGAATCCGAATGTCAAGGCAATCGTGGCTTTTGAACCCGGCAGTGGTTTCATCTTTGCACAGGAAGACGCACCGCCGCCCATGCCCAGTGCCGCAGGCACCTTGTCGCCCGAGATCGTGCCGCTGGCAGATTTTCTGAAACTGACCCGCATTCCCATCGTCATCTACTACGGGGACAACTTCCCCACCACCCCTACCGCAGAACGTGGGCAAGACAACTGGCGGGTGCGACTTGCCATGGCCAAACTGTGGGTGGATGCCATCAACAAACACGGCGGCAATGCGCAATTGGTACATCTGCCCGAGATGGGTGTGCATGGCAACACGCACTTTCTGATGTCGGATCTCAATAACCAGGAGATTGCGGCATTGGTTGCGCAGTTCCTCTCGGCGCAAAAGCTTGACTGATGACCAGTGACGGGCTCATCAACAACGACGGATAGGCAACCTGAAATGATCAATCTCACGCGACGTGCGCTGGTGAAAAATTCCGCGCTCACACTCTCCCTCTCCACCCTAGGAATTTCCACCATGCCCACCACCACAGCATTCGCTGCAGAAGATAAGAAAAATCCCTTCACGCTGGTGTACGCCGGTGCGATCTCTAAAAACGAAGCTGGAAAGATCAATATCCATCCGGTGACATACAAGCTCAATGGCCTGGACATTGCGGCCAATGTCTACACGCCAGCCAACTACGACCCCAAGCATCAATATCCTGCAATCGTCGTTGCCCACCCCAACGGCGGCGTCAAGGAGCAAGTGGCAGGCCTGTATGCCCAGCACCTCGCAGAACAGGGCTACATCACCATCACCGCAGATGCCGCCTATCAAGGCGGTAGTGGCGGAACCCCGCGCAGTACCGACAAGCCCCAGTTTCGGGTGGAAGATATTCACGGAATGGCCGACTTCATTGCCCGCTTTGCTGGCGTCGACCCATCGCGATTGGGCCTTCTGGGCATTTGCGGCGGCGGCGGCTACGCGCTATCTGCAGCCAAGTCGGACAAACGCTTCAAGTCGATTGCCACCTTGAGTATGTTCAACTCGGGACGCGTGCGTCGCAACGGGTTTGCAGACTCGCAACTGGCTACGTTGCAGCAACGCCTCCAGCAAGCCAGTGATGCGCGGGCTCAGGAAATGGCGGGAGGCAAGATCCTGTACGCAGGAGATGCAGACATGACCGACGCGCAGATCGCGGCGCTCCCCTTTGAGATGTACCGCCAAGGCTACGAATACTACTGGCGCACCCACGCGCACCCCAACTCGACCTTCAAATACACCACCAGCAGCTTGTTGGACCTGATGCGCTGGGATGCAACAGACCAGATCGACTTGATCGAGCAGCCCTTGCTGATGATCGCAGGTAGTGCCGCCGATAGCCTGTACATGACCGAAGACGCATTTGCCAAGGCAACGGGCTCAAAAAACAAGGAACTGTTCAAGATTGAAGGTGCGACACACATCGAGACCTATTGGGTTCCAAAGTATGTGGAAGCCGCATTGGGCAAGATGATGCCGTTTTACGCCAAAACGCTTTGATGGTTCGCGCTCAAAGGGCCGAAATGATGCTCTGGTTCCACTTCAGCCTGCAGCGTTCATAGAAGGCCCTGTCCGATGACATCCGTTCCCGGTTCGACCCGAAGGGTGCTGTTGAGCACCCGGCAATCCGAAGGTGCTTCAAAGCCTTTGATATGAAGTCTTTAAAGCTGGACTACTCCGTTGGAGGAGCGGCAAACCGGGGCGAACATGGGGAGCTCCTCATTAACAACTAGGACAGATCAGCCGAGCCAGCTGGGCTTGTTTAAAGATTGGCCGATTTGTGTGCCAAAGCCCGTGCAAATTTGTGCCAAAGCGCGCGCAACGCAATCCACCAATGCGGCTTTTTCTGACGTTCTGTATGGTTATTCGAAAGATTCTCTGGACTATGGAAATAAGAATCGTTATCATTTGATCGAGTTTTGAATCAACAAGCGATTGCCATGCAAACCAGCGCACCTCTTGCCCTTCCAACGACTGCTCCGCTCAGCACTGCCAGCACGGCCCAGCCCGCGTGCCCTGCAGGTACCCTGGAGAGCAGCGAATTGCTGCAAGGCGCCAAGGCCGTTTCCATTCTGCACAATGGCGCCATCTACCGCTTGCAGGCCACCAAGCTGGGCAAGCTCATTCTGACGAAATAGGTTTCATCGTGGGGCGACTCTAGGAGGCCAACACACCCTCCAAAGGTCGTATTTGCCAGCCAGAGGCTTGCCACGTAGCCAGGCACTTTTTTCCCACTGTCACACACGCACAACGGCCGCTATTGCGGCCGTTGTGGTTTTGGAACTCCCTCTCCTGCAGTACGGCAGGCACTGCAGAACCGGCAACACTTGACGCAAGTCATCCGACGGCATCTGCCCCTTCGGCCTCTGTTACGCCACACAGGTCAGAGAGACAACCATGAGCGAAGAACTCCCGCCCCACGCCCGGCCCTTGAGTGAACTGTTGCTTGCGGCGGGATTGGTCCTGCAAGACTGTGGCGGCGGGGGCAGCATTTCTCCAGCGCCTACCCCGCCGACTGCAGAGCAATTGAAGGCGATCTGCCTGAGCCTTGCCGGTCAGGTCATCGAAGGGGTGACCATCACCAAAACCACGCGCCATGAGCAGTTGGTCTATACCGCCGCCAGCGGCGCAACAACCCGCAGAAAGCCGGTCTGCCGTTACCCCTCTATCCTCGGTACAACGGCTCAGGCGATGTGAACCAGGCATTGAGCCATACCTGCAGCTGACGTGCCCGAGACGGTGGGTACAAGCCTTGCGCCTGACGGCAGTCCGGGCAGTTTGCCGTGGCGTCCCTGCATGAAAAAAGCGGCCTCGCGGCCGCCTTGCGCATAGAGATTGCTCTCCTGCCAGTGAAGCTGGTGATTACAGGCCGATGCCAGCAATACCGGCCTTGGCGATCTGCGCGTCTTCGTTGGACTTGACGCCGCTCACGCCCACAGCACCCAGGCATTCGCCATCCTTCATGACCGGCAGGCCGCCTTCGAGCATGCCGTCGATCACGGGAGCGCTCAGGAATGCGGTACGGCCACCGTTGATCATGTCTTCGTAGCCCTTGGTGTCGCGGCGGCCCAGCGCAGCGGTGCGCGCCTTGGCCTGGCAGATGTGGGCAGACACGGGGGCTGCGCCGTCGCGGCGGATCATGCCCAGCAGGTTGCCGCCGTCGTCCACCACGGCAATGCTGACAACCCAGTTGTTCTTGGCCGCTTCGGCCTCGGCAGCGTTCAGGATGGCCTTGACGTCGGCCAGTTCCAGCACGGGTTTGGTTTTCATGGTGTCTCTCCTCAATCGAATCGGTTCAACTCAGTTCAGATGGAAAGGATGTGTCCAAAGCCACTTTCCCGGGCAGGAGGGGACTTTGCGCACATTCCTCGTTCCACAAGCATAACCGGCTATGAACAGATGGAATCCGTCGCCGTCATCACATCATTTGTGCCTGAAAAGGTGGTAATCCGCCTTATCAGGCATCCATGAGGTTGTTTTCGCTCTCTGCAGCCAGCGCGGCCAGGTCTGCCTCTGCGTCTGTCTTGACGGAGGGCGGGTGGCCGTCCCATTCGAAGACGGCCATGCTCTCGACGTGGGCCGTATGCGGGAACATGTTGACCACGCCCGCTGCCACGCAACGGTAACCGCCCTGGTGCACCAGCAGCCCCGCATCACGCGCGAGCGTGGCCGGGTTGCAGCTGACATAGACAATGCGGCGGGGCGGCGTCCATTCCTTGGCAGATGTGGGCAGCACAGGCGCATCGGGCACCTGGTGACGCGCCTTGTGGATGTCCGCCAGTGCCTTGGAGAGAGCAAACGCGCCTTCGCGTGGCGGATCCACCAGCCATTTGTCAGCCTGGCCATCGGCCACCAGCATATCGGGCGTCATCTCGAACAGGTTACGCGCTACAAAGCTAGTAGCAGCAAGCGCCTGACCAGCTGGCCTTGCAGCATTGTTGGCCGCGTAGTTCTCATGCGAGCGCTGTACCAGCGTGTCCGATCCCTCGATACCGAGCACTTCGCGCGCCATGGTGGCAATCGGCAGCGTGAAGTTGCCCAAGCCGCAGAACCAGTCGATCACGCGCTCGGTCTTCTTCGCATCCAAGAGGCGCAGCGCGCGGGTGACCAGCACCCGGTTGATGTGCGGGTTGACCTGGGTGAAGTCGGTCGGCTTGAAAGGCATGGTGATGCCGAAATCGGGCAGACCGTACGACAGCTGCGTGCCGCCCTCGTCCATCAGGCGCACGGTGTCCGGCCCCTTGGGCTGCAGCCACCATTGCACGTTGTGGGCAGCGGCAAAATCGCGCAGGCGCTGCTGATCGGCATCGGACAGCGGCTCTAGGTGGCGCAGCACCAGCGCGGTCACCTCATCGCCGCAGGCCACCTCAATCTGCGGGCAGGTCTCGCGCGCATCCATGCTGGCGATCAGCTCGCGCATGGGCATCAGCAGGGCATCGACATGGGGCGGCAGCACCTTGCAGGTTTCCATGTCGGCGATGTAGCGGCTCTTGCGCTCATGAAAGCCCACCAGCACCTTGCCCTTCTTGGCCACATAGCGCACCGACAGGCGCGCCCGGAAGCGGTAGCCCCAGCTCGGGCCTTCGATGGGGCGCATCACGGTCTCGGGCACCACCTTGCCCAGGTGCCAGAGGTTGTCCTCCAGCACCCGCTGCTTGATGGCGATCTGCCCGCTCACATGCATGTGCTGCATCTTGCAGCCGCCGCAGGCGCCGGCATGCAGGCCAAAGTGGGGGCAGCCGGGGCGCACGCGCTGCGAGGACTCGCGGTGGATCTGCAGCAGATCGGCCTGCTCCCAGTTGTTTTTCTTGCGGCGGGTCTTGGCACTGACCCATTCGGTAGGCAAGGCACCGTCGACAAACACGACCTTGCCGTCGGCGCGGCGCGCCACGCCTTGGGCGTCCATGTCCATGGAGGTGATGCACAGGGCATCTGCAGGAAATTGCGCAGCTTCGCTGGCGGCAATGCCGGCTGCCATTTCGGCGGCTGTCGGGGGTGGGGTGGGATGTGTTGGTGGGGTCTGCGCTTCACTCATCCCGCTATTTTCGCAGGCCGGGCAATGGCCCAAAGCAAACCTCTGGCAATTTCAGCCGGAATGGGCAGGCGCAGCGCGCAAAAGGCGGGCCCGGCGCTACTCCCCAAAAAACAAAAGCCAGCACGAAGCTGGCTTTGCAGGCAGGCAAGCTGCCTATGACTCTACGACCCGGATCACTGGGCGGTGATCATGCTGCCCAGATTCAACTGATCGGTGACCATATTGGCGTTGGTGGACTTGAACCCCTTGCCCTTTTGCAGCTCGTTCACCTCGGTCACGCAAATGCTGTTGTTGGGCGAAAACACCACCTGGCTGCCGGCAGGCAGTTGGTTCTGTGTTTGGTGCAGTTGCTTGGACATGTCCACCGGCGGCTCTACGCTGCGGTACACCACTTCACTCTTGGCGTTGTAGACGGTGTAGCACGCTGCGTGCGACCATGCAGAAGCCGTCAGCGCCAAAAGCGCCACCACACTCGATCGAAAACTCTCGCTGTTGTTCATCATTGCAATCCTCCGCAATCTTGTTGTATTGATAGCTAGAAGTTACCAAAATTTCGCAGCGCGCGCACCTCTGCCTATGCGCAATTTGCGGCAGGAACCAACACAAAAACAAACACTTACACAAAACTGGGGTCTGGCAAAGAATTCATCCACATTCTTATTGATAATTATTCTCATTCAATGTTATAGTTCACCCATCGCCGCTGCAGACGGCGCAAACGCTCCCTCAAAAAGCGCTTGTGCCAACGCAACAGTGATTGTTTCATCGTGGGGCGACACTCGGGGCCTGTTCAGCTTCGGGGTCGTTTTAGCCAGCCAACGACTTGTCGGGTAGCCACGCATTTTTTCGATGAAACGATTTTGGCCCTGAGTGCCTTGTCGCTCAGCCTGCCCATCCAGCATGGGCTGGCTTCCGCTTTCCATTGCGCCGCAGTCTGCACTGTCGGCGCTTTTTGCTTTTTCAGTCGCTGCGCAAGGCGCACGGGGCTCTGCCCGCGCCACCTGCCAGCCTTTGTGCATCACATCACAGCTCGCCCTGCCGCAGACCGCTGGCGCGTTTGACCTGCAGGTGGCTCGCCTGCTCCAGCACCGCAAAGCTGCTGGTGCCGCCTGCCACCACCGTCAGCCAGTTCTTGGCGCGGGTGATGCCGGTGTAGACGAGTTCGCGCGTCATGATGGGCGAGAGCTGCGGCGGCAACACCACGGCGGCGTGGTCGAACTCCGAGCCCTGCGATTTGTGGATGGTCATTGCGTACACCGTCTCCACCGCCTGCAAGCGACTGGGCAGCACCCAGCGCAGGCCTTCACTGGTGGCAAATACCACGCGCAGGCCGCGCGCCGGGTTTGCAGACGTATGGGTCTCTTGCGCCCGACCTGCATGCGCCATCAGTTCCTGATTGTGTAGCGGAACTTCGACCGTGATGCCGATGTCGCCATTCATCAGCTTCAGGCTGTAGTCGTTGCGCGTGACCAGTACCGGCCGGCCGGCATACCAGCCGCTGCTGTGCGCAATCAGGTCGCGATGGGCCAGCAGCTGGGCAATGCGCTCGTTCATGCCCTCCACACCCCAGGGCCCACTGCGCAGCGCGCACAGCACCTGAAAACGGCTGTGCGCGGCCAACAGGGCGTGGGCCCACTCATCCAGCGCGGCCTGGCCTCCTTCTTGGGGCATGGCGCGCAGCAGTTGCAGGTAATGGCCATAGCCTACCGGACCGCCCTGCTGCTTTTGCATGCTTTCAGGAAAGCGCTTGCCGCCGCCATCAATCACCAGCTGCGCCAGCGATGAGTGGGTGATGTCCGGCACCGGGTAGGCGGCCACATCGGGGTACTGCTCCTTGAGCAGGCCCTTGATGGCCTTGCCGTTGCCTGCGTTGACTTCGCGCGCCAGCCTGCCAATGCCGCTTTGGGCATGAAAGCGGTGGCTTACGCGCAGCATCACCACCGCCTGGTCGAGCGGTTTGCCCGCAATGTCCTGCAGCTGCGCGGGCACTTGCTGGCCAGTCACCTGCTGCAGCCAGTGCGCAGTCTCGTGCCAGTACAGGCCGCGCTCCGATTGCGCACACAGCTCGCCAAGCACGGCTCCCGCCTCCACCGATGCGAGCTGGTCCTTGTCGCCCAGCAGCACCAGGCGCGCATCGCGCGGCAGTGCGGTCAGCACGGCGGCCATCATTTCCAGATCGACCATCGACGCCTCGTCGATCACCAGCACATCGAGCGCCAGAGGGTTCTGCGCATTGTGGCGAAAGTGGCGGCTCTCGGGCCGGCTGCCCAGCAGGCGGTGCAGGGTCTGCGCCTCGGCGGGAATCAGTTGCTTCAGGCTGCGCGACTCGCCGTTCATCACCACCGGCGGCGTCTCAGGCATTTCGGCATCGGAGATGCGGCCCAGCGCCTGCACAATGGATTCGGTCAGCCGCGCGGCCGCCTTGCCCGTGGGGGCGGCCAGGCAAATGCGCAACGGACGCGCAGGCTTGCCGCTGGCCGCATCGGGCTGCAAGGCCATGTGCTGCAGCAGCGCCAGCAGTTTGACGACGGTGGTGGTCTTGCCGGTGCCCGGGCCGCCGGTGATGATGGCAAAGGCGCTGGTGGCAGCCAGCGCGCAGGCCATCTTCTGCCAGTCAGGGCCCTCGGCATCTGCGCTCTGCGGGGCAAACAGCACATCGAGCGCCTCGCGCAGCGCGGCATCCTGCGCGGGCGTGCGCGCGGCGCGCAGGATGCCGCTGGCATCGATGCGCTGGCCGATGGCGCGCGCCACGTCCTGTTCATGCTGCCAGTAACGGCGAAGGTACAGGCGGTCGCCCTGCAGCACCAGCGGCGTGCCGCCTTGCGTGGCCTTGCCTTCGCCCGCCACCAGTGCGCTGGCCAGCAGCGCGCCCTGCCATTGGGGCAGGCTCACGTTCGCCAGCAGTTCGCTGGGCAAAGGCAGGGGCGTAGCCTCCACCGCGCCGCTGCCCTGGTCGGCCGCGTCGGGTGGCAGTGACAGGACAAAACGGCTGCCGGCCAGGGTGGCGCGCAAGTCCAGGCAGACGTGGCCACGCCCCAGTTGGTGGCTGGCCAGCGCCGCGGCCAGCAGCACCAGCGGCGATGCAGAAGGATCCAGCTCGTGCAGAAAGAGCACCAGCGCCTCATCCAGGCTGCGCAGCCAGCCGTGCGCCGTCCAGCGCTGCACCGTGTGCAGCAGGGTGGCCGTGGCGCTGTCGGCGGCCACCTTTGCAGCAGGCCGCGTCTGCGCCTCCCGGCGGTGCTCCTGGCCAGGGGTGTTCACAGTCAGATCTTGTTCTTCTCGTGTCATTGCATTCTTCATCACGGCGCAGCCCACAGGGCATCGAGCGCATCCATCAGCGCGCGCGGCGGCTTGTCGGCATACATGCCGGCGCCCGCAGCATCCACGCCCCGCAGAAACCAGTACACCACGCCACCCACATCGCGCTCGTAATCGTAACCAGGCAGGCGCAGCTGCAACAGGCGGTGCAGCGCATAGGTGTAGATCACATACTGCACATCGTAACGGTGCTGGAGCACTGCTGCCTGCATGGCAGCGGGTGTATAGGCCGTGCTGTCCGTGCCCAGCCAGTTCGATTTGTAGTCGAGCACGTAGTAGCGACCGCCGTGCTCCAGCACCAGGTCCATGTAGCCCTTGAGCATGCCATGGAGCCGGTTGTAAGCGAGCGCAGGCCGGGGCTGGCCGGGCGCAATGTGCTGCTGCACCAGCGCATTGAGCTGGGCAGACGATGCCTGGCCCACCACGGGCAGCCAGAATTCCATCTCGACCTGCCACTGCGCCAGTTCGGCCAGTGATGGCCCGGCTTCGCCCTGCAACACCAGCGGCGCCTGCAACCATTGGCGCACGATGCCCTGCAGCGGCTCGGCCCAGTCGGCCCAGCCACGCACCTTGCAGCGGTGGGCAATGAGGCTGTCGAGTTGCGCAGGCTGCGCCAGTACGGTGCCAAAGCCTTCCTGCGCGCACCATTCCAGCATGCCGTGCAGAAAATTACCGGCATCCGGCCCCTTGGGGAAGGCGTGCAGGCTGCCGGGCTCGGCAGCAGCTGGACGCACGGGCAGCGTAGCGCCTGGCGTATCGGGGGCCACGTCCTGCAGCTCCAGGTACTGGTCTTCCTGGGCCGTTTCGGGCTCTGGCACCCGTCCATCCTGCGCCAAGGCATCAAAATCAATAGCATCCACTGGCTGCGGGGCCAGGCCTGCCACGTCGCCAACAGGGCCAACCGCTCCAACAGGGCCGAGCTTGTCGGTCAGCGCCGAGAAGCTGGCGATCCACCAGTGCTCGTCGTAGCGACGCTGCGGTTGGCGCGGCGCATGCAGTGCGGGGGCCGGCGGCGGCGTGTAGCGCACAGCGTCCGGGCTGGTTGCTGGCGGCAGCGGCTGCACGGCCATGCCTGTGCAGCCTTGGGCAAACGCCTGCAAGGTGGCACCCAGCGTCGCATCCGGCAGCTTGTTGCCGCCCGCCAGCAGGTAGCCGACGGCGCTTTTCTCCAGCGTACCGGCCTTGCTGCTGCCCTTGGCGATGGGCGCAATGCCCAGCCACAGCGCGTACTGCGCGCGCGTGAGCGCCACGTACAGCAGGCGCATGTCTTCGCTGAGGCGCTCGTCGTTGTGGCCGGCCACGGCGGGCGCGTACCTGTTGCTCAGCTCCACCACCAGGGCGCCCGTGGCCGCGTCGTGAAACTGGGCATAGCCCCGGCTCTTGCCATCGAAATCGCGCCAGCTGCTGATGAATGGCAGCAGCACCAGCGGGTACTCCAGCCCTTTGGATTTGTGGATGGTGACGATCTTGATCAGATCGGCATCGCTTTCCAGGTGCAGGATTTCCTCGTCGCCCTCGGGCCGCGCCATCTGCTCGGCCAGGGCGCGCATCAGCGCCTGCTCGCCATCGACGGCGGCCGAGGTGCGCTGCAGCCATTCGGCCAGGTGCAGCACATTGGTGAGGCGGCGCTCGCCTCCGGCCTGCGCCAGCCAGCGCGCGGGCAGGTCAAAATCGAGCAGCCACTGGCGCAGCATGGGCAACACGCCCTTTTTCTGCCACAGCTGCTGCAGCGCGCGCATGCGCAGGGCCAGTTGCTCCCAGTGTTGTTCGTCGTGGTTGAGCCGGTCCAGCGCCTGCCAGGACCAGCCCATGGCGGCGGTTGCCAGGGCGGCGCGCAGCAGGCCGTCATCAGACGGCGCATGCACCGCGCGCAGCCAGCGCAGCATGTCGGCGGCTTCTGCAGTCTGGAAGACCGAATCGCGGTCGGACAGGTAGACGCTGGCCAAGCCGCGCAGCGCGAGCTGCTCGCGCACCAGCTCGGCCTCGGCACGGCCGCGCACCAGCACGGCGATATCAGCCGGGCGCAGCGCCCGCTGCAGGGCATCGGGGCCGGTGCCAAACCCGGCCTGCCCGCGTTGCGCGGCATTGAGCCATTCGGTGATCTGCGCAGCCGCAGACGCTGCCATGCGGCGGCGGTACTGGCCTTCGGGCACGCCGGTGCGCGTGGATGCGGCACTGGCGGCGGCATCCTCTGCACCACCTGCCCCCTCCGCGCCTTCGCCATCCGCTTCCCGCTCCGGTGCCAGCACGGTCCACAGCGTCATGGCGGGCTGGGGGGCTCCTTCCAGAAACAAGCCATCCCTGCGGCCATTGGCGCCCACGGGTACAAACGGTACCGGGTTGGCTCCGCCCTGGCGAAAGCGGAATGCACCGCTGTCATGCCCCTCTGCATGGGCAAAGCAGTGGTTGACGACGTCGACCACCGCAGTGGTGGAGCGGTAGTTGGTGCCCAGCGAATAGTGGCGCCCGGCCGTTGCCGCACGGGCGCGCAGGTAGGTGTAGATATCTGCACCACGAAACGCATAGATCGCCTGCTTGGGGTCGCCAATCATGAAAAAACCCAAAGCGGCGTCGTTGGCGTCGATGGCATACACCCGCTCGAAGATACGGTACTGCAGCGGGTCGGTGTCCTGAAACTCGTCGATCATCGCCACCGGAAACTGCGCGCGGATGCGTGCTGCCAGCGCCTCGCCTCCTTCGGCCTGCAAGGCGGCGTCCAGGCGTTGCAGCAGGTCGTCAAAACCCAGCTCGGCGCGGCGCTGCTTTTCGGCGTTCAGCGCACGCCTGACGTGGCCCAGCGCATGGCGCAGCAAAAGCGGCTTGATCTGCGCTGCGGCTGGCAAGGCTTCGCCGTCGGCAGCCAGCCAGTCGTCCAGCGCTGCCAGCGCGGTGTGCGTGGGTACATTGGCGCCCTTTTTCAGGCGAATGCCCGACTGGCTGAAGGCGCGGATCTTTGCGGGTGCATCGGCCCCTTCGCTCCATGCGGCCATGCCGGCCATCCAGCCGTCGAACACGCCCTCTTCGTCTTTCTTGGGGTAGGTGGTGCCATTGAAGTGCGGCAGCAGCGTGGCAAAGAGTTGCTCCAGATCGGCACGGTGGGCACGCCAGGCATCACGAGCGACTGCCTGCAGCTGCTCGCAGCGCTCGGCCTGCTCGGCGGCCTGGTTCAGGAGCGCCGCAACATCCACCTCGGCGGAGGCTGGCAGCGCCTGGCCCTCGAACTGCCACTCGGCCTCCTGCCGCGCCAGCATGCCTTGCAGCGCATCTTGCAGCGCCGCGGGGGAAGCCACCACGGTCTGCAGGCTGCGCAACGCGCTGGCGGGCAGGCCGTAGAACTGGGTGCGCCAGTAATCCTGCACGACCTGGGTGAGCAGCTCGGTCTGGTCGGTCACCAGTTGCTGCTGGAACAGGCTGCCGCTGTCAAAGGCATGTTCGCGCAGCATGCGGTAGCACCAGCTGTGGATGGTGGAGACGGCGGCCTCGTCCATCCAGTTGGCGGCTTCACGCAAGCGGCGGGCGCAGCCGGGCCATTGTGCGTCGGGGTAGTCTGCACGCAGCGCCAGCAGCAAGGGGTCGACCGCATCCAGCCCGATGGTGTCTGCCGGGTCGCGGCCAAACAGCTCAGCTGCCTCGGCCAGGCGCTGGCGAATGCGGTCGCGCAGCTCCTGGGTCGCAGCGTCGGTGAAGGTGACCACCAGGATTTCTGGCGGCACCAGCGGGCGGCCATAGGCATTGCCTGCGCCATGCTGCAGCACCAGCCGCAGGTAGAGGGCCGCAATGGTGTAGGTTTTGCCGGTGCCCGCGCTCGCCTCGATCAGGCGGCTGCCCCAGAGTGGAAACTGCAGGGGGTGCAGGGCCTGCACCGCGTCTGCCAGGCCTTGCGGCACGCTGCCCTGCCCGCTCATGGCGCGCCTCCCTTATCTGTCTCGCCACGGGCGATGCGGCCCAGCGCTGCGGGGTCGTGGCTGCTGATGAGACGCACGCATTCCAGCATCGGGCCATACAGCTGCGCCGCCAGTTGCGCAAAACGGCCATCGGCCTGCAGGTGGTCAAAATCGGGGTAGCTGCGCGCCAGCTCGGGCAGGCGCTGCACCTCGCCGGTGCCACGGTAGGCGTCGTCATATACGCTGGCAACCTGCTGCGCCTGCATGCCCTGCGCAGCGGCAATGCCGGTGCGTGCGGCCAGCGGCAGTGGCTCGCGCATGCCTTCAGCCCACAGCGCCAGCAGGCCGTGCCAGTGCATCCGGGCCTGCTCGCCGGGCAGCGGCGGTAATACGGCAATGCCCGATTCGCTGCACACGACGCTCACCAGCGGCCGCCCAGCCACGTGCCAGGCCAGGTGCTCCACCCAGTGGCGCAGCAGGCGGTCATGCCGCACTTCCTTGCCTGAATGCAGCCGCCCGGCGGAGAGCGTGATGCGCGCACATTGCTCGGGGCGTGTGAGGTCTGGCCGGGGCAGGTCCGCCTCGGCCACGCCCGCCGCCGCGCGCAGGCCGCGCAGCCAGTCTGCCACGTCGATACCGGCATCGGCATCGCTGCTGCGCAGCTCCCAGGCTTCGCCCATTCGCTGCGGCCAGATGCGCAGTGCCTGGGCGTAATGCAGCAGGCCGCGCTGGGCCGCCTGGGTGGCAGGCTGCACCGCACATTCGGCAAAGCCTTGCAGCGGCAGCATGCCTTCGCGCTGCAGGCGGGCTGCTGACAGCGCCAGCTGCGCTGCCAGATCGACCGGCAGACTCTGGCCCTGCAGGGCCTGGGCGTCCTGCGACTCCAGCCAGGGCTGCACATCCGCCAGCAGGCGGGCCTGCAACTGCCAGGCCTGCAGGCCATCGGGGGTGAACATTTCGTCGTCCTGGCTGGTCAGGTCTTCCTCGGCAAAGTAGACGCGCAGGCGCTGACGGAAGAAGGCCTGCACGGGTTGCAGGGCAAAGTCCTGCAGCATGCGCAATCCCACTGCGGTATCGCGCTCCTCCATCGGCAGCAGACCTGCGCCTGCCTCTTGATATTCATCAAGAATTGCAGGCGCATGCACGCCGTGCCATTCCTGCGCATAGGTGAACAGGCTGCCCGTGGGGTTGCCGCCTGCCATAGGCTGCGCGAAGTAACGCGGGCTGAAGGCCTGCAGCGGGTGTTCCAGCGTGATGGCGGCAAGCATGCGTGCGCGCTCCGCGTCGGTGGGCGGCTGGCTGCCGTCCGGCGCCTCGCCACCCGCCGCCAGTCGCCAGCCTTGTGAGAGATGGTCGCGCAACTGGTCAACCAGCACCGAGGCAGGCCGCACGGTGCTGTCGCGGATGCTGCGCCCTACCCAGCTGATGTAGAGCTGATCGCGCGCCGAGAGCACGGCTTCCAGCAGCAGGTAGCGGTCGTCGTCGCGGCGCGAGCGGTCGCCCGGCCGGTATTCCTGGCGCATCAGGTCAAAATCGAGTACGGAGACGGGGCGCGGGTAGGCGCCGTCGTTCATGCCCAGCAGGCACACGAGCTTGAACGGGATCGCCCGCATCGGCATCAGCGAGCAGAAGCTCACCGAGCCTGCCATGAAGCGCTGGTTGAGGCTGCCGGCATCCATGCCCGCCAGCCATACCTCGCGCAGCACCGACAGCGGCACCGCGTCTGCAAACTCCGCGACCTTGCACTGGGTGAGCCATTTGTCCAGCCCCTGCAGCAACTGATCGCGCAGCAGGCTTTCGCGCTCCTGGCGGGGTGCCAGCAGCAGCTCCAGCACGGTGCGGGCGCGCTCCACCCATTCCTCGGGCGACACCGGCTCGGCCAGCAGGGTGCAGGATTGCTCCAGCGCGCGCAGCAGCGCGGCCAGCCCGCCCAGCGTCACGGCATCGAGGCCGCCAATTTCGTCGTATGGCTCGATGTCTGCCAGCGCCTCGCCCTGCCCCACGGCAAAACCCAGCAGCATGCGGCGCAGGCCAAAGCGCCAGCTGTTGGTTTCTCCGGCCTGTGCAAGGCCGATGCGCGCGCGCTGCGCGCCATCCAGCCCCCAGCGCACGCCCGCGCCTTCGATCCAGCGGTGCAGCAGCGGCACATCGCTTTCACCAATGCCAAAGCGCTGGCGCACGGCGTCCACCGCCAGCAGATCCAGAATTTCGCTGACGGCAAAGCGGCTCTCCGGCATGGCCAGCACATGCTCCAGCGCCACCAGCAGCGGCGCACGGCCGCGCTGGCCCTGGTCTGCCACGGTGTAGGGGATGTAGCGCGGGTCGTCGCGGCCGATGCGGCCAAACACGGCCTCGATATGCGGCGCGTAGTCGTTGATGTCCGGCACCATCACGATGATGTCGCGCGGCGCAAGCGCGGGGTCGGCATCCATGCGCGCCAGCAGCTGGTCGTGCAGGGCTTCCACCTCGCGCTGCGGGCTGTAGGCCGTCGCAAAGCGGATGGAGCCGTCCTGCACAGGCGAGAACGCCGGCCAGCGCGCGCGGCTTTCTGCGAGCGGTCGCAGGTCCAGAATGTCGTCCTGCAACTGGGCCAGCATGTGGCGAGGTTCATCGTCGCTGAACAGGTCGATGCGGCCACCGTTGATGGGTGCCAGTTGCGCTGCGCATTGGCGCGAGTCATCAAACTCGTCGATCAGATGGATGTAATCGCGCCCCTGCTTGCCCCAGGCTGCCAACAGGGGGTGGGCATGCTGGTGCAGTTCGTCATCGCTCAGCACATGGGCCATGCTGCGCTTGCGGGCCTGGCGGCGGTACTGGTGGCGCAGCAGGTCCTTGTCGGCCACGATGTCCGACCAATGGTGGCGGCACGGGTTGTGCACGCACAGCAGCACCTGGCAGGTAGAAGAAATGGCAGCCAGCGCCTGCAAGGTCTGGGCAGGCATGGACGAGATACCGAACACCACAATGCGGCGTGGCAACCCCAGGGGTGTGGTGTGCGGTGCCTGCCAGAAGCCCAGAAACTGCTGGTGCACGGCAGCACGGCTGGTCTGCATGCCGACAGCGCCTACGTCGCCCAGCAGGCTGCGCCACAGCGCGGCCTGCCAGCGCTGGTCTGCCGCGAGTGGTGCCTCGCTGCCTCTGGCCGTGCGCAGCACATCGCGGCCCTGCGCCCAGTCTTCGAGCCAGTCTGCACGGTAGACCTGGTACTGGTCGAACAAATCGGCAATGCGCTCGGCCAGCTGGTAGCGCTTGCGCTGGTCGCCATCATCCTGCAGAAAGCGGCGCAGCGCGGCAAAGGTGTCCTGCTGCAGCAACTGGGGCAGCAGGTGCATCAGCCGCCAGGTCAGCGGTTGCTTGTCGAGCGGCGAAATCTCGGGCACCTGGTGCTTGCCCAGCACGGTGCGGTAGGCGCGCCACAGAAACTGCGCGGGCAGCTGCACATCGACGGCAGCCGTCACCCCACAGCCGCCTTGCGCCACGGGCTGCGCCAGCGACAGCTTGAGCCACTGCGCGATGCCATTGCTCTGCACCAGAATGGTTTCGCTCTCCAGTGGCGCGAGCGGGTAGCGCCGCATCCAGGCCACCACCAGATCGCGCAGGGCTTCGGGGTGGTTGCTGTGGATCACCATCAGACCGGGGGTGATGGCTGGCGATACGGGGGCGTTCATCGATGGCGGATCAGTCCTGCAGGGCGGAAAACATGGCACGCCACACCACCCAGGGGTTGGCTATAAAAAATAATAGCTGTCCGCGCATGTCATTGCTTGATTTCAGAATTTAAACACCATGAAATCCAACACCAACAAGCGCTGACAGCTCTCGTTTTGATAGATTGCGGCAGCCGCTACGCGCGGCCTGCCCCATCAATCCACCGTGGCACCCGAGGATTTGACCACAGGCGCCCAGCTGGCCACTTCCGATTTGATGAAAGCGCCGAACTGCTCGGGGGTGTTCTTTTCCGATACGGCGCCCAGCTTGGCATAGGCTTCCTTCACCTCGGGCTTGTCAAAGGCCTTGTTCATGGCGGCATTGAGCTTGTTGACCACCTCGGGCGGCGTGCCTGCAGGGGCGATCAGGCCGAACCAGGAAGATACATCAAACGGCTTGATGCCACTTTCTTCCATGGTGGGCAGATCAGGCGCCGTGGGCGAGCGCTTGCTGGTGGTGACCGCCAACGCCTTGAGTTTGCCGTTCATCACATGCGGCCACGAGGAGGGCATGTTGTCGAACATGAACTGCACCTGGCCAGCCATCAGGTCGGTGAGCGCGGGGGCGCTGCCCTTGTAGGGAATGTGCTGGGTCTTGAGGCCGGTGCGCAGCTTGAACAGTTCACCCGCCATGTGGATGGAGGTGCCGCTCCCGGAAGAAGCGTAGGACACCTTGTCCGGGTTGGCCTTGGCGTAGGCGATCAGCTCCTGCACGTTCTTGACGGGCACGCTGGGGTTGACCACCAGCACATTGGGCACCTTGGCGCCCAGGGCGACTGGCGCAAAGTCCTTGACGAGGTCAAAACGCACCTTGGGGTACAGCGTCTGGTTGATGGCGCTGGTCACCGCGACAAACAGCAAGGTGTAGCCATCGGGCTCAGCGCGCGCCACCTGTTCGGTGGCGATGTTGCTGCCAGCGCCAGGTTTGTTGTCGATCACGAACGACTGGCCGAGCTCGGCCGTCAACTCCTTGGCCATGATGCGGGCCACCACATCGGTGGTGCCGCCGGCAGAAAAGCCGACCACCACGCGCACGGGGCGCTCCGGGTATTTTTTGACGTCGGCTGCCTGCGCGGCCAAAGGCACCAGGGCGCTGGCACCCAGCAGTGTAGCGGCCAGAACGGTACGGCGCGATGCAGCATTGCGCAGGCCCTGGGCGCGGCGAGAAATATGGCTCATGTTTGTCCCCTTGAGAGCCTGCCGCTGAGCACGGCAGGCCGGTTTGTTTGCCAGGGATCCCCCGCAGAACCCTCGCCAGATGGGCTGAACGTGGATCGGGACTCACCACAAAGCGTCTTTTGAAGCCAATAACCATCGCTATCGACAAAAAGACATTGCAGCGGGTCGCCCGAGACCACGCTCAGACCACGGCAGGGATTTTTGCAGAGGCTCACCGGGTGTGGCGCTGCATGCACAGCGGCAGGATCGTTGCCCGCAGCCGCACATGACGGCAGGTGGCGCCGGTCGTAATTGCCCGGAAACCACCAATGGCCGCCATTGTGCCATGGGCCACCCAACGGAACCGGGGCCTTGGCGTGCAGCCATGCATGCATGGATGGGCAGGCGAGCAGTCACCGGTCGCGAACCCGGTTGTCAAAGGCCTTGCCCCATGCCTGCAGGCCGCCCCGGCGCAACGACGTACCGGCGTAACGACGCACCGGCGCTGCGGCGCAAGGCGGCTCCAGCCCCCAGTGCGAAGGAACCGGATCAGGTGGCGCGAACGGCTCGCTCCTGCTCAAGCTTTTCAAGCATGCGCCGGGTGATGGACTGGTTGGCGCCATTGCTGGCCGTGAACAGGAACATCGTCGCCTGCGGGTTGGACCAGCTCAGCTCCTTGGCAACCCATTCGCCACGGCTGAGGAACTCCAGACGCACCCCTTTTTGCACCTTGCGGCCACATATGTGCAGGCCTGCTGCACCCGAAGCGGCTGAGGCCGCCGGAGCTGCTTGCGCCACCGAAACAGGCGCGGCAGCGGGTGCCTGCGCCACGGCAGCGTGGGCATGCGGTGAGCCGCTGACCACCTCTGCTACCTCGGCCACCTCATCCTCCTGCACGACCTGCAACTCCACAATGGCACTGGGTGCCATATGGGCCACCGCAGTCAGTACAGGTGCAATCCGCTCCGGCATCCAGCCAATGCCGGTCAGCCCCGATTTCAGGCGGGTCAGCAAGGACGGGATCAGCATGTCCGTTTCGATGCGCACCCCGGCTCCGGCGTGGGCATCAGCCAATGCCAGCACCTCGGGCACCACCTGGCGGTAGGCGCGAAAGCTCGACGAATCCATGCCCGCGCGTTGTGCTGTCTGGCACAGCACCCGGGGCCAGGCATTGGTGAGCACCGCCAGTACCGCCGGATCAGCGTCAATGCTGCGCACATGCATGGCCACCATGGCCATGACGTCCTGCTCCATGGCATCAAGGCTGCCTGCGTGCGCCGGTTGCGCACTGCCTGCAGGCGTGGCGCGTGCTGACGGCTCTGCCAGCGGTGCGAGTGCAGATTCCAGGCCGACGCCATCCGATGCCGCCAGTTCGGATTCGGGATGGATGCTGATCAGCTCGGAGGCATCCCATTGGCTTTCCATGGGCATGCTGCTGGGCTCGCCGACAAGGCCAGCCCTGATGCTGACAGGCGCCTTGCGGGGTGCCACGGGTGCGGCAGCATTCAACCGCACCAGCGCCTGCGCAAAATCCGCGCTGGCTGGCAGCTTGAGCGCCGACAAGGTCTCGACCGTCTCCGAGACCACGCCCGGAAACTGCGGGTAAGACACGGTGCTGCCGCCCTCTTTCAATGTGGTGGCCTTGTCCACGATGGCCTGCACCAGCAGGCGCGCCGGGTGCGCTGCATCCGTCCAGAAGCCGGCATCGTGCTCCGACAGGCGCTCCAGCACGGGGATCAGCCGCTTGTAGGCACGCACGGCGCCCACGGGGCAATGCTCCGGTATCGCGAACAGCTTTTTCAATTTGCGCGCAAACGCCTTGGTATTGGCTTTATCCGCCTGGCGCTTGGCTTCGGCCTTGGACAGCAGCTCGGCATAGCTGTTCATCGCCAAAGTCATGATGCGCCGGTAGCTGATCTGCAGGTGATCGGCCATCACGCCCACCATGTCGGCGAGGAAGAGCGAAGTCACTTCGATGGAGATGCCCTGGTCCTGCAGGCTTGCCTGCAGGCTGTCCAGATACACCGTATGGTGCAACGGGTTGCCATTGCGCCAGTAGCGGGTGATCTTGCGCAGCGGCTGGTACACACGCTCCAGTGCAGTCCTGCTTTCCTCGGTCTGCTGCAGCAGGCTGATCTGGGCACGGCCCCACTCGATCTGGGCCCGCAGCATCTCCGACTCCAGCACACCAGCAAAGGCCATGCCGTCACCCCCCATCAACTGGTGGTAATCGGCCGTTTTTCCCTGTGCAATCAGAAAGGCCAGCTCGCGCAGCCGCCTGGCGTAACCGACCGGCAAGGTGTCTCGGCGGCGCTTGAGTTGCTCTATGGCATCTCGCAGAACCGGTTCCTGATGACTGTTGGCTGAATCCAACAACTTGGCACGCAAAGAGGCCAGGGCGGCATTGCCCATGGCCTTCATCAAGGGCTCTGCCTCCTGCAAAGCCTGCTCCAGGCAGGTGTCGAATACGGATGCTGCGCGCTGTTCCACGGTAATTACTCCCCCAAAGTAAAACGCCCGGCGCTTGCGCGAAGCGGCGGGCGGTGGTCGGCTTTACTTCAGGGCTTTGTAGCGCATACGCTTTGGCGCCGCCCCTTCTTCGCCCAACCGCTTCTTTTTATCTATTTCGTATTCCTGATAGTTTCCATCAAAAAACACCCATTGGCTATCCCCTTCTGCAGCAAGGATATGGGTAGCGATGCGATCGAGGAACCAGCGGTCGTGGGAAATCACCAACACAGTCCCTGCATATTCCAGCAAAGCGTCTTCCAGCGCACGCAGGGTTTCCACGTCCAGGTCATTGGACGGCTCGTCCAGCAGCAGCACGTTGCCACCCTGGATCAAGGTCTTTGCCAGGTGCAGGCGGCCACGTTCCCCGCCGGAGAGGTTGCCGACCTTCTTCTGCTGATCCTGACCATTGAAGTTGAAGCGCCCCGCATAGGCGCGCGAAGCCATCTGGAACTTGCCCACATTGATGATATCGAGGCCGCCGGAGATGTCTTCCCACACCGTCTTTTCATCGGAGAGGGCATCGCGGCTCTGTTCCACATAGGCCATCTTCACGGTCTGGCCGATGTCGACTTCACCGGAATCGGGCTGCTCCTTGCCTGCAATCAGCTTGAACAGGGTCGACTTGCCCGCACCATTGGGGCCGATGATGCCGACGATGGCACCAGCGGGAATGTTCATGCTCAGGTTGTCGATCAGCAGACGGTCGCCAAAGGCCTTGGAGACGTTCTTGAACTCGATCACACGGCTGCCCAGGCGCTCGGCCACAGGAATGAAGATTTCCTGCGTCTCGTTGCGCTGCTGGTATTCGTAGTCGCTCAGCTCTTCGAAGCGGGCAATACGGGCCTTGGACTTGGCCTGGCGCCCCTTGGCGTTCTGGCGCACCCATTCCAGCTCTTTCTTCAGCGCCTTGGCACGGGCTTCCTCGCCCTTCTGTTCCTGCTCCAGACGGTTGCCCTTCTGCAAGAGCCAATCGGAGTAATTGCCCTTGTAGGGAATGCCGTGGCCCCGGTCCAGTTCCAGAATCCACTCGGCAGCGTTGTCGAGGAAGTAGCGGTCGTGGGTAATGGCCACGACGGTGCCGCTGAAGCGGTGCAGGAACTGCTCCAGCCAGTCGACGGATTCCGCATCCAAGTGGTTGGTGGGTTCGTCGAGCAGCAGCATGTCGGGTTTGGACAACAGCAGCTTGCACAGCGCGACGCGGCGCTTTTCACCACCGGAGAGCTTGCCAACGATGGCATCCCATGGCGGCAGGCGCAGCGCATCCGCTGCGATTTCGAGCTGGTGTTCCGAATCAGTGCCAGCAGCTGCAATGATGGCTTCGAGCTGGCCTTGCTCCGCAGCCAGCGCATCAAAATCGGCGTCTTCTTCGGCATAGGCGGCATACACCTCTTCCAGGCGCGCCTTGGCGTTGTTCACCTCGGCCATGGCTTCTTCCACTGCCTGGCGCACGGTGTGCTCGGGGTTGAGCTGTGGCTCCTGCGGCAGGTAGCCGATGGACAGGCCCTGCATGGGAATGGCCTCTCCTTCGAACTCCTTGTCCACGCCTGCCATGATCTTGAGCAGCGACGATTTGCCAGAGCCGTTCAGGCCCAGCACGCCGATCTTGGCACCGGGGAAGAAGCTGAGCGAAATGCCCTTCAGAATCTGTCGCTTCGGAGGAACCGTCTTGGTGACGTTGTTCATCGAAAAAACGTATTGAGCCATGTGTTGTTTTGGTAAATCAGTAAAAAAATATGCGATTTTTGGTCGCGGCCACCCCAGGATTATCGGTGCATGCGACAATACCCCCAGTCAAAGGCTCCAGTTGCCTAGGACTTCAGCGCTAATGCTGGGGACGACGGACATCAGTTCCAGGCTCCACTCTTTGAACCCATCTGCCTTTGACTGGCGGCAATAACTCCAAGAAATTGCTGAGACAAGGCTGATACCCAGCGTCCAGGTTGGACGCATCTGATCCAATGACATTTGAAGAACTGAATCTGGCACCAGCCATTGTGCAGGCTGTGCGCGAGCAGGGCTATGACGCCCCTACCCCCATCCAGGCCCAAGCCATTCCCGTGGTGCTCCAAGGTGGAGACCTGTTGGCCGGTGCACAGACCGGCACCGGCAAGACCGCAGCGTTCACGCTGCCCTTGCTGCACCGCCTCACCCAATCCGAAGGTAGCCGCAACAAATGGGGCGGCAAGGCCATCCGCGCGCTGATCCTGGCGCCCACCCGCGAGCTGGCAGCCCAGGTGGAAGAGAACGTGCGCCACTATGCAACGCATCTGGACATCCAATCCACCGTCATCTTTGGCGGCGTTGGCATGAAGCCACAGATCGACCGCATCAAAAAAGGTATCGACGTACTGGTGGCCACGCCTGGCCGTCTGCTGGATCTGCAGCAGCAAGGCTTTCTGGACCTGTCCACCGTGGAAATCCTGGTGCTGGACGAAGCCGACCGCATGCTGGACATGGGCTTCATCCACGATGTGAAGAAGGTGCTGGCCCTGGTGCCCAAGGACAAGCAGAGCCTGCTGTTCTCCGCGACCTTCAGCGACGAGATCCGCGAACTGGCCAATGGCCTGCTGAAGAACCCGCAATCCATCCAGGTCACCCCGCGCAACACCACGGTGCAGCGCATCAAGCAGGTGATCCACCCTGTGGGCCGCGGCAAGAAAAAGCAGGTGCTGCTGCACATCATTCAGGAAAACAACTGGAGCCAGGTGCTGGTGTTCACGCGCACCAAGTTTGGCGCCAACAACGTGGCTGATTTCCTGACCAAGAATGGCGTCTCGGCCATGGCCCTGCACGGCAACAAGAGCCAAAGTGCCCGCACCCAGGCCCTCGAAGGCTTCAAGACGGGCGATCTGCGTGCCCTGGTCGCAACCGATATTGCAGCACGCGGCATCGACATCGACGAGTTGCCCAATGTGGTGAACTACGAGATCCCCAATGTCTCGGAAGACTACGTGCACCGCATCGGCCGCACGGGCCGCGCCGGTCGCGAAGGCAATGCCGTGAGCCTGGTGTGCATGGATGAAGAAGGCTTCATGATGGACATCGAGCGCTTCACCAAGCAGGAAATCCCGGTGCAGGTGATCGACGGCTTTGGCCCTGAAGAAGGCGAAAAGGCCGAACCCATCGCCATGGGCCGGCAAACCATCTGGGGCGGTGCCGGCAAGCCACCAAGCCGTGATGTGATGCAAGCGGCTGCCAAGGCTGCGCGCCAGGAAATGATGGAGCGCATCCGCACGACCAAGTCGACCCGCGGCACGGGCACCGCAGGCAATGCCAATGGCGGCCAACGCAACGCCAAGCGCGGTGCGGCTCCTCGCGCAGAAGCCAACGGCGAATTCGAGCCCGCAGGCGCAGAGCAGCCTCGCCGCGACCAGCGCCCTCCACGCCGTGATGCCAACCGCCAGGGCCCGCGCGGCTCCGGAGAGGCACGTCGGCCAGGTGGCCAAGGCGCACAGCCGCGCCACCCACAGGGCGCCAATCCGCGCCACAGCGGCCCGCGCGCTCCACGCCAGGATGAGCGCCAGCCCCGCGCCGATGCCCATCTGGGTACCCAGTTTGGTGGCACCGTGGATGGCCGCGATCACCGCCGCAGCGGCGCTGCGCAACCCGACCCCATGCGCACCAGCGTAGACAGCATGGCCGAACGCGGCCGTCGTGGCGGCTTTGGCGGCGGCAATCGCAATGGCGGCAATGGTGGGCGAGGAAATCGTAACCATTCGTTTTCAAGATAAGCATTTGCATGGTGAACAAATCTTCTTTTCGTTGATCTAGTCACCAGATTCCGCTACGGTAGGGCCGCATCAGAAAGAGATTTCCATGCGGCCCTTTGTTTCACCTGTACCTCTTGACACCCTCACGGTTGCGACCTGCAACACCCTGAATCTGGCGCTTGCCGAGCGCATGTTCTACCCCAACCAGGATGCCTACACGCGCAACCAGTACGAACGCAAGGTGCAGTGGCTGGGCAATCGCTTCCAGACGCTCAACGCCGACATCCTGGCCGTGCAGGAGGTCTGGGATGCCGCCGCGCTGCAGGAGGCCCTCAAGATCAGTGGCCTGCATTACCCCTTTGTGAGCGTGCCGGGCGCAGAGAACACCGATGGACAGGCTGGCGCCAGCGGTACACCCCGCGTGGGCATTGCCACGAGGCTCAAGGTGCTGGCCTGCCGCTCCTTTCCAGACTTCCCGGCAGGCCTTGGCCAGCCGATTCCGGGTCTGGGCATGCACGACAAATTCGAGCGCCCGCCGCTGGTGGCCACCTTGCAGATGAAGCACGGCCAGGTGGTGTCGGTGCTCACATGCCACCTCAAATCCAAGCGCCCCAAATTCCTGCAGGACGAAGCAGGCAATCCGCTCGAAGACCGCGACAACCCCAAGATTGCGGCACTCGCCTCGCTACGCTCGCTCATCATGCGCGGGGTGGAAGCCCTGGCCCTGCGCTGCCTCGTGATCGATCTGCTGCGCCATACGCGCATGCCCCTGGTGGTGATGGGCGATTTCAATGACACGCCCGACAGCGTCACCACGCAGCTGATTGCGGCCACATCCGAGGTCGCCTATGACCGGGGGGCACGCGACCGCGCCCTGTTCAATGCCTACGATCTGCTTGGTGATGCGGCCCTCAAGAAGGATGTCGCCTATTCGCACATCCACCAGGGCGCACCTGCCGTGCTCGACCAGATTCTGGTGAGCGAGGAGTTTGACCCGGGCAGCAAGCATTCCATTGGCGATGTGCGCCGGGTGGACTATTTCAACGACCACCTGCATGAAGGCCGCGACCGCACACGCTCCGATCACGGGTTTGTCCGCGCCCTGCTGCGCCTGCGCATCCCGGACAAGGAACAGGCAGCCACCCCACCCGGCTCAGCCGGAGCCCCGCCGGTCGCTGGTACATTCGAAGGGTCTTGACTCCCGGCTGCAACCGCAGCAGCAGCGGATTTTCTTTCGCACCCATCCTACGCAGACACCCGCCTCTGTTTTGCATAATGGCAACATAATTTTCAGGAGGGCCGTGCTTCGTCACGCAACAACAATGATGCAACCCCATTCCTCTCTCACTGCCTCGCGCTGGATGACGCTCAGCGCCGTTTCTGCAGCGGTCCTGCTGAGCGCATGCACCAGCACGCCCCTGCCCCCTTGGACGAGCGCGCCCACGGCAACGCCCGGCACGGTCACCACCGCCCCCAAGAGCCAGGGGCCTGCCCCCGTGCACATCCCCGGTGTCAGCAACCCGGGGGTCATCAGCACCCCCGTGGAAACCACGCCGCTGCAGGCCGTCCCTTTGAGCGTGTGGCAGGAAAGCCCCGAAGTTGCCGCACGGTTTCCAGACCCGGCCACCCCATACAGCACCCCTGGCCTGACCAATGGGCGCACCACATTCACCAGCAATGCGGAACTGGGCCAGATGCTGCGCCAGATTGCAGCAGCACCGGCCGGGGGAACCAAGGCCGAGCTGATCACGGCCGGCACCTCGCAGGAAGGCACCCCCATCCATGCCCTGCTGCTCACGCGCGCTGCTGGCACCAGCTTGCACGACCTCGATGCCAGCGGACGCCCAACGGTATTGCTGATCGGCCAGCAGCACGGTGACGAGCCTGCCGGCAGCGAAGCCCTGCTTGCCATGGCGCAATCCCTCGCGCAGGGCCCACTTGGGCCTTTGCTCGACAAGCTGAATGTCTTGCTGGTGCCGCGCGCCAACCCCGATGGCGCTGCCTCGGGCCGACGCACCACCTCCAACGGCATCGACATGAACCGCGACCACCTGCTGCTGCAGACGCCTGAAGCCGATGCGCTGGCCAAGCTCAGCCGCAACTACCGTCCCGTCGCGGTATTTGATTCGCATGAATTCACCGTTGCCGGACGCTATCTGGAAAAATTCCAGGCCGTACAGCGCTACGACGCCCTGCTGCAGACCCCGACCACGGCCAATACGCATGAATTTGTGGGCAAGGCGGCCAATGAATGGTATCTGCTGCCCATGCAGAAGGCGCTGACCGACCAGGGCATGAGCACCAACTGGTACTACACCACCACGAAGAAGGCCGACGACCTGACACTGTCGATGGGCGGCGTGCGCCCCGATACCGGCCGCAATGTCTATGCCCTCAAGAATGCGCCCAGTCTGTTGATCGAGACCCGTGGCGTCGGCATTGGTCGCGCCCATATCCAGCGCCGCGTCCACAGCCATGTGGTGGCTCTCACATCAGCACTGCAGACCACGGCGCAGCGCGCCAAGGAGTTGGAGCAGGTGCGCGCATTCGTGGCCCGCGACGTGGCTTCGCAGGCCTGCCGGGGCCAGTTCACCCTCGAATCCCAGCAAACCACTGAAAAGCGGCGCATCGTCTTCCTCGACCCGCAGACGGGTGAGGACCGTCCGCAGGAAGTGGACTGGAAATCGTCCGTCAAGCTGCAGCCGGGCGAGAGCCGTGCCCGCCCTTGCGGCTACTGGCTGTCCACCAATGCCGGTGAAGCCGCCGACAAGCTGCGCGCCCTGGGGCTGCAGGTACTGCGGGTGGCCGAGCCGGGCAATATGCTGGCAGACACCTACCAGGAACTAGAACGCAGCAGCAGCGCCAAGAATGATGTGCTGGGCCCCTCTTCCCGCTCGGTGGAGCGGGTCAAGGTTCAGTTGCAGCGCATTGCCATCGATGTGCCGGAAGGCAGCTACTACGTGCCATTGAACCAGCCCATGGCCAACCTGGCCATTGCCGCCCTGGAGCCCGATACCCAGAGCAGCTTTTTTGCCAATCACATCATCACCGGCCTGAGCGATGTGGCCCGGTCGATGAACAATCCATCGCTGGTGTACGACGAAACGGATTGAGCTGCCTCGTGCGCACGGCCTGACCGGCAGCCCTGAACAAGAAAGCCACCCCGGCATGCCAGGGTGGCTTTCTTCTTTCCTCTTTCTTGTTTGGCTACGTCAGGCCGTTCGCTGCAGGTAAGGCCCCTGCAGCATGTACATGCGGATCGCACTGCGGTACTGGCCGTTCGAAAAGAACTCATCCACCAGCTCGCCCTCCGGCTGAAAGCCCAGCTTGCCATAGATGTGGATGGCCTTGGCGTTTTCCTTGTCGACGTACAGGTAAATCTTGTGCAGGTTCAGCACACGAAAGCCATGGTCCAGCGCCAGTCGCGTGGCATGGGCTGCAATGCCCTTGCCCTGCTGGGCGGGGGCGATGATGATCTGAAACTCTGCGCTGCGGTGGATCAGATTGATCTCCACCAACTCCACGAGGCCAGCACGCTCACCCGCGTGCTGCACTACAAAGCGCCGCTCGCCCTGGTCATGCACATGGGCATCGTACAGGCTGGTCAGCTCGTCGAATGTGGCGTAGGGCTCCTCGAACCAGTAGCGCATGACGCTGGCATTGTTGTCCAGCAGGTGCACGAAGCGCAAATCCTCGCGCTCCAGCGGCCTCAGTTGAATATTCGTATTCATGAATCAATCCTTTTTAATTTCTAATCAATTTCAAATTCTTTGCCATGAGCAGCTGCCCGCTCAGCGCGTGCGTGTGCGCCAGGCCACCCAAGCGGTGACCAGCAGCAAAAGGGTCGCCAGCAGCAGCACTGCGGCAAAGCCTTTATCGAAGGCGGCGCTGGCCGCCTGCACCAGGCTTTGGGCGGCATCCAGCGGCATGCGTTCCGACGCCAGCAGGGCTTCGTCCAGGCTGTCGCGCACCGTAGGTGGCAGTGCAGCCGCAGCAGCCGCAGCAGCCGCTTCTGGCACGACCAGCGAATGGGCATAGACGGCCGAGAGCAGGCTGCCCATGACAGTCACCCCCAGGGCGCCACCCAGCTCGTACGACACCTCCTCCACCGAGGCTGCCATGCCGGCACGGTCGGCAGGCGCACGCATTAGCATGGTGGCCGAGGCCGCCGTGATGGCACCGCCAATCCCCAGACCCAGCAGCACCAGGCTCAGCGACTGCCACAGCGCTGTCGCCTCGTGCAGTGCCAGATAGGCCCCCATGCCCAGGCCGGAGGCCAGCAGCGCCAGTGCCAGCAGACGGCTGCTGCCCCAGCGCGGCAGCAGGCGCCCGGCAATAGGGCCTGCCACGAAGGCTGCAACCGGCAGCGGCAATACGGCCCAGCCAGCCTCCAGCGGGCTGAAACCCAGCACCAGTTGCAGGCGCTGGCTGAACACCAGCTCCATGCCCAGCAGCGCAGCCGCCGCCACCAGGGCCGAGATCACGGCGGTGCTGAAGCCCTTGTCCTTAAACAGGGCCAGATCGAGCAGCGGGTGGCTGCTGCTGCGCTGGCGGCGCACGAAGATCCACAGGAAGCCAATACCTGTCAACAGCGCGAAGGCAGCCAAGGCCCAGTCCGGTGATTGCTTGCCCAGCTCCTTGATCGCATAGGTGCCTGCCATCAGGCCCAGCATGACCTGGATGGAGGCCACCAGATCCCAGGGCCGCTCCCGATTGCCTTGGCTGGCAGGAATGTACCGCCAGGCGAGCGGCAAGGCGATCAGCACGATGGGCACGTTGATCAGGAACACCGAGCCCCACCAGAAGTGCTCCAGCAGCGCCCCGCCCAACACCGGGCCGAAGGCAGCGCCACCAGAAGCCAGCGAGGCCCAGATGCCGATGGCCAGGGCGCGCTCCTTCTCGTCGCAAAAGCTCAGTCGGATCAGCGACAGCGTGGCCGGCATCATCATGGCCGCGCCCACGCCCAGCATCGCACGGGCCGCGATCAGCACGCCCGCGCTTGGCGCAAAGGCCGCCGCCAGCGAGGCACCGCCAAATACGGTCAGGCCCGCGATGAACAGGCGCTTGTGGCCCAGGCGGTCGCCCAGCGTGCCCATGCCCAGCAGCAGGCCGGAGACGACGAGGGAGTAGCTGTTGATGATCCAGAGCTTGGCCGATGCGGTGGCAGCCAGGTCATGGGTGAGACGCGGCAGTGCCGTGTACAGCACCGTCATGTCGATGACGATGAGCAGCAACGCGACGGAGACGATGCCCAGCACTAGCCAGCGGCGAGACCCGAGGCCCTGAGTCAGCGAAGTGGAGCGTGTTGTGGTTTGCATGGAATCCTCTTGTGGAGGGAGGTTGTCTTGAATAAAACCTCATGATCTATCATTTTTATATTTGATAAAAGCTTAGATTAATCAGTAAAATTGATGTATGGAATGGACTCTTGAGCGCCTGAACCAATTCGTCACCGTGGCCGACTGCGGCTCCATGACCCAGGCTGCGCGGCGGCTGGGGCGCGCCCAGTCGGCAGTGAGCATGGCCATGGGCCTGCTGGAGGCGGACCTGGGGCTGGCGCTGTTCCAGCGCATCGGGCGCTCGGTGCACCTCACTCCGGCGGGGGAAGTCATGCTGGTGGAGGCGCGGGCCCTGCTCAACCAGGCCCAGGCGCTCGATCTGCGCGCCCAGGCGCTGGCCGCCGGTCAGGCCGCGCAGCTGTGCGTGGCCATTGACGAGGCCCTGCCCTACCCACCAATCGCCAGACTGCTGCGGGAGCTGGCGCAGCAGTTTCCTGCGCTGGAATTGACCCTGCTCAATGGCACTGCAGCCGAGGTGGCCCAAACCGTGCAGTCGCGCCAGGCCGCGCTGGCCTTCCAGTTCGTGCGCGGGCCTGCGGACGCGCAGTTTGCCCAGAGCTATGTGGCAGGCGTGCCGCAGATGGTGTTCGTGGCGCGAGACCATCCGTTGGCTGCAAAGACCCGCATCACCCGCGAGGACCTGGCCAGCCACCGCCAGTTGGTGATGCACATCGAAGACGTTGAAGACCTCGTGATCAGCCCGCGCATCTGGCGTTCGGAGAGCTTTTACGTACTCGCCGACATGCTGGCCGACGGCATAGGCTGGGGCATCCTGCCCCGCAACATTGCCGAGGCACCGGGCATCGAGCCCCGCATCGTCGCACTCGATTGCCCGGAACTGCGTCTGCCACCGCTGGCCGTGCGCATGCTCAGCCTGCAGGGCGCAACGCTGGACGGCACCGCGCTATGGCTGCAGCAGCGGCTGGCGGAGCTACTGATGCTGGGCGATTGAGCCAGCGCTGAACGGCCCCCTCTACACCAACGCAAATTGGCAATCCATGAAACACCACCTGATCGCATCACTTGCAGTTCTGAGCGTCGTCTCATGCACCAATATTCCTCATTTCAACCGCCCGCCCCCGGACACGGGCATCCGGTACGATTCAAAGGCATCCATCACCGGCATTCCAACCATGTCAGCAGCCGAGTTGACACGCCAGAAAGGACTGGCCAACAACGGTGACGGCAGAGCCGCCTTCAACGTGTATACGTACTACCGATCTACCGCCAATGACCAGCCAAAGGCCATGGAGTGGCTCTTGATGTCCGGCGAGCTGGGCTACCCGTCTTCGCAATACATCCTGGCCCAGATCTACCGGCATGAGAACAACTACGAGAGAGCCATCTACTGGGCACGAAAAGCGAGGGACAGTGGCTACCCCAATGCACAGTCAACCCTGGAATCGCTGGAGAGCGAGCAGCCATGAAAAAGGCCCACAGCGTGGGCCCCGGATGAAGATCAAGCCTTGTGATTGCGGAACGCGCTCACACCCCCGCAGCGTTCAGATTCCGAGAAACCTGAACGGCTCGGCAGGCCGGAAGGCACTGGTGGCATCCCCGGCAAAGGGATGATCCTGGTTGGGCCCCAGATCAAGCTTGAGCACTTTTCCCTTGCCGCTGCTGAAATCGATGCGCTTGAGATCCACCCAGAAGGTATTGGGCGTGAGTGCCGACTCAAAGAAATACAGCTTGCGCTGGTGGTCAAACACGGTGCGCCAGCGCGTCGACGAGATATTGGGCTCACCAGGGGTGGTCAAGCCATAGGGCACCGAGACATTGCGGATGACGCTGAAGACGCTTGCCAGCGTCTTGTTGGCATCCTGGTCCTTGGGAATGGCGTTTACATAGAACGAGGCGCGGGCAAAGCGGTCTGCTGCGCGATTGGTGCCCGGCAACATCGTCGTTCCACCCACCTGCTGCCAATAGCTGTTGAGCGCCAGTTGCTGGTCAAAAACCGGCGAGTTCGTCATTACCTGGTAGCTGCGGCTGTGGTGAATGACTTGACGCCCATCAATATATTCAACGATGGCGCTGTCACCGCTGGCGTCCGATATCGACAGATGCAGCGTAGCCAGCCGGCTTTCGCCTGGAACGCTATCCGTGACAATGGTGAAAGGCTGCTGTTGCAAGGCGGCCACCGCCTCTTCGACGGTTGCAAAATTATCCAGAACATACTGTGCCCAGGCAGCGATGCTCAACCCCGGCTTGCTGTTCGAATCGAATTTGGGGTACTGCGACTCCACGAGCCACAGCAGGTTGGCGCTCAGGCCCGCCTCATTGACGCCATCGGTCGTGGAGATGTCATAGCCCGATGTGACGACACTGCCATAACGCGATGTCCAGCGCAGCGAATTCGGCCCTGCTTCACCGCTTCTCGCCATACCGCGCGGCATCACCCACAGATTGCTCGTGATATCGCTCTTCCAGTCCATGGAGCGCGCGGTGACCACTTGCCCGCCATCACCCAGAAAGACCAGCCTCGTGCATGCCGACGCGCCGGGCATTGCATTCAGCAACGCCAGGCTGAGAAGCAATGGCTTGATACCAAGGAACCGGCTCCTGCAGGAATGCATGCAATTGCCCTTGGTAGGTTTGGAGATCGCCATACGTCGGTCCTTCAGCGCGGAGTGGAGCTTCCGCTCGCCTTCCAGGCACCGTCACCCTGCTTGCAGAACCAGAACTGCCAGTTTTCCGACTGGCTGCCTCTTGCCACATCGGCCTTGACCAGCCTGCAGGTGTTGGCAGATTTTGTCTGCGCCGTCTGCAAAGGCGTCAAAACCACCTTGATGGCCTTGGATGCCACCGCGTTGGTGCTGCTCCAGGACTTGGCCACGCCATCCTGAGGGCTCTCCAGCACGCTGCCCAGGGCCGAACGAAACGAAGGCAAATCCTTTGCCGGAATATTCCGGATGATCGTGTCATTCAGAAAAAAAGCGGGGGCCACCTGCGCGGAAATCTGCATGGCCGATGCAGCCAGTCCACAGGCAACAGCGAAGTTTCGGAAAAAGGCGTTTTTGTTCATGGGAAGACAATGGATGGGTGAGGAAAGTACGGAAAAATCCGTGCAAATTGCGCTCTTCATCGCGCTCTTGATTGCGCATTTCATTCGGTTTGAAAACGCAGGCTTGCATGCTTTGGATATCTACTGATAGCCAACGTTACCACACGAAGCTCTTTTTAACCATGCCGCTTCTTTGCCATAACATCCGCTGCGGCGGTTGCAATCAGGAGCCAGCTACAAACTATCGATGGCCGTGGTCGCGGCGCAGAAGTATTCAAGCGCCCTGCCGGCCTCCATGCTGCTCAGCGCTTCGATATCGAGCGCATCCATATCCACATCGGAATACCCCATCGCCCAGCTGGCGAACCGGCGCTTCCCTGCAAGTTCCTGCGTCAGCAACGGGTTGAAATGCCTGTGCCGTGCATCCACTGCCAGCTTGGTGGCCAGGGATGAAATCGCCTCTGCGGGTCCTTCGACATACTGCGCAAATCGCTCTCCGTCGAAAACCAGTATTCCTGTGATGCCCTGGATGGCGTTGAGTTCTCTGGCCTGCTTGACGATCTGTCCAACCTGGTGAACGTCCAGATCAGGGGCTATCTGGCTTATGTAAAGGAGACAGTGCAATGGAGGCGACATAGATAAGGCTTCCAACCAGGTACTCGGCCATGTTAACTGCCTCGCAGCCTATCACCAATGCGCTTTCACTGCTTGGGCGAGAGCGGATGGTCGCGCCTGAAAAACTCCCACTCCTCGACCTGCGAGCCGTCGGGAAGCACACAGATGCCTACCTGCCCCTGGGGCGTATCCTTGATCTGCAATGCTCCACCCCTCTTGACGCAGTATGCCGAGGCCGGGTTGGGCATGCCAATGCGGGGCTGCGGCTCGGGCTGCGCACAGGCACTGACAGCAAGAGCGCAGAGGGTGATGGCAATGGGGTTCAAGGGATGGGTCATGAAGTCATGATAGCGAACCTGGACCGAGCGACCTGGAAAGCTGCCACTGCTGCGAGCGTTTCGCTGCCTCACTTCTGCAATGCCTGCGTGCAAGAATGCTTTCACGGGCATCTCGCAAAGCAACGACGGCAGTGCAAGGGCTCGGTTCGCTGTTGGGCTTCGCCCAAAGTGGCGCGCGCCCACTACCCACCGGCCAAGTAATGATATTTATCAAAATTATCAAATTCAATTTATTATAAATTTAATATATCATTGCACCCCTATAGAGAGAGGGAATACCACGACAAAAAGTTAGTTCAGCTTTGAGCCTGCGCATAGCAGGCTCTTTTTTTGACCCGCAACGAGAAAAAATACAAATATTTTTCAAGAATCGATAGTGATGCGCTAATATCGATTCCTCGATTTGCGCCGAGTTCGTGCTCTCCTCCCTCCCTCTCTATACTTGCACGATATCCCTGGTAACCCAGGGTCGGCTTTTTTTACAGCGAAACTCGCGCCACCTTCGGGTGGCTTCTTTTTGCCTGAAGGGCGCGGGTACCTGCCGACATGCGCAAGGATCGCAATGGGGTGCTCACTGACGCTCTCATGCAAGCTTCCGCTCCGCTCTCTCTCAGTCACTGGAGCTTTCGATCTGTGATCCGCTGGGTAGCGCCCGGCCTCTTCTCCCATTTCGGCTTGGGGTGTGCTGGGTATCTGCCACTGCCATCAGTCAAAAGCGCTCTGCATCCAGGCCGAGTGCAGGGCTTAGGCGGTTTCCTTGGCATCCGTTTTCCGCACTACCTCAAGCTATCCCTCAGCCCTTCTCTGCCAAACGCACAAGGGTTTTTACCTATAAACCTTTTGAGCAAGAAGAACACAATTGAGTCACTCACCAGAAACTCCATCTAGAGAGAGATCACGACTGAATCCTATTCAAGCCCTCTGCTATCGGTAAGTTTCAGTGAGTGAAGGGCCTACCCAGTAGGCCCTTTCTGTTTTTGACGAGCATCGCTGCCGCCTCCGGCTCGGCCTTCTTTGGCTTTGCCATTCTGTGCTTGTCAAAAATCAGTCTGTTCCGAGGCCATGCATTCCTGAAAACTTGCGTCTCACATCTTTGAAGCCATAGGCTCTCCAAAGTAGCAAAACAGCCCGGGCCGGATGTCCGTTGACAAGCTGGCAACTGGTGGGCGTCCCCCGGTCAAAGCAACCAGGTGAGTCCCTAAATTCCGGGCATAATAACAAGCGGTCATGAAGATCGCCGATTGGCCAATGCGGCGCGCTCCGCATCTGGTCAAAATTTCAATTGCGGAAAAGTCAACTTTCCTCAATCAAATCAAACTCCTGCCCGTAGCTCAGTTGGATAGAGCAACAGCCTTCTAAGCTGTGGGTCACTGGTTCGATTCCAGTCGGGCAGGCCAGTCTCTGCAACGATTTCACGCTATCAATACTGTAGTTTTCTGCTTCGGAAAACTGTTGACCTGCACAGTCTTCCAGACCAATCTTTCAGTTTCCGCTGTAGCAAAAGCGAAGCAAAGTTAAGACTGCAGCTCAAGCATTTATCCCGGGTGCGCTCCATTATTGGTTGCAGAATAGGGCAGCAGCCAAGGAGCCTGAAGATGGATCTTGAAAGAGCACACGAAGCTGCCGCCCGAGCGCTATGCCGCCAGCGCCAGGCTATTGCCCTTACCGCGCGGCTGGAGAGCTAGGCAACTGCCGCCTCACCCCGGCGAAGCCCCCTCACCCATAGCCAGGATTGACCGGCATCACTGGTGGCAGATGACGGCTATCGCCCCAAAGAGAACAGTGCACAACCAATCTAAAATTGGTCAACGGTACACGATACGGCATCTCGGCAAGAGCCAAACATGCCCAATGAAGAAATTGGTTTTTTCGGGAGACTTCACCGCATGAAGGCTGTGCAACTCATCGCTTTAGTGATTGTCGTTGGCGTGCTTTTTCTTGTGGTGAACGGATTGTTTTCCGCGTGGGCTTTGCTTGAGCTGGCCTGGTCGACGATTCTCGGCTTTGTAAATCTCTTTTGATGTTGGCCTGCCATCGTGCATTTCCACACCATATGGTTGTCACATCCTTGGGTCTCCGAGCCCAACTTTTCATTCCATCGGATGCGTAACGGAGCCGTTATCACGGCCCTTGGCCTGGTGGCCCGGCGTCTTCGCCCGTTTAGCCGGGACGTTGAGCGTCTGCTTGCATCTGCCGAGATCGGCTGCTATTGGCAACTCGCCAGTCAGGCCACTGCGATGACCGTCTGACTTCAACCAAACTGCCTCCACGAAACTTGGTGTGGTTCAGCAGTGCCACGCACTGCGCATACTGCGATGAGCGCAGAGACCGATGAGGGAACGGTTATCTCCTTCAAGCCTCTACGCCATTGCTATCGAAATATAGCAATTGACCTGTGTCATCGACTCTTCCAGTCAAACACCGGCACGGATATGCGCTCATCAAACGAGCCATTCCACTGCGCATGCAGGCCTGCTGCCACCAGCGCACGCATCACACGCTGGCCGACCTCCAGACCCAGCGAATGCTCCAGTGCCGCGTCCAGCGGGCCAAAGGCCAGGTAGAGCCCGCCCCCACGCACCGCCCGCGCCAGGTCCTGTCCGTGGAAAAAGCAATAGCCGATGAAACGCGTCGCATCGCTGCGCTCTCGCAGTTCCTCGCGAATATCGTCATAGCCATCGCTTTGGGTATGGCCCGCATTTTGCAGGCAGACCACGCCCTGCTGCTCCAGCTGGTCAAAGGCCTGATCGAGGCGATCACAGTCGGTCACGCGCGGCCACTGGCCTTTGGCAAGCTCCAATGCGGCAAAGCATTGGCCTACAAAGGCCTGCACCTCGTCCTCGTCCAGTTCCCCGGGGTTGTACATCTCGTCCACGATGATTTCGACGATGCGCGAGGCGTCTTCAAACCCGCCATGCACCAGCACCGTAATCTCGTCCCGCACTTCATGGTTCAGAGGCATTTCGCACGCTCCACACTTGTGTTGCCCATGGCTGTTTTTAACCCAGCACCTGGCTGCCTGCAAGTACAGCGCTGCTTTGCTGAACATGCGACGCGAAGCCCATGAGCGGGGGAGCCGCCTCGCCAAAGAAGAAAACCGGCCTGAGCCGGTTTTTCATGGGGTATCCGTTTTGCGCCGCAGCATTGCCGCCGCTATTCCACAAACTCCTCACCATCGTGCAGGCTCTGCTGGCGCAGGCTGTCGTCCTGGCGGAGAAAGGACTTGATCAGGTCAAAAAAGCTGTCGTAGAACGTAGCCGAACTCACGGTTTCACTGCCAACTTTGATCAGGGAGTCATTGCCGGCAGAGAATGGCAGCGACAGCGAGCCCAGCGCACCCACGCCCACGCTGGCTGAGTTGCTGCTCTTCTTGAGGTTGTAGGTGTCCTTGAGCGCCGAGACAAAGCCCAGGCTGACCTTGCCGTCCTTGCTGTCAGGGGCACACACCACGCGGATGGTGATGACCTGGTTGTTGTCCGGCGCAGGTTGGAAGGTCTTCTGGCCTTCCACTTCCTTGTCCTTGGACACGTTGATGAGGTAGCCCTGGCTCAGGAGCGCGCGGCGTGCCGCTTCGCAGGTGCGCTCGGGCGAGGCATCGAAGAGGCGTGAATAGGTGTTGGCCGAGCCAAAGGTCTCGCGTGCCACCACGTTGTAATGGGCTCCGTCCTGGCTGCCGCCCAGGCTCGCGCAGCCCGACACCAGGGCCACACCGGCAGCCATCAGCACCCATGCTGCAGTGCGAAGCCGCAGGTTGCCGCTTGCACGCGCAAGGTAAGGTCTGTCTGAATACTTGCCCAACATGAACGACACCAACTCCCGGAATATGGTTCTGCGGAAAACGCCCTGGCACCCATGGCCGCTGTTACTGTAACGGATGGATGGGCTACTGCAGTCGCACCGGCAAACATCCCGTGCCTGCCAGTCCACCAGTCGCTTTACCATTTGCAAAAAGGATAGCATCAAATATGCTACCAGCCCCCGTAGCCATCGGGGTTACACATCGTCTGGTTTACCAAAATTTGCATATTAAATGCAAGGTTTGCGCTCTATGGGTAAGCGCAAGGCGCTATGCTTTTTAAAGCAAATTACAGAATCTGATCTTAGCCATGTTCCATTCAGTTACATCCGCAGACCTCACCGCCACGAGCCAGGGGTTCAGCCGCCGCCAGATGGTGCTGGGCTGCGCGGCTGCAATGCTTGCGCCTGGCCTCCAGGCTGCGCCATCCCACGCTCCCGATGGCTGGCCGGCAGATTCACGGGTGCCAGGCGGCGTGGCGCGGCTCTCGCTGGGGCCAGCGGCGAGCCGCCCCCAGGCATTCAGCGGCGACATGCCCGTGCTGGTGCTGGGTGACGCGATCGAGTGGACGGCCTTGGTGGGTATTCCACTGTCTGCCGTCGTGGGGCCCGCCAGTATCCGCGTGCAGACTGCAGAAGGCAGCCGGACCGTTCCCTACACCGTACGAGACAAGAAGTACAGCGAGCAGCGGCTCAAGGTGGCGCCCAAGACGGTCGATCTTTCGGCCGACGACAATGCCCGCTATGAGCGGGAAAGCACCCACCTCAAGCAGGTCATGGCCACCTTCAGCAATGTTTCTCCAGCCGGCATGGTGCTGCCCGCGCCTGTGCCGGGGCGGCGCTCCAGCTCGTTCGGCTTGCGCCGCGTGTTCAACGGCCAATCGCGCAATCCGCACAGCGGCATGGACATCGCCGCCCCCACCGGCACCCCCATCAAGGCGCCGCTCGCAGGCAAGGTCATCGACACGGGCGACTATTTCTTCAACGGCAATACCGTATGGCTGGACCATGGCTCCGGCTTTCTGACCATGTACTGCCACCTGAGCAAGATCGATTGCGCCGTAGGCGACGCAGTGCAGGCGGGCGACGTCATTGCCAAGGTGGGAGCCACCGGCCGAGTCACCGGCCCCCATCTGCACTGGGGCGTCATGCTCAACCGCACCATGGTCGACCCGGCGCTCTTCCTGCCGGGCTGATCGCCCAACCTTATTCCTCACTTCTGTGGGCGATGGTGTGGGCAAGCCTGGGGACAATCTCGCAAGCCATTGTTTTATAAAAATTATTGATCACTGCCCATCTTTTGTGCAGTACTGCATCGCAGCATCCCCTCACACGCAGGCCATCAAAACGGATAACAGCCTACAACCTGCGTACATGCCCATCCTCTAGGATGGCGCACACCCCTGTTGAACGTGTTTGCGTTCCAACCACCGGCTGGCAGCCCCATCGGCTACCATCCCACATCCAGAAAGGAATCCACCATGACACGCTGGCCTCTCGCCGCTCTCGCCTCCGCCGCCCTGCTCGGCATCGCTGCCTGCAGCAGCACGGGCTCGGCCGACCCTTCCACCAGCAAGCCTGGCGCATCCTCCTCCACCAATCCCGGCATGAACTCCTCTGCACTCAACAAAACCCTGCAGGCCTATCACTGGGACCTGGAAAGCGCCCAGGACCAATCAGGCCGCGCGCTGCCCAGCTTCACCGCCCTGGCCCCCAAGACTGCCGTGCGCCTGAACTTTTCTGCTGGCAGCCAGCCTGGCCAGCAGCTGGTCTCCACCAAGATCTGCAACAACCTCGGCGGCAGCTACCGGCTCGATGGCGACAAGATCACGATCGGCAACATGATCTCGACCCAGATGGCCTGCGCCGATGGCCGAGTGATGCAGCTGGAGCAAGCCGTTGGCGCCCAACTGCCGCGCGCGCAAAGCGTACGCATCGCGCAGGATGCCAACCCGCAGAGCATGGTGCTCAGCTTCAATGACGGCAGCCGCTGGAATCTGAAGGCCGTGCCCACCAATGCCACCAAGTATGGCAATGCAGGCGAGACCATCTTCCTGGAAGTGGGCCCCCAGACCAAGCCCTGCAGCGCAGGCGTGATGCGAACCCAGTGCCTGCAGGTTCGTGAGGTGCACTATGACAGCGCCGGCCGCAAGACCACGACTGGTGAGTGGGGCAACTTCTACGGCAACATCGAAGGCTACCAGCATGAGCCGGGCATCCGCAATGTGCTGCGCGTCAAGCGATACACGGTGCAGAACCCGCCTGCCGACGCCTCGCGCTACGCCTACGTGCTGGACATGACGGTGGAATCCGAGCGCACCAAGTAAGAACGTGTTTACGATCTCCTCGCGCCGCGACAGTGGGTTTGCGGGGCGCCCCTAGCCGGACGCCCCTAACCGGGCGTCCCCAAACCCACTGTCCCTACGGGTTGGAGTGAAATCGGGCGATTTCTTCGCGCTGTCCCTTGCTTGCACCCCGGTGCAAGCTGCGGCCCAGCGCTTCGAACTCATCCCGATTGCACTCCAACGCGGCTGCGTAGAGATCGTAAACACGTTCTAAGCGCTGCACGCAACACCAAATCCAACCCCGGCTTGCCGGGGGTTTTTCATGGCCGCGCGCTGCCCCTTCTATCGCCGCACAGCAAGGCCCGCTCCTGCCCGCCAGGCTTGGCCTGGCCGAGGATGATCTTGCAACAGTCGCAGTTATTCCCATCCAGCGGGGATGCTTCTGTGCATAAGCTTGGCAAAAGCGACCAAGATGCTTGATCTTCAAACACATTTTCTTCTTGCCCAGTTTTTGGGCAACACCCTGTTGCACGCTTGCGAAGCCTAACTCTTATATAAGAGTTGAGCCGCCGTGGCAGAATGGCGCCACAACCACCAACAACACTGCAGTTGCCTCGATTGCGCCATGCGGCCCAGACGCGTGCCATTGCCATCCATGCCCGTTCCACCCACCTCAGCCCACCCTCCCCTGCTGCGCGATCAACACAGCGGCTTTCTGACTTTTCTGGTGGCCCGCGTGTTTGCCGTTGGCGCCACGCAGATCCAGGCCGTGGTGGTGGCCTGGCAGGTGTATGACCTCACGCGCAATCCGATGGCCTTGGCCTTCGTGGGCCTGGCACAGTTCATTCCCATGCTGGTGCTGCTGCTGCCGGCAGGCGAGCTGATTGACCGTCTGCCTCGCAAGAAGGTACTGGCAGCCAGTTGGGCCATCGGCGGCGTCTGCAGCGCGCTGCTGCTGTGGCTGTCGGGCCATGGACATGCGGGCGTCGCCGGCATCTATGCCGTGCTGGTGCTGTATGGGGCTACGCGGGCGTTTTCCGGCCCGGCCCTGCAAAGCCTGCTGCCACAGCTGGTGCCGCAGGCGCTGCTGCCCAAAGCCATCGCAACCAACAGCGTGGTCATGCGGTGCGCCGCCATCGGCGCGCCCATGCTGGGCGGCTTTCTGTATGCCGCAGGTGGCGCGGAATGGACCTATGGCACCTGCCTGCTGGCGTTTGCGGTCGGCACCGTCTTGCTGCTGCGCGTGCAGGTACTGTATGCCGCGCCCCGTGCGAAGGACCGGGTGGATGCACCCGCCGACACCATCTGGCAGCGCTTTGGTACCGGCATCCGCTTCATCTTCGGCAGGCCGATGGTGCTGGGCACGATCTCGCTCGATCTGTTTGCCGTGCTGCTGGGCGGCGTGGTGGCGCTGCTGCCCATCTATGCGCACGAAGTGCTGCACACCGGCCCCGAAGGCCTGGGCCTGCTGCGCAGCGCCATGGCCATGGGCGAGGTCTGCGCGGGCCTGTACCTGAGCAACCGCCCCTTTGGCACGCATGTGGGCAAACGCATGATGCTGGCTGTCGCCATCTTCGGCATCGCCAACCTCGTGTTCTCGCTGTCGCACTGGCTGTGGCTGTCCTGCATCGCGCTCGCAGTGGCCGGTGCGGCCGATATGGTGAGCGTGTACGTGCGCGGCGCACTGCTGCAATTTGCCACGCCCGATGGCATGCGGGGCCGCGTCAACGCGGTCAACATGCTGTTCATCGGATCTTCGAATGAACTGGGCGAGTTCCGCGCGGGCAGCAGCGCTGCGTTGCTGGGGGCCGTGCCCGCCGCCGTGGCAGGCGGGCTGTGCACGCTGGCCGTGGTGGGGTTGTGGACGCGGCTTTTCCCCAGCCTGTGGAATGTGAACCGCTTTGAAGACGCGCAGCACCAGTCTGCTGGCCGATAAGGCGAGAACAGTTACCGCAGCTAGAGCGCATTCACCGGCAGCTTGAGAAAGCACCGGCCCTGCGCGTCCGCTTCCGGTAGCTTGCCCGCACGGATATTGACCTGCACCGAAGGCAGCATCAACTGCGGTACAGCCAGCGTTGCATCGCGTGCCCGACGCATTGCAACAAACGCGGCCTCATCGATACCATCGTGCACATGGATGTTGTGGGCACACTGCTCGGCCACCGTACTGCACCATGCGGGAGCACGGCCTGCAGGCGGGTAGTCGTGGCAGACGTACAGCGCGGTGTGCGGCGCGTGCGCCAGCAGTTTGCGGATGGAACGATAGAGCTGGTGCGCATCGCCGCCCGGAAAGTCGCAGCGCGCCGTTCCCACATCGGGCATGAACAGGGTGTCGCCCACAAAAATGGCACCAACACCACTGCCACCTTCTACCGCATAGGCAAGGTCTGCGGGCGTGTGGCCCGGCACGCTCAAGGCGCGTATGCGGGTGGCGCCCAGTTGCAGCACATCGCCATCGCCCAACAGCCTGTCAAAGTCTGCCCCTTGTGGTGCGATGGAATCATCCATTGCATAAATGCCGCCAAACACCTTCTGCACAGCGGTGATGTGCTGGCCAATCACAACCGGTGCTGCTATGCGGGCCGTACCGGCAGGCACCTGCGCGCGCAGCCACTGGGCAGCCGAGAGGTGATCGGCATGTGCATGCGTCTCCAGCACCCAGCGCAGATCCAGCTGCTGCGCTTGCAGGTAATCAACGATGCGCTGGGCCGATACCGTACTGGTGCGGCCACTCTTGGCGTCAAAGTCCCATACCGGGTCAATCACCGCCGCCGCACGGCTCGCGGCATCGTGCAGCACATAGCTGACGGTGCCCGTCACCTCGTCAAAAAACGCCTGAATGCCGAATGGAGCGGAAGATACCATGGTCAAAAACACATTCACAAAAAACAATATATATTTTAATATAATAAAAACCAGGCCTCTGTGCAAGGCCCCATGTCAACCTGCCTTTCGATGACTGATAGCCCTACCGTTCACCACCTGCCCCCTGAAGCCATGCGCCATGCCGCCCAGCAGGCAGTTGCGGCCCTCAAGCTGCTCGCCAACGAAGACCGACTGCTGCTGCTGTGCCACCTGAGCCAGGGCGAATGCTGCGTCAGCGATATGGAGTCACATCTGGGCATTCTGCAACCCACCTTGTCGCAACAGTTGGCCGTGCTGCGGCGCGAGAACGCCGTCACCACGCGGCGCGAAGGCAAGAACATCTACTACCAGGTCGCCGACGCTCGCCTTTTGGCACTGCTGCAGACCATGTACACCCAGTACTGCCCCGCGCCCTGATGCACTGCACCCCTTCCCCCCCCCACGAAAGCCCGCCATGACCATTGATATGACCGCCTTCACCCCTGTGGCCGCCCTGCTTGGCGGCGCCCTGATCGGCCTGGCCGCCGTGCTGCTCGTCCTGTTCAATGGTCGCATCGCCGGCATCAGCGGCATTGTGGGCAGTTTGCTGCCACCACGCGCGCCAGGCGGGGCATGGCGGGTGGCGTTCCTCATTGGCCTGCTGGCTGCGCCCTGGGCCTATGGCCTGTTTGCGCCGGTACCTGCAACAGCCAGCCCGGCAAGCTGGCCGGTGCTGGTGATCGCCGGGCTCCTGGTGGGCTTTGGCACGCGTCTGGGTTCGGGTTGCACCAGCGGGCACGGCGTGTGCGGGCTCTCCCGCCTGTCGATGCGTTCGCTGGTCGCCACCCTGTGCTTCATGGCCGCCGGTTTTGCCACCGTGTTTGTGGCGCGCCACGTTCTGTAAGGAGACTGTGATGACCACCATCATTGCTGCCATCGTGGGTCTGGTGTTCGGCCTGGGCCTCCTGGTATCGGGCATGGCCGATCCTCACAAGGTGCTGGGCTTTCTGGACTTGGCCGGCGCCTGGGATCCCTCGCTGGCCCTGGTGATGGGCGGCGCCATTGCCGTGGGGCTGCCCGGCTTTGCACTGGCACGCCAACGCCAGCGCAGCCTGCTGGGCGAGCCTATGCAGGTGCCAGCCAGCAAGGCGCTCGACGCGCCGCTTGTCGTAGGCTCGGCCCTCTTTGGCATAGGCTGGGGTCTGGCCGGTTACTGCCCCGGCCCGGCGCTGGTCGGCATCACAGCGGGCATGGAATCGGCCGCCATCTTCAGCGCTGCCATGCTGGCAGGCATGGTGCTGTTCGGGCTGTGGCAAGCACGGCAAGGCACAAAACTATAAAATAGATAGCTTGCTGCGCTTTACTGACAAGCGCTACAGCCCAATTCCACTCCATGCTTCCAACCATCGACCCAGCTGTTGCGCACACGCATGCCGAGGGCAGCCCACTGCCCGTGCTGTGGCAAGACGAGCACCTGATTGCCATCTACAAGCCAGCGGGCTGGCTGGTGCATCGCACGGGGCTGGACGCGGGCGAGACGCGCTTCATCGTGCAGACCCTGCGCGACCAGATCGGCCAGCATGTCTACCCGCTGCACCGGCTGGACAAAGGCACCTGCGGCGTGCTGCTGCTGGCCCTGCACCCCGAAGCCGCCAGCCGCACTCGCGCGCAGTTTGAAAACCACCAGATCCACAAACGCTACCTGGCCCTGGTGCGCGGCTGGGCGCCGGAGCACTGTGAGGTAGACCACGCCCTGCGCCCCGACGACGCACCGGCTGACGCCCCCGCACAACCTGCTCAGACCCGCTTTTCGAAGCTGGCCGCGCTGGAACACCCCGATGCCTATGACAGCCGCTTTGCCGGCACGCGCCTGTCGCTCGTGCTGGCCGAGCCGCACACCGGGCGCCGCCACCAGATTCGCCGCCACCTCAAGCACATCGCCCACCCTATCATCGGCGATGCCACCCACGGCAAGGGTCCGCTCAACCGCTGGTGGGCCGAGCGCCTGGGCCTGCAGCGGCTATGGCTGCATGCCTGGGGCATGCACCTGGCGCATCCGTACACGCAACAGGCTCTGCAACTGCACAGCGGCCTTCAATGGCCCACAGGCGGGGAATGCCCGCCCGCTACAGGCGATCACCCCAGCCTGCTGCAATGGCAGCACCTGTTGCACCATTTCGCAAAATAGGCGCAACTGCGCAATCGCCACAGTCGTTCATCTGCCAGCGCACTTGCTTAGAACGTGTTTACTGCTTGATGAGTGGACCCACGCCTGTGAGATTGCCAAACCTGTCACGGACTCGAAAGGCGATGCCGCCCGTGGCCACGCTGCGCCCTCGGTAGCTGAAAGGGAAGCTGAAACGGACGGCCCGTTTATCAGTGGCAGCTACGCTCGTGCATTCGACCACGGTATCCGTCAGCAGCTCGATGAACTGGCACTGAAAATCTCCAGCCTCATTGCTCAGCACCTTGCCGTTGATCCTGTTCAACGCAACAAAGAACTCTAGATCTCTGTCGGTAAAGATCCAATCGCCCATCAGGCTGGTGAGATCGGGACGCGTTGGCTGCAGCTCAAAACGCTCGATCACGCGCAGCGGCTCCTGCGGCAGGCGAATCGAGCCTTCATTCATGTTCTTGTAGCTGTCTATGCGGTCAAAATTGACAGTCGTCAACCCTGCATCGGATGCCTCGGAGGCCGATTGCCACGGCCCGCCCAGGTAGCGTCCCCCCTGGTAGGTCTTGAGTGCAATCTGTGCCTTCGATTTGGCATATTCTCCCGAGCCCATATGAAAGGTGGCGCGGCCATCGGGCCGGTAATTGAAGACCTGCAGCAGTGCCTGGTCAAATTGCACATCCAGGCTGAAGCCGCGACCGGGCTTGCCGGTCTTTTCGTCCCGCACGATCCAGGTACCCGGCTCTGGAATGCGCTGCCCTCCATAGCCTCCCTGAAATCCCGAAAACCATATCTGATCGGCACTTGATGGCATCGACCTCGGTGTCGCAGTGTCCTGGTAAGCGCCAACCATCCGGCGAGCGGGCTCACCCTCGACCTCCATCAGGACGCTGAGGTCATACAGATGCTGCTGGTAACTCAGCCGAACTTTTTTGGTGGATGTCTCGGCTGGCGCCTCTCCACTGCACTCCACGGTGCCGTGTTCATCGGCTGGCTGGCATACAAAGTACCAGTATGCCGATGGAGCCTGCCCTTTCAAGATCAAGCGCCCCGAGCCATAGACCTCCAGATTCCACAAACCAACGGGATGGCGCTCGGCATCGAGTTCAGCCAGCGCAAAGCGCTGCCGCCGGTAGGTCGGCTGTTCACCACGCGGGTTGAAGATGAAGCGGCGCATGGCATACGCGGGCTCACCAGGCAATTGGATGCTGCCCTGCACGCCGTTGGCAAACTGCAGCCGCACATTGCCCACGCTCTCGGCAAGCGCTGCATCCTGCATCGCACCGCCCAGGGCGACTCCCCCCTTGAACTTCTGCAGCGGCAGCACTGCACTGTCTCCGTCCATCTGGCCAGAAGCCATGTAGAAGGTGGCAGCGCCATCGGTCTCGTAGCCGTAGACCTGCAGCACGACGGCATTGCCCTGCACGTCAACCGCCAGACCGCGCCCCGGTTTGCCGTCCAACTCGGCATCGATCACCCATGTGCCCGCCAGTGGCGTGAAATCACGCGCGGCCCACGCCGGAGCCATGCCTGCAGCAACCCCCAGCAGCAACAGTATCTGTCTACGCAAACGCTTCATACAAAATCCCCGTCTTCCATGCGGCTCGCCGTGTCAGCGTGTTCTGGGCAAACCAATGCCCTCGTCAAATGCGGTGTAAAAATTGCTTGTGCGGATCAAAGGCACCTGCCCCAGCAGCAGCACCGATTGGTCACCCAGCAGCCGGTACACGGTGGCCAGGCTGCGCCCCCGGTAGCTGAGCGCAAAGCGGTATTCCAGCTCCGGATAGCTGCCCAGCCGCTTGTCCGTCACCTTACAGCGCACATTGCCGTCGGCGGTTTGCTCGTACCAGCACTTCACTTTTTCACTGGAGCCGATTTCGGGCCAGTTTTCGTACGAAGTCGGCGGATTGACCCCTGGTTGCCAGTTGACCGGCGAGAGCTTCACCCTCAGCGCCATGTTGGGATCGGCTGATACCGCAGACCACTCCCCTTCCAGATACATCAATGGCTGCCTGCTGGTCTCAACAAACCAATGGTTCACGCCAAACTGAAAGCGATGGATGCGCTTTGCCGCTTCGCCCGGAAACTGTACCCAGCCGCTGGTGGCCGTATCGAATTGCAGGCCCATCGCCTGGGGCTCGCCCATTTCGGTACCCGACGCGGCCGCACCGCCCAGGGAACGACCGCCTCGGTATTGCTTGAGCGCCACGGTTGCGGCGCCCTGCTGGTACGGGCCTGTACCCATATGGAAGGTCGGCTGCCCGTCGCTGCCGTAGTTGAACACCTGCACCAGCACCTGCCCGCCTTGCGGGTCGATGCTCAGCCCCCGGCCGGGCTGGCCGGTGCTCTCTTCCGTCACCACCCAGGTGCCGCTGTCGGGAACCACGGCCCCGGCCGCGCCTGCGGGCGGCGTGGCTGTGTCCAGCGGCAGGGCTTTCAATGTGTTGCTGCTGTCATGCACGGTCAGCAAAGGGCCCTTGAAAGCCTCTGCTCCACGGTTGGAGCCCCGCACATCATTGGTCTCCAGCACGCCGATCAGCTCGTTGAGATAACGCTTGAGCACCACGCGGTCCAGAACCTCGCCATCGTCCCTCAGGCGTTCGCAGACCAGGGCCTGCCGCGCCTGCTCTGCCTTGCAAGGCCATTGAATGGTCAGGAATTTGTTGGCATCCGGGTCATAGCGCGGGTACTGAAAGCTGACGGAGCCATCGCCGGTCATTTCCAGGCTGGCCGCAAGCGCCGAGGCATCCGGCTGCCAGGAATGGCCCAGCAAGAATGTGGCGCGCTGCCCCGGCTGGATCAGTGGATTGTCATAGTAGAGGCGCTCGATGCGCACCGGCTGTTCGCCGGGCAGCGTCAAGGTTGCCGTCGTGGCGCTGTCGAAAATGACGGTGACATCGCCAGCCGTATCCAGCTCCTGGGCATCGCGCGCATCACTGCCAAAGTACCGGCCCCCTGCATAACGCTTGAGAGGCGCGACAAAGGGCGTGCCCACCGCCATCTGAAAATTGCCGCTGGCCATGTAGAACGTGGGCGAGCCGTCTGCGTTGTACCCATACAGCTGCAGCACCATCGAGCCAAACTGCACATCCAGCGCCAGGCCGCGGCCTGGTTTGCCGTCCAGCTCACTGCTCACGACCCAGGTACCGTTTTGCGGGGCATAGCTGTTTTGCGCATACGCGCAAGAGGCAGCGAGCATCAACGCGCTCAGGCCTATGCTTCTGATCAAACTGCCCTTCATGCAAATCTCCCGCACAGCATTCAATGAATCGGATCCGGAACCAGAACAGGGTTTTATCAGAATAACAAATACTTTAATAAATAAATTCGATAAAAATTCAGAACCCGGCCCAGCCTCATGCATTGGCTGCCAATGGAATCCCGATGCAGCCCACCATGGCCCGCACCCATGCCCGGCGCGTCCTGCGGGTGACAATGATGGGCCTAACCATATAAACAGAAGTAGTTTTGGCAGCCGCATAATCGGTGCAACCACCGGCCCGGCCGCCTTCATCGATCCCGGGAGATTGAGCCATGTACATCGACAAAGACAACGCACCCAACATCAACCAGCTCACCGCATTCCGCCGCGACCTGCACATGCACCCGGAGCTGAAGTACGAAGAAAGCCGCACGGCTGACAAGATTGCAGCCTACCTCACGGCGCTGGGCGTCCCCATGGCGCGGGGCCTGGGCACCACCGGCATTGTTGCCAGCATTCACGGCAAGGGGCGCGATGCCACCAACCCGGGGCCTGCCATCGGCATCCGCGCCGACATGGACGCCCTGCCCGTGCAGGAGACCAACCAGTTCGGCCACATCAGCCAGTACGAAGGCCGCATGCACGCCTGCGGCCATGACGGCCACACCACCATGGTGCTGGGCGCGGCCGAGCTGCTCTCGCGCCAGCGCGATTTCGATGGCACGGTGCACCTGATCTTCCAGCCCGCCGAAGAAGGCGGTGCCGGGGCGCGCGCCATGATGAATGACGGGCTCTTTACCCAATTTCCCTGCCAGGCCGTGTTTGCGCTGCACAACTGGCCCGCGCTGCCACAGGGCGAGATGGGCGTGCGCGTCGGCCCCATCATGGCAGCGGCGCTGCGGTTCGAGATCATCGTGCGTGGCCGTGGCGGCCATGCCGCCCTGCCCCACACCACCATCGATCCGATTCCTGTGGCCTGCGCCATCGTCGGCCAGTTGCAGACCCTCATCTCGCGCGGCACCGATCCGCTGGACAGCGCGGTGCTCACCATCGGCAAGATCGAGTCGGGCACGGTGGAGAACATCATCCCCGACGAAGCGCGCATCTACGGCACCTGCCGCAACCTCACCAATGCCTCGCAACAGTTCCTGATCGACGGCCTGCACCGCATCAGCAGCCACATTGCCGAGGCGCACTTCGCCAGCGCCGAAGTCATCATCAAACCCGGCTACCCCAACACCACCAACCACAGAAAGGAAGCGGTGTTCATGGGCGAGGTGATGCGCGAGATGGTGGGAGACGCCCATGCACACACCGATGTGCTGCCCGCGATGACCGCCGAAGACTTCGGCTTCATGCTCGAAGCCGTTCCCGGCGCCTACGGCTGGATCGGCAATGGCGCCGATGGCCAGCCCGGGGTAGGCCTGCACAACCCCGGCTACGACTTCAACGACAACAACCTCGATCTGGGCGCCCGTTTCTGGGACCGCCTGGCGCGCCGCTGGTTTGACACCCAGGCCGTGCGCTGAGCCCTTCATACTCCCTGGATGCCCATGACTTCCCCACTCTCCCGTCGCCAATGGCTGAAAACCGGTGCCGCCCTGGCTGCGGGCCTTGCCTGCGGCAGCAGCTTTGCAGACAAACCCTGGCCCGGCGGCCAGCCCATCCGCATCATCGTGCCCTTCCCGGCCGGTGGCGTGAATGATGTGGTGGCGCGCCAGTTTGCCGACCTGCTGGCACCGCTGCTGCAAACCTCCATCATCGTGGACAACAAGCCCGGCGCGGGCGGCAGCATGGGCATGGACGCGCTCGCACGCTCTGCCCCCGATGGCCACACGCTGGCCTTTTCCGGCATCAGCACCCTCACCCTGCTGCCGCACGTGATGAAGGTGGCCTACGACCCGATGAAGCAGATCAGCGCCGTGGCCTCCACCATGTATGCACCGGTGTACCTGCTGGCCACCAAGGCCTTCAAGGGCAGCAGCGTTGCCGACGTGCTCGCTGCTGCCAAGGCCAGCGCCAAGGGCGTGACCATTGCCAGCTCCGGCTACGGCACGCTGGGCCACATCATGATCGAGCAGTTCACCCGCCAGACCGGCGCCAACCTCGTGCACGTGCCCTACAAGGGCGGCAGCCAGCTGATCACCGATGCCGCAGGCGGCCAGTTCGATCTGCTGGTGGCCAATCCCTACGCGCCCATCAATGCGCTGATCGCCGAAGGCAAGCTGCGCGTGCTGGCGGTGACCGGCCCCGAACGCGCCGCGGCATTTGCGCAGGTGCCCACGCTCGGCGAGCTGGGCTACCAAAGCGCCAACCTCACCTCGCTGTTCGGCTTTTACGCACCTACAGGAACGCCTGCTGCCGTGGTGCAGCGCCTGAACCAGACCATCAACGCCCAGTTGGCCCACACCGAGGTGCAGGACAAGCTGCGTTCGCTCGACAACATCCCGCTGTCCATGGGCGCAGACCAGTTCCAGGCCCTGATCCGCAAGGAATGGGAAGCCAATGGCAAGGTGGTGCGGGAAGCCCAGATCCAGGCGCAGTAAACGCACCGCTGCCTTGGCACAACACAGCGAATGCCCGGCATTCGCTTTTTTTGCGTTTGCGGCAACAATGCGCTCTGCCACTACTGGGAGAGAGATTTGCGGAGAAAACTGCCTCTGGCGCAATACTGTCAATCGCCATCAGCTATCAAAAATATAGTAAATTATTTTCAGACATCCTGTGTCAAGACGGGCCTTGCGGCTTTGGCGCTGGCAGGCGGCGCCCTGCTGGCCACGCCTGGCGCGCAGGCCCGCGCTCCGCAATCACCTGCCAGTACCAGCACCGCCGCAGCGCCTCTGCAGTGCCCCGCGCCCACATTGCCAAGCCCGGCCGACTACCAGGCCGAGGCACAGCGCCAGCACCCCGACCAGGGCGTTCTGTGGGAACTGCGCAAAGGCGAGCACACCGCGTACCTGCTAGGCACCATTCACCTGGGCAAGCTGCCGTGGATCTACCCCGGCCCGCGTACTGCGCAGGCTCTGCGCGCCGCCCCCGCCATTGCGCTGGAACTCAATCCGCTGGACCCGCAAACCCTGCAGACCTTGATGCAGGCCATGGCCCGCGACAGCGACGCGCAGCAACTGGTGATGCGCAACAACCCGCAGTTGCGCACACGCATGGATGCCATGGCCCAGACGCTGTGCGTAGAGCGCAGCAGCTGGCAAGGCATGGCCACCATCCCCAAGATACTGGCGCTCGCCGTGGCCGATGTGTCACGCGATGGCTACAGCATGGCCTTTGGCATTGACCTGAACCTGGCGCTTGAAACTGCGCAGGAGCAGCTCGACGCCATGGGCCTGGGCGGCAAGGATTCGCTGGCCAACCTGGCCACCCCCGACGACATCACCAAGGTGCTGGACGACATCCGCAGCGGCAAGAGCCGCGAGATCACCAGCGACCTGGTGCGCCACTGGCAAAGCGGCGATCTGGCGGCCCTGGAGACGCTGATGCGCACCTGCAACTGCATGGACGACCTGGGTATGAAGACCGCCATGCTCGACGACCGCAACCGTCGCATGGCAGAACGCATTTCCCCCTTGGTCGCCCAGCACCCGAAGCTGTTCATCGCCGTCGGCCTGCTGCACATGGTGGGAGACAACAACCTGCTGCAACTGCTGCAGAAAGAAGGCTTTACCGTGCGCCAGCTGACCGGCAAAGGAGCCGATAGCGCCCAATGAAGCCGCATGCCTCGGCATGCAGCGGCATGAGGGCACCATGAAAAAAGCCACCCGCAGTTCACGGGTGGCTTGAAGGTATCGTAACGCTCGGTAGCACAATGCCCACTGCGCGGTCTGCGCCACGCTTGGCACCACGATGTGCTTACGCAGCGCCCTGGGTATGCGCTGCCAGCATGCTGGCATAGGGCTCCAGCACCAGCTTGGGCTCTGGCGCATCGCCTCCCTTGGCCGCTGTGAGCGCCACGGGCTGGCCCTGGGCTGCACACAGCGCCACCATCGCGGCCGGGGTGATCAGGCCCTCACGCATCAGCACTTCCGTCATCGCCACCAGCAAGGCGTCGTGCTGCACCAGCAGTTGCTGGGCACGCAGCATCTGCGCCTGCAGCAGTGCTTCGATGGCAGTGTTGGTCGGCTCCACCTCGGTGTTCATGTTCTCACCGGATTCGTCCGCCACATCGGTGCGCGAGAGACGGTCGCCAAAGCCCAGGTGGCGCAGGTAGCGCGCAGCCTCGGCGGTTGCCTGGCGGATGTCCTGCTCGGCACCGGTGGTGCAGGCGGCCTCGCCAAACACATGGCGCTCGGCAGCGCGGCCAGCCAGCCCCACGCACACCATGTCGAGCATGTTGCGGCGCGAGGTGGCCTGCAGCTCGGTAAAGCTGTTGTAGCCGCCTTCGAACGTGGCGATGTTGATCTTGAGCTCCTGAGGCGCGCGGCCAAACAGCAGCGCATACACCAGGCCATGTCCCGCCTCATGCACCGCCAGCAGCGCGCGGAAATCCGCGCTGGTGCGCTGCTTGATCCGGTTCAGATCCAGCGGCACGGCAAAGCGCTGGCTGTGCACCTGCCCGCCAACGGCTTCATGCAACGGCAGCTGCATCTGCACCACCAGCTCCGCCGTATCAGGCGCCATGTGCACCTGCAGCGACCGGCCTGCCTGCGCCCCCTGCTCCAGCGCCCAGAGCGCCGCATCGACCAGCGAGCTCGACAGGATCGTGTGCACCGACGAGAACAGCGGACGCGTGCCCTGGGTGGGGAACACCGCGTTCTGGTAGATCTGCGCCAGCACATCGCTGCCGATCACGAAATGCAGGCCACAGTTGTCGGCAATGCCCTGCACGTAGTTGCGCACCGTAGCGGCAATCAGCTGCTCATAGGTAGCGCGGCTGAACGATGGGTAGATCACATGGTGGTTGCCCAGCCGCGCAATCTGCTCGGGTTTGAAGCGCTCGGCCAGCGCGCGCTTGACATCGATCAACGACAACCGGCTCGTGAGCCGGTGGAAGATGTCGGCATCGGTGTCACAGTCCTCCACGCGGCTGGCCGTCTCGGTGTACATCTCGTCGAGGTTGCCGCAGACAAACACCAGGAGCTTGCTGTAGTCGGTCTCCCAGGATTGCTGTGATTCGCGGAACTTGACCAGCAGTTGGTGGATGTAGTCGTTGCTCCACTGCATGATCTCGATCAGCGGCTCGGCCAGCTTGAGGCTGCGCTTGAGCGCCTGCGCGTCCCAGGCGTCAATCTTGTAGCGCAGCTTCTGCTTCTTGCGTCGCTCCTCTTCGTCATCCTCGTCTTCGCGCTCCGCCTCATAGTGCGCATCGGCCAGCTTGCGCTCCATGTTGTGCAGCTCCGACAGCGCAGGTGGCAGCTTGCCATCGGACAGCAGCGCCCACACGTCCTGGTAACGCTCGACCTTGCTGTCCTCACCCCGGCTGCTCACCGTGCGGTAGCGCTGGAACTCGTCGAGCACCAGGATACCCGGCACGCCTTCGACCAGACCGGCACTCTCGAGCGTGCCAGAAATCGTTGATGCGCCGTAGTTGCCGCTGTTCTGGCTGAAGCCATCCATCTGCACTTCGACAAAGCGATCGTAAAAACCCAGAAGCTGCGCCAGGCGCCTGGTCAGCTGGGTCTTGCCTGTGCCTGTGAGGCCCCACAGGCACACGATCACGGGGCGGGTAATGAGCTGCGGCATCACGTACCAGGCGCGCACGGCGCCAATGACACGGTCGATCACGTCATCAATACCGATCAATTCGGTTTTCAGCTGCGCCGCAATGGCCTGCAGGTTTTGTTGACGTTCATGCATCTGCTCACGCAGGAGCAGCTCACTCGGGGTTCTCAGATCGTTCATGTTCTTGTTCTCATCATTGGCAGAGGCTTTCCATTGTTCAACCATTCGCGTACCCAAGAGGACAAAGCCATCGGATGGTTTGAAAACGGAATCAGTCATCACGACCATCCCTGCGTATGACCTGCTGCAAAGCCATGCGGTCGGCCCGGCGCTGCGCGCCCTGGCTGCGGATGTGCTTGCCAGCGGCGCCGGACAGACGCCGCTGGGCCATGGCTTTGGCAACAGGGTTGAAAGGAGCGGCATCGGCCACGATCAGCAGCGCCATCGGCTGCTTCATGCGGCGCAAGGCCTTGACCCGGCCTTCTCCATAGGCGCGGGAAACGGTTTTTGCACTCATTGTGCGGTTCCTCACGGGCCGCGCCAGGCACCTGCACAGCAGGTAACGGGAAGGCGCGGGCCCAAACAAAAAGCCCCGGCGGGGAAGCCAGGGCTTTTGTCGATCCTGCCTGCAAGGGGAGCGGGCAGCGATCTGGGCCGAGGCTGAACGGTGTGACCACAGTTCAGCCGGGGCAAGAACCGTGTTCAGTCGAAATGGTTGAACATGAAACAGGACATAGCAAAAACTCCTTGCGGTGCGCTGCAGAAGGTCATTCGTTACTGCAGCGATAGGAAGATGAGCGATGAATGTAGTGCCAAGACTGGCGGGAATCAAGCATTATACAAAATTCGTTGCAAAAATGCAACCCCTCAACAGCGGGCTTTGCACGACTTTGTGCTGGCTTTGGGTGCTATCTGCCGGCAAGTCGCCAATGATGCGAAAGGCGCGCTGCAAGGCGTCGATATGGGCAGCATTTTTGCACGCCCCGCCTTTGGAGCCCGCGGCAGCCAGCCAGCAAGCGCCAACTGCTGTTGTCTCAATAGCGTTTGCGGCCAGCCTTGCGGTGCTTGGCGTGTTCGGCCTTCTTGGCCTGGTGCTCGGCCTCTGTGGCTTCTCCTGCAGCACGCCACTGCTCGAATTCTGGCGGCGTCTCCAGCGTGATGCGACCGAGCATCTGCGTGCGGAAATCGGTGATCAGCAGCTCTGCCGCCTTTTGCAGGTTCACCCGGCCACCGCTCATCACCGCGCCGCGCTTCTTGCCGATCAGGGTCAGCAGTTCGTCGTCGTGCAGCGCCGCAATCTCGTCGTCGTCCAGGCCGAGCTTGTAGCGTTCGTCCAGGCGGCGGGCATAGTGCTTTTGCAGGTACAGCAACAATTCCAGAGCCACCAGCTCGTCGTCATACGCATTGCGGCCCACCGAGCCGCAGGCGGCCAGGTTGTAGCCGGTCTGCGGCACGATGATCTTGGGCCACAGCATGCCGGGGGTGTCCCACAGGTAGAAATCGTCGTCCAGCACGATGCGCTGCTCGTCCTTGGTCACGCCGGCCTCGTCGCCTGCCTTGGCCTGGCTTTTGCCGCTCATGCTGTTGATCAGGGTGGATTTGCCGACGTTGGGCACGCCGCAGATCAGCACCCGCATCGGCTTGGCCATGCCGCCGCGCCCGGGGGCCAGCTTGCGGCAGGCTTCCACCAGGCGCTTGGCGGGCGCGGGCTCGCTGGCATCGAGCGGCAGGGCCTTGGTTTCGTGCTGCGCGTCATACCAGTCCACCCACAGCGCCGTGCGCGCGGCGTCGGCCATGTCCTGCTTGTTAATGATCTTGAGCGTGGGCTTGTGGCCGGTCAGCTCGGTAAGGGCGGGGTTGGCGCTCGATCCCGGCATGCGCGCATCGAGCACCTCGATCACCACATCGATATCTTTGATGCGTTCGGCAATCAGCTTGCGCGTCAGGTGCATGTGCCCCGGGAACCATTGGATACTCATAATCTTGCTTTCTGCAGGCTGCGAGGGCCGGTGCGCCTGCGGACGGCGCAGGTGCCGGATAATGCAGCCATGTCTTCTTTATCTCAACGCCAGTGGGATGCGCAGCGAAAATCCGATCAGGATCTGCTCATCAAAGGCATTATTCTGGTCTTGATCGGGCTGGTGATTGTTGTGTCGCCCTCTGTCAGCCAAGGCGCTATTGTGCAGGGAGTTTTCGCCAAGGCCGCTGCGGTGGGTTGGTTTTCCCTGGTACTGGGGGCGGCCTTTGTGGTGCGCTTTGGCCTGCGCCGCAAGGCCGTGCCGCCACGCCCCTCGGAATGACGGCGCCTTCGGCCGCCACTGCCCTGCCCGCCCTGCAGCCGCTCACCAGTCTGCGAGCCGCACGAGACTGTTTTGACACGCTGCTGGCGACAGCCACGGCACGCCGCATCAGCCTGCGCGCGCCGCCCGATGCCCCCACCACCTGCTGCGGCCGTGGCTGCAATGGCTGTGTGTGGGAAGGTTTTTTTGCCGCCGCCATGTACTGGCAGGAGTGCGCGCTGCAGGCCCTGGCCGACACCGAGGCGCTCCCCACCTCACCCGGCGCCCCATCAGGCATTCAATCTTGCCGTTGATCAGTGGGCCTGCGCGGCTTCTGCGGCAGGCATTTCAGGCTCCTGCCGTGCCAATGCCTGGTGAATCTGCGCTGCATCGGCCTGCAACTGCCGCGCCAGGATGCGCGATGCCGCAAGGCGCCGCATCAGCCAGGGCAGCAGGTCGCGGTCTTCCGGATCAGGCACGGGCTCTGGTGCGGGCGGTTTGGGCAAAGCGGCGTCTCCAGGCTGCGGCGTTGCGGCCACAGGTGCCAGCAGGTGCGCATCGACATCGGCCACCGTTTCCTGCATTTGCTGCACGGCAAACGACGATGGCGTCTGCCCCCGGCGCATCATCAGCATGATCTTGACCGAGGTCATCTGCCCCAGCAACTGGTAGCAGTGGGCCTGCAATTGCTCCAGCGCCTGCAGCGGCGGCTGCACAGCGCGCGGCTCTTTGAGCGAACGGTCCACGGCCTGCACCAGCGCCGAGAGGCTGTCATAGGCTTCGCGCCGCGCAAGGCGCCAGGCGAGCTCGGGGGCGTTGTCCACGGCCTGCAACTGCTCCACCGAGAGCGATGTGCGCACATGCGCGGCCTGGGCCTTGAGCACCCGCTGCACCAGCGCAGGCACTTGCGAGCGCTCCCACGACGGCAGCACATAGGCAAAGGCCCAGGCGATGCCGGTGCCGATGATGGTGTCAACCACGCGCTCGAACATGTGGAAGCTCGTACTGCCCTCGGCATTGAGCATGTGCGCCTGCACGAGACCCAGCACGGTGGCGCCCATGGCGGTGAACAGGTAGCGGCGCAGGGCAAAGCCGTGCGATATGCCCTGCGCGAGCGTGAGGCACAGAATCAGCGCCAGCGGCGGCAGGTGGGCCGACAGGATGGCCAGTGCCGCCACACAGCCCAGTAAGGTGCCCAGCACGCGGATGGTGCGCCGCTCCAGCGTCTGCGCCAGGCTGCCGCGCAGCACCACCACGATGGTCAGCAGCACCCAGTAGGCGTGCGCCTTCCAGGGCAGAAGCTGCGCCACCACATAGCCCAGCGCAATCGCCAGCGCAGCGCGAATGGCGTGGCGCAGCGGCGGTGCATCCCAGCTCATCAGCCCCTTGAAGGGCGACCAGGACCATGCGGTGGGGCTGACGAACATCTGCCAGCTGGCACGCACCACGGCCAGATCGGGCTCGGCCTCGTCGCGGCCCAGCTGGATCAAGCGGTTCACCTCGCCATGGATGCGCACGATGCGCTCGCTCAGCTCCTGTGACAGCGCCTGCGGCGGCAGGGCTGCGGGGTCGTACTGGTCGGGCAGCGTCTCTTCCAGGCGCTGGCGCGGTGTGCAGGCCGCCTTCATGGGCAGCAGCAAAGTGTTCAGGTTGGCCATGGGCTGCGGCTTGCGCGCCCACAGCAGGCTGTCTGCCAGGTGCACCAGCTCCAGCGCCAGCGCGCGCAGCATGGCCTGCTGGGCCAGCAGCATGGGTGCCTGCTCGGGCACCTTGCGCAGGTGCTCCAGATCGAGCTCGCAGGCGAGCAGATGGTCACGGATGTCGAGCATCTGCATCAGCATGCCCGCCAGGCGCTGGCGGCGTGGGGTGCGCGGGCTCTCCAGCACGATGTCGCGCGCCGCCTGCAACTGGTCGGCAAAGGCGGCGTGCCGCGCCAGCAGGTTGCCCATGTGCGCCGCCTGCGGGCTCTGGCGCGAGAAGCTGCCGAAATTGCGGTCGGCCAGGTTGTCGCCATAGGCCTCGCCGTCCACCATCTCGTCGTCCAGCCCGACATGGCGCGCGGCGTCGGGCAGCACCATGCGCGCCTGCTCCAGCATCAGCGCGGCCAGCGACAGCACCGTATCGGCGATGAACTGCACACGGTAGCGCAGGTTGAGGATGGCGTTGGCCGCCACGGCGTACACCAGATAGACGGCAGCACCGATGACGAAGAACAGGGTCGATTGCGTTGCCACCTCCAGCACATGGCCGGGCTGCGGCGTGATCGACATGGCCAGCACCATCGCCAGCACCACGGCAATGGCCACCGGCCCGCCCCGCTTGCCCCAGGCCATCCACAAAAAGCCGAAGAAGGTGGAGAACACGGCCAGAAAGCCGAGCAGCACCGGGTGCTGGTGCAAAAGCTGCACCAGCCAGAAAAGCGGCGCGCCCAGCAGCGGCGCAGGCAGCATGCGCCAGAATTTGCCACGCTTGGGCGCCGGCATGTCCACCACGATGGTGACAATCACCCCCACCGAGGCCGCCGCCGCATGCTGCACGCCCCAGACCAGGTGCACCAGCGTGGTGACCAGGAACAGGCCCAGCGCCACCTCCAGCCCATTGAGCACATAGTGGTTGAGCAGGCTGCGCTTGAAGGTGCGCCAGCTGCGGTCGGGAGAGAAATGCGCCATGGCTGAACGATACGGGATGGATGGAGTTCTTGTTGTCAGACAAATGATAGCGCCGCGATGGTGCGCGCCGTCAGCTATCAAAAGAGAAGCGGGCTGCCGCTTGCAACTTCTTGCAATCCTCTGCCCCGCGCTGCAGCCTGGGTGCAACAAAAAAGCCCGCGCAGGCGGGCTTGGGTATGGATGGCTTCACCAGCGGTGTCAAACGACCAGGTGCTCAGGCGACATATAGCACTGGCGCCATTCTTCAAACGGCACGGTGTCGGCCGCTTCCAGCGATTTCTGGGCGCCGACCGAGTCTGCCGCCAGGGCCTGGTAGCGGGCGGTCAGTGCCTCGCTCCAGGGTTGGGCCAGCGTGGCGGCGCGAGCGGCTTGCGACTGCGCGGCGCCAAAGGCCTTGAACTGGCCCTGGAACTGTCCGGTCACCGCTGCCAGCACCTGGGCCGATGGCGTCTGCTCGGGATTGGCCAGCAACTGGTGCGCTGCAGCAAGCGCCTGCGAATAGTCCTGCACGCCGTGGGCAGCATCCAGCGCCGCCGCAATGGGCGCGCAGGCCTGCAGCACCTCTGCGGCCCACCCGGTCAGCAGCACCGGCTGGCCATTGCGCTGCAGTTGCAGGCCCGGCTCGCGGCCGCGCTCGGCAGTCAGGTGCTGGTTGTGCTTCATCTCGGCGATTTCGGCAGGCGAATCGGGCGGGCTGTCCGACAGCAGGCAGTGCAGCAGGAACACGTCCAGCAGGCGCATGGTCTGCGCCGAAATGCCCATGCTCTCGAATGGATTGATGTCCATCAAGCGCACTTCGACATATTCGACGCCACGCTCCCGCAGTGCATGCAGGGGGCGCTCGCCGCGCTGCACGGTGCGCTTGGGGCGGATGGTGCCGTAGAACTCGTTTTCGATCTGCAACAGGCTGGTGCCCAGCTGGTTGTATTCGCCGCCCAGGTTCTGGATGCCGATCTTCTCGTAGGCCGGATACGGCTGGGTGAGCGCACCGTACAGCGAATCAGCGTAGCCCTTGAGGTGGTTGTAGCTGACGCTGATGGACGCCTGCGCATCGCTCTGGTAGCCCAGGCGCCCCATGCGCAGCGATGTGGCATGCGGCAGGTAGAGCGCGCCGCTGCCGTCGCCCAGTGGCTGCAGCTGGTGCTGCCGGCCTTCCACAAAGCACGGACAGAGAACCGGCGATGCGCCAAACAGGTACAGCAGCACAAAGGCCTGGCGGCGGAAGTTGCGGATCAGCGCAAAGTACTCTTCGCTGCTGATGCCGGGCATGGACCAGTTGTAGTGGATGCCCGAGATGGTCTGCATGCGGCGGCCATAGCGGTGGCCCAGGCCCATGCGGTACACGCTCTTGCTGCGGCCGATGTTGGACGAGCCGTACCTGCCCAGCGGGATGGTTTCGTCCGGCGGCAGCGAGCAGGGCATGCTCGAAATCCACAGGCGCTCGTCATTGGCCTGCAGCACCTGGTACACATACTGGTGTACCTGCGAGAGGTCGTCGAGGCACCCCTGCACGCTTTGGTGCACGCCGGTGATGATTTCGATCTGCGATTCGCTGAAGTCGGTCGTGATGCTGGGGTGCGTCAAGGCCGAGCCCAGGGCGGCAGGGTGCGGCGTCATCGCCAGCGCGCCGTCCTCGGTCACGCGCAGGCCTTCTTTTTCAATGCCTCGGCCGATGTGCAGCAGCCGCTCGCGGCCGACCGCGTCGATTCGTTGTTGGATATGGTTCATCTGCATTGTTGTGTGCCAAGCTGAGGCAGCACATTATCAGGTTGTGCCCGCCTTGGTTGCGCCACGCGCAGTCAGCCCGCGCCCGCCCCGGGATTTTGCCAGCCAGCCGCTGCGCAAGCGCTGCGGGCAGTGTAGGCGGTCGCAGCCCGTCGCCTTTTTTGGCAAAAAAGAGAGCTGTCAACGCTTGCCAGCACTGCATTACAAATATAAAACCTATTGAAACGAAATATTGACGCGCGCTACCAGCTATTGTTTTTTTCAACTCCAACTGCACGCCAATGCACGCGGCCTGCTCAATGCAGCTTTTGCAGGGCCTTGCGCATTTCCATGTCGGCCTGCACAAAGCCGTTGTCGGGCACGACGTCGCCCTGGCGATCCAGCACCTGGGGCAACTGCTCGGCCAGACGTGTATCCATATCGGCCAGCGGCACGCATTCGGTGCTGATGTGGACGCCGCGCGTCATGGTGATGTGCGACGCCTCGAAGCTGCCTGCGCCTGCGCACAGGATGGTGCGGGTGGGTGCGCTCTCGTGCGCCAGCACCAGCATGGCAGGGCACACCAGCTCGGGACGCAGCGCGCGCAGTACCTCGGGCGCCATCAGGCCCTCAGTCATGCGGGTGGCCGCCGTGGGCGCCAGCGCATTGACATGGATGTGGTACTTGGCGCCTTCGAGCGCCAGGGTCTGCATCAGGCCAACCAGGGCCATCTTGGCAGCGCCGTAGTTGCTCTGCCCAAAATTGCCAAACAGGCCCGATGACGAGGTGGTGAGCACAATGCGCCCGTACCCGGCCGCCTGCATATGGGGCCACACGGCCTTGCAGCAGTGCACGCTGCCCATCAGATGCACATCGAGCACCTGGCGGAAATCGTCCAGCTCCATCTTGGCAAAGCTCTTGTCGCGCAGAATGCCTGCGTTGTTGACCAGCACGTCGATCTGGCCCCAGCGCTCCATCACCTGGGCCACCATGGCTTCGACAGCCGCAAAATCGGTGACCGATGCATGGTTGGCCATGGCAATGCCGCCTGCCGCCTCGATCTCCTGCACCACCTTTTCGGCCGCCGACGAGTTGCCGCGGCCATCGACCGCGCCACCGGGATCATTGACCACCACCTTAGCGCCGCGCCGCGCCAGGGCCAACGCGTGCTCGCGGCCCAAACCGCCGCCTGCGCCCGTCACAATCGCCACCCGTTCGCTGAAGTCCAATCCCATAGCTGCACCTTTTTTGGCTGCGGGGTGCACGCAGGCACCCCAGTATTGTTTGACTGCCTCCGCCCAAGCGCGAAAGCCGTGATGCAGAGGCACTGTAAGCCAGCCGCCCCACCATTTGCGCCGCTTGGGCGACAGGGCTGTACTCCCAGAAATCCTCTGCAACACCCTCGCCAGATGGGATGAACGCGGATCGCCTAAGAAACTGTTCCGACCACGGCAAGGAGTTTTGCAGGGGATTCCTAGGGTTATCCCGAAATTTGCTGAACAACCATGTGGATAAGTGGCCGATCCCGGCCATTTCAACCGCTAAGCCCATGTTTTTATTACGCACGTGTTACATTGCCCGCAATTTCAGCAAAACCGGGCTCACCAATGGTTTTGCTCATTTACTTATACCAGGCAAGCGCGAGGCGCTATGCTTTTTTCATCCGATTTGTTACCAGCACCGGCGCCTGCCCGTGCATTGATTCCCCATGCCGATCACTCCAGAGCTTTACAACGCCCAAATCGATAACGAAGACATCCAGGTCGACGCCTGGGCCGACACGCCCCTGCTGCAATCGCTGGAAGAAGGCGGCGTGGACTGGCCCAGCAGCTGCCGCAACGGCACCTGCCGCACCTGCGTGGGCCGCCTCAAATCAGGCAGCGTGCACTACGAAATTGAATGGCCGGGCCTGAGCCCCGAGGACAAGGAGGCAGGCTGTATCCTGCCTTGCGTCGCCTACCCAGACGGCAATGTGGTGCTGCTGCGCGGCGAATATTGATTCAAATTTGATTCAAATCAAACGATCCATCCCGGTGTGGACCGAGGCCCTCTCATGCCCTCAAGTATGAGAACCTCCCCGCAGGCGCCATGCGCCTGGTCTAAAATTGGGGTTTGTACTGCCTGCCGGGTGCCACCAGCGCCCGCCAGGTCACGCAACGGCAACCCGCCACCTATGTTCTTTAAAGGCAATCCATGAGCAGCCCCTTGTCCCCTGCACCGATCTCCCCGGTGGAGGAAATCGTTGCCGAAATGCGCGCTGGGCGCATGGTCATCCTGGTCGATGAAGAAGACCGCGAGAACGAAGGCGATCTGGTGCTGGCTTCCGACCATGTCACGCCCGAGGCCATCAACTTCATGGCCAAGTGGGGCCGTGGCCTGATCTGCCTGACCCTGACCCGCGAGCGCTGCGAGCGCCTGGAGCTGCGCCAGATGACGGCGCGCAACGGCGCCCCGCTCTCCACCGCCTTTACCGTCTCCATCGAAGCCGCCGAAGGCGTCACCACCGGCATCTCGGCCGCCGACCGCGCCCGCACCGTGCAGGCCGCCGTGGCGCCCCATGCCAAGGCCAGCGATCTGGTGCAACCCGGCCACATCTTTCCGCTGCAGGCCGTTGATGGCGGCGTGCTCATGCGCGCCGGCCACACCGAAGCGGGATGCGACCTGGCCCGCATGGCTGGCTGCTCGCCTTCTGCCGTCATCTGCGAGGTGATGAAGGACGACGGCACCATGGCCCGCCTGCCCGACCTGCAGCTGTTCTGCGCCGAGCACGGCATCAAGATCGGCACCATTGCCGACCTGATCGAATACCGCAGCCGCAACGAAAGCCTGGTCGAACGCATCAGCAGCCGCAGCCTGCAGACCGCGCACGGCGAATTCACCGCCCACCTGTATGAAGACCGCGCCAGCCATGCCGTGCACATCGCCCTCGTCAAGGGCGAAGTGAAGGCCGAGACCGACGTGCCCGTGCGCGTGCATGAGCCCCTGTCGGTAATGGACCTGCTGGAGACCAACCGCTCCATGCACAGCTGGACGCTGGACGCCAGCCTCGCCTACCTGGGCGGGCAGGACAGCGGCGTGGCCGTGCTGCTCAACTGCAATGAAAGCGCCAGCCAGCTGGTGCAGCAGTTCGACGGCAAGGCCCGCGCCGCACAGGCGCCCGAGCGTGGCCGCATGGACCTGCGCACCTACGGCATCGGTGCGCAGATCCTGCGTGACTGCGGCGTACAAAAAATGCGCCTGATGGGCGCCCCCCGCCGCCTGCCCAGCATGGCAGGCTACGGACTCGAAATCACCGGATACATCAGCAAGGAATAAGCCATGTTTGGAGCAGAAAAAGGCAAGGCCATCAACCTCGACGGCAGCAAGCTGTCCATCGGCATCGTGCAGGCGCGCTTCAATGAAAGCATCACCAACAGCCTCGCAGACGCCTGCCTCCAGGAGCTGGCAGCCATGGGCGTGCAGGCAGACAACATCCGCCACGTCCTCGTGCCCGGCGCGCTCGAAGTGCCCGTCGCCCTGCAGGCCATGGCCGAATCGGAAGATTTCGACGCCCTGATCGCCCTGGGCTGCATCATCCGAGGCGAAACCTACCATTTTGAGCTGGTGGCCAACGAATCGGGTGCTGGCGTCACGCGCGTGGCGCTGGACTTCCAGATTCCGATCGCCAACGCCATCATCACCACCGAAAACGAAGCGCAAGCCATCGCACGCCAGACGGAAAAAGGGCGCGATGCCGCCATCGTCGCCGTCGAAATGGCCAACCTGCTGGAAACACTATGAACAACCACGACCAGAGCGAATCCTCTCCCGACAAGCGCCCGCCGCGCCAATCCCGCAAGGGCCTGACCTCGACCGGCGCGCGCAAGGCCGCCTCCAAGTCCACCCGCAGCCGCTCGCGCGAGTTTGCGCTGCAGGCGCTCTACCAGCATCTGGTCAGCGGCAACAGCGCCAGCAGCATCGACAGCTTCACGCGCGACCTCGCAGGCTTTCACAAAGCCGACGCCGCGCACTACGACGCCCTGCTGCATGGCTGCATCGAGAATGCCGAAGCGCTCAACACCCAGATCGTGCCGCACCTCGACCGCCCGATGGCCGAGATCTCGCCCATCGAGCACGCCTGCATGTGGATCGGTGTGTACGAGTTCCAGCACTGCCTGGATGTGCCCTGGCGTGTGGTCATCAACGAAAGCATCGAACTGGCCAAGGAATTTGGCGGCACCGATGGCTACAAGTATGTAAACGCCGTGCTCAATGCCCTGGCACCCGCCCTGCGCGCAGCCGAAGTGGCAGCCGACCGCAACACGGCGGCCTGATCCCCAGACAACCGATTGCCCGCACAGGCTGCTGGCATCGGTTCTGTCTTTTGCGCTTATCTACCGTACAGTTATACTTTTGATAGCGCATTGCGTATCAACAGCAAGCGCCAGCACCTGTTTCACCCTTGATTGCAGAGACCATGAAGATTGCCAACCGTGCCGACCGCATTGAACCGTTCTATGTGATGGAAGTGGCCAAGGCCGCCCAGGCACTGGCGGCCAAGGTGGCGGGCACGGCCGATCCCATGATCTTCCTGAACATTGGCGAGCCCGATTTCACCGCGCCACCTCTGGTGCAGAAAGCCGCCAGCCAGGCCATCGAGGGCGGCCTGACGCAGTACACGCCTGCGCTGGGCATTGCACCGCTGCGCGAGGCGCTGTCAGCCTGGTACGCGCAGCGCTTTGGCGTCGATATTCCGGCCCGCCGCATCGTGATCACCGCAGGCGCATCGGCCGCGCTGCAGCTGGTGTGCCTGGCGCTCATCAATGCGGGCGACGAGATTCTGATGCCCGATCCGAGCTACCCCTGCAATCGCCACTTTGTGAGCGCAGCGGAAGGCAATGCCGTGCTGCTGCCCACCACGGCCGAAGAGCGTTTTCAGCTGAGCGCCGACAAGGTGAGCGCCGCCTGGGGCGACCGGACACGTGGCGTATTGCTGGCATCGCCCAGCAATCCGACCGGCAGCTCCATTGCACCCGCCGAGCTGCGCAAGATCCACGACGAGGTCAAGGCGCGGGATGGTTTCACCATCATCGACGAAATCTACCTGGGCCTGTCGCATGACGACGCCTACGGCCAGACGGCGCTTGCCCTGGGCGAAGACATCATCTCGATCAACAGCTTCAGCAAGTACTTCAACATGACCGGCTGGCGACTGGGCTGGGCCGTGGTGCCCGAGACGCTGGTGCCCGCCATCGAGCGCCTGGCGCAGAACCTCTTCATCTGCGCCAGCACCATCAGCCAACATGCGGCGCTTGCCTGCTTTGCCCCCGAGAGCATTGCCGAGTATGAACGCCGCCGCGCCGAATTCAAGGCGCGCCGCGACTACTTCATCCCCGCGCTCGAAGCGCTCGGCCTGCCCGTGCCGGTGGCGCCTGATGGCGCTTTCTACGCCTGGGCCGATTGCACGCAGGCGGCGCAGAAACTGGGCATCGCACCCGGCAAGGATTGCAGCTGGGACTTTGCCTACGCCGTGATGGAGCGTGCCCACCTGGCCATCACGCCGGGGCGCGATTTCGGCACCGTGGACACGGGCCGCTTTGTGCGCTTTTCCACCGCCAACTCGATGGAACAGCTGCAGGAAGCCATCGCCCGCCTGCGCAAGCTGCTGGCCTGAGGCACTATGCAATGACCTCCAGCACCCTGCCCTTCACACACAGCATCCGGATCTACTGGGAAGACACCGATGCCGGCGGCATCGTATTCTACGCCAACTACCTCAAGTTCATGGAACGCGGCCGCACCGAATGGCTGCGCTCGCTGGGCATCGAGCAGCAGCGCCTGCGCGACGAGGTGGGCGGCATGTTTGTGGTGAGCGAGGCCAATATCAAATATTTACAACCTGCACGGCTCGACGATGAACTCGTCGTCACCGCGCAACTCCAATCCGCAGGCCGCGCGTCCATGACCATAGCGCAGCAGGTGCTCTTAAAACCGAAGCAACCAACGGATACACCTGTGCTGCTGTGTGAAGGCACAATCCGTATCGGCTGGGTCGATGCTGCCAGCATGCGGCCCGCAAGAATTCCTCCAACCCTGATTCAAACCATCTCATGAACCCCCAAGAAATGTCCATTGCCAGTCTGGTCTTGCACGCCAGCTGGGTAGTGCAACTCGTGATGCTGATCCTGGTCGGCGCCTCGGTCGCCTGCTGGGCCACCATCTTGCGCAAGGTGGGCATGCTCAAATCGATCAAGAACAAGAATGAAGCCTTCGAGACCGATTTCTGGTCTGGATCGAGCCTGAACGAGCTCTACCAGAACGCCATCCACAACGTCAAAACCTGCGGCCCCATGGAACGCATTTTTGCCAGTGGCATGCGCGAATACCAGAAGCTGCGCGAGCGCCACATCACCAACCCCGACACCCTGCTGGACGGCACCCGCCGCGCCATGCGCGCCAGCTTCCAGCGCGAGATGGACGAGATCGAATCGGGCCTGTCGCTGCTGGGCACCATCGGCTCGGTTTCGCCCTACGTCGGCCTGTTCGGCACCGTATGGGGCGTGATGCATGCCTTCACCGGCTTTGCCAACATGGAACAGATCACACTGGCCACCGTGGCCCCCGGCATTGCCGAAGCGCTGGTAGCCACCGCCATGGGCCTGTTCGCCGCCATTCCGGCCGTCACGGCCTACAACCGCTTCTCCAGCGGCATCGACCGCATCGCCAGCCAGCAGGAAACCTTCATCGAAGAGTTCTCCAACATTCTGCAGCGCAACCTGGGCGCCCAGCCGCTGCACGCTGCGCACTAACAAGATTCAAAGGAAACTGCCATGCCGGCCGTAGCCTCTCGCGGAAAACGCAACCGCCGCACCGTGAACGAAATCAACATGGTTCCGTTCATCGACGTGATGCTGGTGCTGCTCATCATCTTCATGGTGACGGCACCCATGCTCACGCCCGGCGCCATCAATGTACCCAAGGCAGGCAAGAGCGAACGCCCGCCGACCAAGAACATCGCCCATGTGCTGCTTGGCAAGGACGGCACCATCAAGCTTCAAGCTGGCAAATCGTCCAAGGAACTCACCCTTCCAGAACTGGGTGGAGCCGCTAAAGCCTGGCAAAGTGAACAACCCGAAGACAGCGCCATGCTCCTGGTCGCGGACAAGGACCTGAGCTACCAGAAAGTCATGGACGCCATGACTGCCATTCAGGCCGCTGGTGTCAAACGTGTTGCGCTGCAAGTAGCCGGCAAGTAAAGAAAAGCCTCCATGTCCCCTCGCCAAGAACGCGACCAGTTCGCACCACCCAAGCCACCGTCGCGGACCAAATCCTGGTCCCTGGCCGCGGTTGCGCATTTGCTGGTGGTGATTGCACTGTTGTGGACGGTGCGCAACCCGCGAGACAGCGACCAGCCCGCTGTCGAGGCCGAGCTGTGGGCCCCCACCAATGAGCAGGCCGCGCCTGCCCCGGTCACGCCGCCGCCCGCTCCCCAGCCGGTGCCTGAACCGCCCCCACCGCCTCCCCCACCACCTGCTCCCGCGCCCAAACCCGTGGTGACGCCGCCGCCCAAGCCTGTTGCAGCACAGGAGGATGACGACGACCACGAAGCCGAGATTGCCCTGCGCAAGAAAAAGGAGCAGGAAAAGAAGCTGCGCGAGCAAAAGGAACAGAAGGAGCGCGAACTGGCCGAACGCAAGGAAGCCGAGCGCAAGAAGCAAGCCGAGCAGGACAAGAAGGACCGCATCGAGCAGGAGAAGAAAGAAGCCAGGGAAAAGGCGCAGAAAGCCGAGGCCGAACGCAAGGAAGCCGATCGCAAGAAGCAGGCCGAGCAGGACAAGAAGGATCGCCTGGAGCAGGAGAAGAAAGATCGCCTGCAAAAGGAAAAGGACGCCAAGGAAAAAGCCCAGAAGGAACAAGCCGAGCGCGAGAAGGCCGAAAAAGCCAAGGCCGATGCCAAGGCCAAGGCAGAAGCCGACGCCAAGGCCAAAGCCAAGGCAGCAGCCGATGCCAAGGCTGCCGAAGCCCAGCGCGCCGCCAATCTGGCCCGCATGCAGGGCTTGGCGGGGGCCGATGGTGCATCCGGCGCCTCTGCCAAAGGTGGCAGCACATCGGGTACTTCTGGTGGCAAGGGAGGCCCATCTGCTGGCTATGGCGGCCGTGTGGCAGCCAAGGTGCGCCCCAATATCGCCTTCCCGGACGATATCCAGGGCAATCCGCGGGCTGAGCTGGAAGTACGTGCCGCACCCGACGGCACCATCGTCGGCGTGCGCGTGGTCAAATCCAGCGGCAACAAGGCTTGGGACGACGCCGTGGTACGCGCCATGCACAAGACCGAGACGCTGCCCAAGGATGTGGATGGCACAGTGCCGAGCAACCTCGTCATCGGCTTCCGACCCAAGGACTGAGCGCCCTGCCCACGCAGCAAGCGTGGCAGACGCTCTGTCCTTGGGCTGCATCGAACAGGACTGCCATACAAACGCTGCCCATTAGCGTACGGTTTTTCCGCTTTCTAAAGCGCTCTTTGACGAGATCAATTTCCCGGCTCGTCGGTCTCGCCCGCACCTTCTCGGCATTCGGGGGCCTGGAAAAGCATTCGCGCGATGCCTTGATGGTCCACCAAGGGAAAAAAGATTTCGGGAGGCTCCTCCTCCAGCCCCCCTGAAACCTTCACCTCCACCGGCTCGCCCAGCGCATACCCTTTGGTGACGACCTCTATCCCAATGGCGTCGCAGGGAAACATGCCAGTGAGCTCCTCACGAAACTCGGTGTCGGTCCAACGAATGCTGAGCGTGGCTTTTTCCGTAGAAGGAGGCTCTGGCCGGCGTGAGCCTGGCCACAATGCAGCAACTGCCAGACAGATCAAACGCAATGGACAGGCCCAACTCTTTGCACCCCGTGCATATGCAGATGTGAGGCTCGCGCCTGCTGAGGCGAGAAACGGATTTTGACGAAGCGAGCTGCGCCACGAACCCCTAAAACTGGGCAAAGTACGCCTCCTCCAGTCGCGCAAGATACACACCACTGGCAATGGCGCCTATGAAGGTGAACAACCAGACCAACATAAGCATCCAGTTCCTTTCATCGCGTCGAAAGAACTGAAAGGCCAACCATGTCAGGACGGCGGCGGGGATGCAAAGTGAGAGCAGGCCCCCCATGATGTCGGCATAGTCCAGCCAATCGCGTGGATTGCACTCACCATCGCAGAACTCGACATGGCCGCGAATGGCCAATCGCACCCACGGAATGATTGCCCCCATCAGGGTTGCCAGCAAAGCTGCAGCTTGTTTTGGAGCTCGAAGGCGGTGTAGCAAATGCATAAGGGTGAATGAACCGGGTGTAACGAAATGAGTTTATCCAACCACCTCGAAAAACATTGATCCTATTTCAATGACATGCCCCTCACCACCTGCTGGGGCATGAATTCTTCCGCTGTTTTTGTTATCGGCGCACCGTCATATACACCCCCAGCAACAACAGGCTCGCAAACAGGCAGCGCTTGAAGACCTGGGGCGACAGTCGCCCGCGCAGCCGCTCGCCACTCCACATGCCTGCCAGTGCGGGCAGCAGCCACAGGGCAGACCATGCCCATTCGGCCATGGCCACGCCGCCGTGCTGCTGCAGGCTGATGGCCAGTGCGATCGTCGATACCGAAAAACTCAGGCCCATGGCCTGGATCAGGGCATCCTTGCCCAAGCCCAGGCTCTGCAGATAGGGCACGGCGGGGATGACGAACACGCCGGTCAATGCCGTCACCACACCTGTGGCCGCCCCCACCAGCGCGCCCAACATGCCGTGCGCCAGCGACTGCTGCCTGCCGCCAGCAGAAGCCGGAACCACCAAGGGCCTGCCCCACAAACCCCATAGCGCATACAACACCAGCGCCGCGCCCAACCAGCGTTGGCTGCTGGCCAGTTGCAAGGCGCCAAACTGCCAGGCCGCGCCCAAGGTACCAATCACCACGCCCAATTGCATGGGCCACAGCTGCCGTGCCAATACGCGCAACTGGGGCCAGGGGCGCATTTGCCACATATTCGTCACCATCGACGGCAACACCAGCCAGGCCGCAGCCGTTGCCGGGGTCAGCCACAGCGCCAGCAGCGCCATCGACACCGTGGGCAAGCCCAGGCCCACCACTCCTTTGACCATGCCTGCGATTACAAAGACGGCTGCAACACCCAGCCACCAACCCGGATCCGTCATGCGCCACCTCCATAGGCCCGCGTGTTTGCAGCAGCCATGACAACACAGCCCGCATCTGCAACCGGAGGGAGCAGCGGCAAGCCATGCAGGCACCCATTCATTTCAGTTTTTTCCATAGAGAAAATTCTGAATCAGGTATTTTCGTTAGACAAACTGGATATTTCTGATTATTACTATGGAAAATCCATATTCAAAACATTACCCGTCCGCTACCATGGACTGATGCATCCAACCTCCCTTTCACGCATTGCCCGCCATGCGTTTTGATCTGCAGGACTTGCGCCTTTTTGTGCACACGGTGGAATCAGGCACCATCACCCAGGGCGCCGAGCGCAGCCACATCACCCTGGCTTCAGCCAGCGAGCGCATCCGTGGCATGGAAGCCGTGCTGGGCATGGCCCTGCTCTCGCGCAGCAAGCGCGGCGTGTTGCCCACCGAGGCTGGGGCCGTGCTCTTGCCCCACGCACGCCGCATGCTGCTGCAGATGGAGCAGATGGCGGGCGACATGCAGGCCTTTGGCCAAGGGCTGGGTACACGCATCGAACTGCTGGCCAACACCTCGGCCATCAGCGAACACCTGATTGCACCGCTGGGTGCCTTCATGCAGGCCAACCCGCTGCTGCGACTGGAGTTGCGCGAATGCACCAGCGACACCATTGCACGCGCGCTGCTGGACGGAGAGGCAGACCTGGGCGTGCTCTCCAACGCGGCCGCCTCCGGCGCACTGCATACGCAGACCTGGCGCGCCGACCCGCTGGTGCTGTTGGGCCCTGCGCCGCTGCTCGAAGGCTTGCCGGCAGATAGTCGGTTGTCCCACCTCAAGGATCTGCCCCTGCTGGGACTGCTGCCACAGCATGCCTTGCAGCAGCTGATTGCCACGCAGGCGCTGCAGGCAGGCGTTGGCCTGCGCTACCGTGCCAGAGCGCCGCATCTTGACGCCCTGTGCGACTGGGCTGCCATGGGCCTGGGCGCGGCACTGGTGCCGCAGGCTGCCGCACAGCGTTGCGTTGAGCGCTGGCCACAGACGCCACTGCGCATCCTCCCCCTGGCTGCCGGATGGGCCGCGCGCCACCTGGTGCTGGCTTGCCGCAACCCCGAGCAATTGCCTACGCATGCGCAGCAGCTCTGGGCTTTTTTGATGGAACTGCCTGCAAGCCCATAGCCGTTTCAATGCCCGCAGCGCGCGAGGTTTTTTGGCCGCAAGTCCGCCAAGTTGTGCAACACTTGCGCGCTTATGTTTTTCCGCTCCTCTTTTCTTCTCGCGCCCGCCCTGCTTTCCTGTGCCGCTACGGCTTTTGCAGCAGGTTTTGATGATTGCCCGCAATTCTTCTCCGGCAAGCCCCCGGTCATTCAAGGCTATGGCCAGCAGCGTGCGCTGTGCTTTGAGGAGTTTGCGGTGCTGCACTCGGGCCAGACCAAGACGCCGCTCTACACCGCCCAGCGCCTGAACGCCCGAATGCTGAACAAGGCCAAGGATCTGAAGCGCAATGACAAGTTCTATGAGGAAGCCCGCCTTCCCGAATCCGAACGCGCCCTGCTCTCCGACTACCGCCGCTCGGGCTTCAGCCGGGGCCACATGGCTGCGGCAGGCGATATGAGCACCACCTTTGGCAAGGCGCAGAGCTATTCGCTGGCCAATATGGTGCCGCAGGACCCGACGCAGAACGGCAAGCCCTGGTCGCAGATCGAGCAGGATACGCGCCGCTACATCCGCCGCGCCCGAGGCGATGTGTACGTGATCACCGGCCCGGTGTTCAGCAGCCGCCAGCCCCACACGATTGGCAATAGCGAGGTCTGGGTGCCGGACGCCGTGTTCAAGATGGTGTACGACCCGGCCACCGGTGAGCGCTGGGTGCACCTGCAGGCCAACCAGAAATCCACCCGCGCAGGCAAACCGATCAGCTATGAGGCATTTGTTCAGCGCACGGGCATCCGGCTGCTGAACTGAATGGCATGACCCCTGAATGGCGTAGCCCCCGGGGAACGACCATGAAAAAGAGGCCTTGCGGCCTCTTTTACGTCATGCGGTGCGCGGTAACCACCGCCTAGGCATCGTTGGCGGCATCCAGAAAGGCCTTGCCTTCCGTCAACGGCGCAAAGCGGTAGGACGCAGGCGTGCGGCTGAGCTTGACCGGCGCGCCCAGGCCGGTGTATTCGCCCATTCTGACGACCAGCTCGCGGTGCTGGGTGTGCGGAGCCTGCAGGGCCTGTTCCACATTCAGCACAGGGGCGGCGGGCACGCCGATGTCCATCAGCTCCTCCGCGAGCTTGACGCCGTCCAGCGCGGCAAAAGCCGTCTCCAGCAGCGGCTTGAGCTCGGCCCGGTGCACCGAGCGCTGGCCCGCCGTGGCGTAACGCGGGTCGTCCGCCAGCCCTTCCTGACCAAGGTGCTTGCACATCAGGCGGAACTGGCGGTCGTTGCCCACGGCCAGAAAGATGGGCGAGGTGCCGGTGCTCACCACATCGTACGGGTAGATATTGGGGTGGGCATTGCCAGAGCGGCCGGGAATCTTGCCGTTCATGAACCAGTTGGCCGCATGCGGGTGCAGCAGCGAAATGCCTGCGTCGTAGAGCGATGCATCCACCAGCTGGCCCTGGCCGCTGGCCGCGCGCTCGTGCAGCGCCAGCAGCACGCCGATGACGGCGTTCAGGCCCGTCACCATGTCGACCACGGGCAGGCCCACACGCAGCGGGTCGCGGTCGGCCTCGCCATTGATGCTCATCAAGCCTGCCATGGCCTGGATGGCGGCGTCGTAGCCGGGCAGGCTGCCCAGCGGGCCGTCGGCGCCAAAGCCGGTCACACGGCACCACACCAGGTGCGGAAACACATGCTGCATCTGCTCGTAGCCGATACCCCACTTCTCCATGGTGCCGACCTTGAAGTTTTCCACCACCACGTCGGCCTGCGCCATCAGCTCCTTGATCTCCCGCTGCCCCTCGGGGCTTGCCAGGTCCATGAACTGGATGCGCTTGTTGCGGTTGAGGCCAAAGTAGTACGAGGCTACGCCGTCACGGAACGGAGGCCCCCAGGTGCGGGTGTCGTCGCCCTGCGGCGGCTCGACCTTGAGCACATCGGCGCCATGGTCGCCCAGGATCTGGCCGCACAGCGGGCCACCCAGGATACGCGAGAGGTCCAGCACGCGCACGCCCTTGAGCGCGCCGGTATTGGGAATGGATTGCGGAGTATTGCTCATGCTCGGATGCTGATGGTTGGGCCCTGATTGTGCGTTCAATCCAGCGTCACACCCGACTGCTGCACGACGGATTTCCACTTGTCCACTTCGGTCTTGATGAAGCCCGCCAAGTAGGCTGGCGAACGGTCAGGCGATGCCTCCAGCCCCTGGGCGGCAAATGCCTTCTTCACAGCGTCCGAATCCAGCGCCTTGGAAAACGCCTGGTTCAGCACCTGGATGCGGTCCTGCGGCGTTCCCTTGGGCGCTACCACGCCAAAGAATACGCTCACGTCATAGCCTTTGAGGCCCTGCTCGGCCACGGTCGGAATCTCGGGCATGGCGCTGGATTTTTTGGCAGTGGCCACGCCCAGCGCCTTCACCTTGCCGGTCTTGATGTACGGCATGGCGGTGAGGATGTCGGTGAAGGTCATGTCCACCTGACCGGCCAGCAGGTCGTTGAGCGCAGGGCCCGTGCCCTTGTAGGGAATGTGCTGCAGATGGGTGCCGGCAACGCCGTTGAACATGACACCTGCCAGGTGCGACGAAGCGCCGTTGCCCGACGAGGCAAAGTTGAGCTTGCCAGGCTGGGCCTTGTCGAGAGCAATCAGCTCCTGCACGTTCTTGACGGGCAGATCGGGCTTGACCACCAGGATGTTGGGCAGGTAGCCCACGTAGATGATGGGCGCAAAGCTGGTGCGCGGATCGTACTTGATGGCCTTGTACAGGCTCTGGTTGATGGCCAGCGGGCCGGAGGTGCCAAACATGATGGTGTAGCCGTCAGGCTTGGCACGCGCCACGTACTCGGCGCCAATGTTGCCGCCAGCGCCCGCCTTGTTTTCCACGATCACGCTCTGGCCCAGCTCCTGCGTCATTGCGGTGGCCAGAATGCGCGCCATGGCATCCGTGGGACCGCCCGGCGGGAAGGGCACGGTGAACATGATCGGGCGATCGGGAAACTTCTCTGCCGCACTGGCCACCGAAGCGCCCATCCACTGGGCCACACCTGCGGCCACGAGGGCCAGCAACATGCTGCGTTTTTTCATCATCTGTCTCCTTGCATCTTGTTGTTTCGCAGCCTGCAGCACGGTTTTGCGCCGCACCACAGGCCAATTCACTATCAAAAAAGTAGCTTATGGCGCACGCCCCGTGCGTGCCATCAGCACTTTTTCCCTAAAACTGCTTATATCAACCGGTCGCCGCCTTACCGCCAGTCGGCAGGCACGGCGCCGCTCTCCAGCGGATCGCGGGGCAGCACGCGGTGCAGCAGCACCAGTTGCGACAGGCGCAGGCGCTCGGCTGATCCGGTCTTGCCCGCTTCCCACGCCATGGCAATCGCGGTGGTGCAGTTGTACAGGCCCGTGGCGGCCTGGCGGGCCAGCGCATCGCCACCTTCCTGCGCGGCGCGCTCGGCCAGCGCACTGGCGCGGCCCAATGCGTCTTCCAGCGCCTTGCGGTAGCCAGCGGTGGTCGTGCTGTGGTCGAGCAAATCCTTCAGATAGGCCTGCAGCACCGGCAGCGAGCCTTCGCGCTTGATGGCGCGGATCACATCGAGCGCCACGATGTTGCTGGTGCCTTCCCAGATCGAGCCCAGGTGCGAATCGCGCACCAGGCGCGGATCGCTCCACTCTTCGATGTAGCCGCAGCCGCCACGCACTTCCATGGCATCGCCTGTCACCTTGCGCGCATCGCGGCAAGCGCGGAACTTGATCATCGGCGTGAGAATGCGCAGCAGCGCGTAGGCGTTTTCTTCACCCGCGTCCGAGCGCATCAATGTGCGCGCAGTCTGGAACACCATGGTGCGTGCCTGCTCGGCGGGCACGCGCAGCTTGTCGAGCTGGCGCTGCATCAGCGGCATGTCTTCGAGGCGCTTGCCGAAGGCGATGCGCTCGCGCGCGACGAACTCGGCCTCGGCCACGGCGCGGCGCATCATTCCTGCCGAACGCACGCCATTGGAGAGGCGCGAGTTGTTGACCATGTCGGCCATCTGCACAAAGCCCCGGCCCTGCTCACCCACCAGATAGGCCACGGCGCCATCCATGCGGATCTCGCCACTGGCCATGGATTTGGTGCCCATCTTGTCCTTGAGGCGGATGATGCGGTAGTGGTTGTTGCTGCCGTCGTCCAGCGTGCGCGGCAGCAAGAAGAGCGATATGCCTTTCATGCCGGCAGGCGCGCCATCGACATGCGCCAGCACCATGGCAAATGCAGCATCGGGGTTGGAGCAGAACCACTTGTCGCCTGTCAGACGCCAGCTTCCGTCGGCAGCCGCCTTGGCAACGGTCTGGGTGTTCGAGATATCGGAGCCCGCCGCCTGCTCGGTCATGAACATGGCGCCCTGGGCCTGCGTGTCCCAATCCAGCGACAGGAGCTGGGGCAGGTATTTGTCCACCAGCGCCTGGTCACCGAACTTCTTGAGGGTGCGGGTGAGCGAGTCGGTCATCGACAGTGGGCAGCACAGCCCGAACTCGGACTGCACGAACAGATACGTCAGCGCATATTTGACGATGGGCGGCATCTTGCCCTTCCAGCCCAGCATGTCGTCGCGGTGCGAGATGGCCTGCAGGCCGAACTGGCCGTACGCAATGCGCTCCAGCTCTTCATAGGCCGGGTGCTTGATGATGCGCTGCCTGTCTTCGCCCGCGCGGGTACGGTATTCGAGCGTGGGCGGGTTCTTGTCGGCAATGCCTGCCAGCTCGTCGATCCGGCCACCTGCCAACTCTCCCATGCGCGCAAAGTGCGGCTGCAGATGCGCGAGCAGATCGGCTGGCAGATACAGCTTGAGCAGTGTCTGCAGCTCGGGATCGGTCTCGTAGAAATTGGCGCCGTGGCGATCTGGCACCGGGTGTTCGTTGGGCAGCACCGTCTTGGCAACGGCAGTATGCTGGGGCTGGTCATGGGCGGACATGCGCGTCTCCTGGAAAGCGGGTCTGTCGCCACAGTTCCACCTTGGAGCCTGCAGCGCAGCCTGTGTTTGATCGCTGAATTTCAGCACCCTGACCGATTCGCGTCAAATATTATTAAAATCTTGATCGATACATATTAAATATTAATAGCGTCCCAGAGCCATGGAACCAACCGTGGACGGAGGAGCCCAGATTCAAGGAGACAGCATGGAACTGCGCCTTCTCAACTACTTCGCAACCCTCGCCGAAGAACTGCATTTCAGCCGCGCGGCCAGGCGCCTGTCCATATCGCAGCCGCCGCTGTCGGTAGCCATCAAGCAGCTGGAAGAGGAGATTGGTGCCCAGCTGTTCGAGCGCACCAGCAAGGGCGTGCGCCTGACGCCTGCGGGCGAGCACCTGCTGCCTCGTGCGCGGCAATTGCTGACGCTGTCCCAGCAGGCAGTGCAGGAGACGCGTGATGTGGGTCACGGCGTGCGCGGCCACCTGCGGCTCGGGTTCGTCGGATCAGCCCTGTACCGTGGCGTGCCACAGGCGCTGGCAGCCTTTCAGGCGCAGCACCCGCAGGTGCGCGTGGACATGCTCGAACTCAACAGTGCCGAGCAGGTGCAGGGCCTGCAGCAGGGACGGCTTGACCTGGGCCTGGTGCACAGCATTCTGCTGCCTGAAGGCATTGCCAGCCAGCTGCTGATGGAGGAGGCCTTCGTCGCCTGCCTGCCCGAAGGCCACGCATTGGCGAAGGAGCCGGAAATTGATCTGGCGCGCCTGAAGGACGAGCGCTTGATTCTCTTTTCCAGCGCCGTCTCGCCGGTCTACCACCAGCGCATCTACCAGATGTGCATGGCCCATGGCTTTGCCCCGGAGATTCGCCACGAGGTGCGGCACTGGCTGTCGGTGCTGTCGCTGGTCTCCCACGGCCAGGGAACCGCCATCGTACCCGCTGCCCTGCAGCGCGTGGGCATGCCACGGGTCGTATTCAGGCCGCTGCAGGGCCAACACCCCGTGTCCGAACTGCTGGCAATCTGGCGCAGCCAGCCGGACAACGCGCTGGTGGAGGACCTGCTGCACAACTTGCGCGCAGCCGTCAGCGCCATTGGCAAAGGCAAGGTATAGCAGCCAAAGGCACGGGTAAGCTCATCCAGGCGAAACTACCCACTAGTGCTTATACAGTGCGCGCCTCAACGGCTTTGTTGCACAAATCCGGGCCGCAGCGGTAGTAGGCTCGGATGATGAGTGAGACGAACTGGGGACGGCGCAAGTACCGCACCGGCGTACAACGCAGCACTGAAGGCTAGAGGCGACTTGAGCATCTGGCTGGATAAAGACATGCAGTGGCTGGCTCCTGCGAGCGGCAAGCGTGGGC